>CAZJBN010000101.1:0-18132 GCA_964543955.1 uncultured Bifidobacteriaceae bacterium
GATGTCGTGGATGACCTGCGCCGCCTGGAGCGGTCCCTCGTCGTCGATGCCCGTGAGATCCCGGACGGTGGGTCCGCCGGCAAAGGACCGGATGCGCGCCTGCCATCTGGCGTGACACGACGGCTCGACGTGCGGGAGGAGCGCCGTCAGTACGTCCCGGAGGTCGCCGACGATGCCGACGTCCGCACGGACGTTCTTGTCGATCTCGGTCGGGTCGATGTCGACGTGAATCTTCCTGGCCTTCGGTGCGTAGGCCGCCAGCCGGCCCGTGACGCGATCGTCGAAGCGCATGCCGAGCGCGATGAGGAGATCGGCGTCCTGGATGGCCTCGTTGACCCACGCCTCGCCGTGCATGCCCATCATGCCGAGATTGAGCGGGTGCTCGGCCGGGAGCGCGCCGATGCCGAGCAGCGTCACCGCCACCGGGATGTCCGCGCGTTCCGCGAGCTCGCGAAGCTCCGCCATCGCATCGCTCTCGAGGATGCCGTGGCCGGCCAGAATGACCGGGCGCTCGGAGCGCGCGATGAGATCCGCAGCCAGGACGAGCGCGGAGTCAGTGACGCCCGGACCGGAGTCCCGACGCGCCGCGATCGCCTCCCGACCGTCCGTGATCCCTTCACGACACTCCGTGCTCACCACCTCCTGCTGTGCATTCTTCGTGATATCCACGAGCACCGGGCCGGGCCGGCCGGTCGTGGCAATCCGGAACGCTTGACGAATCGTGGGCGCGATGTCCTCCGCCCGCTGCACCAGGAAGTTGTGCTTCGTGATCGGCAACGTGATGCCGGTGATGTCGGTTTCCTGGAAGGCATCGGAGCCGAGGAGCGCCGCAGGCACCTGGCCCGTGATGCAGACGATGGGGATCGAGTCCATCATGGCCGTGGCAATGCCGGTGACGAGGTTGGTTGCGCCAGGGCCCGATGTCGCGAGCGCCACGCCCACGCGGCCGCTCGCCCGCGAGTAGCCGTCAGCCATGTGCGCGGCGCTCTGCTCGTGACGCACCAGCACGTGGCGGATCGGATGGTCCAGCAGCCGATCGTAGGCGGGAAGAATGGCGCCCCCGGGGTAGCCGAAGACCGTATCGACGCCGTGCTCGACGAGGCACGACCAGAGGATGTCCGCGCCGGTGGTTCTCATCGCTCCCCTAGACCGCGTGATAGGCGTGCTGGTGATCGACGATCTCGGTGAGCGCATATTCGATCGCCTCGCCCATCTCCCGCGTCGAGAGCGCGCGGTCGCCCGGTCCGGCCAGGTCGGCGGTCCGCGCGCCGCCGGCGAGCGCGCTGTCGATGGCGCGCTCGAGCACGGACGCTTCGTGCGGCAGACCCGCGGAGAGGCGCAGCATCATGGCCACGCTCCGAACGGCGCCAATCGGGTTGGCGAGACCGCGTCCGGCGATGTCCGGCGCCGAGCCGTGCACGGGCTCGTAGAGATCCACGGCGCCGCCGATGGAGGCCGAGGGCAGCACGCCGAGCGAACCGGCCACCGATGCGGCCTGATCGCTCAGGATGTCGCCGAACAGGTTGTCGGCCAGCACCACGTCGAAGCTCGTGGGCGAGGTGGCCAGCCGCATGGCGCAGGTGTCGACGTACACGTGCTCGAGCGCCACGTCGGGATACTCGCGTGCGACGCCGGTGACCGTGGCACGCCACAACCGGGAGGTCTCGAGCACGTTCGCCTTGTCGATCGACGCGACGCGACGCTGCCGGCCGCGTGCCAGGTCGAAGGCGACGCGGGCGATGCGCTCCACCTCCGGGCGCGTGTAGGCGAGGGTGTTAAAGCCGCGGTCGCCGTCGTAGCCGCGAGGCTCGCCGAAGTAGAGGCCGCCGAGCAGCTCGCGCACGATGATCAGGTCGGCGCCGCGCACGCGCTCCGCACGGAAGGGCGTGCGGTCCACGAGCGCAGGGTGGCAGGCCGCCGGCCGGAGGTTGGCAAACCCGCCGAGCGCCTGCCGCAGCGCCAGCAGGCCCGCTTCGGGCCGATTCGAGGGCGCACGGTCCTCGAACCGGGGATGGCCCACCGCGCCGAGGAGCACCGCGTCCGCGTCGAGGCACGCCGCGAGCGTCGCGTCCGGCAGGCTCGTGCCCGACTGTTCGATGGCGTCGCCTCCAATCGCGTGCGACTCCACGTGGACCGTGTGGCCGAACAGATCGGCGACGTGCGTGAGCAGGCGGATGGCTTCGGCCGTGACTTCGGGACCGATGCCGTCACCGGGCAGGCAGACGACCTTCAGCGCCATGCGGCCTCCGACGAAACCTGCGCACCCCGCGCCACGTGCGCGGCCGGCGCCATCTCTTCCCGAACGATGGCCGCCAGGTGCTCATCGTCCACCGACTTGGTGCGATCGGCGAGCTCGGTGACACGCCGGTAGATCCGCTCCAGCTCAGGCTGGCGGAGGCGATGGCCGAGCGCGCGGCACCGCGCGTCGAGGCCCCGCATGCCCGAGTGCTTGCCGAGGACGAGCCGTGTGCCCGCGGCCCCGACCGATTCGGGGCGCATGATCTCGTAGGTGAGCTCGTGCTTGAGCATGCCGTCCTGGTGGATGCCCGACTCGTGTGCGAACGCGTTGTCGCCGACGATGGCCTTGTTCGGCGGCGGGGCGACTCCGACGATGGCGCTCAGGGCCTGGCTGGCCGGGACGAGTTCGGTCGTGGAGATGGACGTGTCAAAGGGGAGCGCCTCGCGGCGGACGTGCATGGCCATCACGACCTCTTCGAGCGCCGCGTTGCCCGCGCGCTCGCCGATGCCGTTGATCGTGCATTCCACCTGCCGGGCTCCGGCCTGCACGGCGGCCAGCGAGTTGGCCACGGCCATGCCGAGATCGTCATGACAATGGGCCGAGAGCGTAACGCCGCGACCGACGCGGCGCGCGACCGCCGTGAACATCCGGGTGATGTCGGCGGGGAGCGCGTAGCCGACCGTGTCCGGCAGGTTGATCGTGGTGGCGCCCGCCTCGACGGCGGCCGCAGCCACGTCGCACAGGAAGTCGAGGTCGCTCCTCGTGGCGTCTTCCGCCGAGAACTCCACGTCGGCGGTCCGCGCCCTGGCGTACGCCACCGATTCCCGCGTCCGGGCCAGGCACGTCGCGCGGTCGATCCGGAGTTTGTGCTCGAGGTGCAGGTCCGAGGTCGCGAGGAAGACGTGAATCCGCGGCTTGCGGGCGCCCGACAGGGCCGCCCAGGCGCGGTCGATGTCCCCCGTCACGGCACGCGCCAGCCCGGCAATCGTTGCTCGCCGGACCCTGGCGGCGACGGCCCAGACCGCCTCGAAGTCCCCGTCCGACGAGATGGGGAAGCCGGCCTCGATGATGTCCACGCCAAGCTCGTCGAGCTGTTCCGCCATCCGCACCTTCTCGGCCGCGGTCATGCTGAATCCCGGTGCCTGCTCGCCGTCCCTGAGCGTCGTGTCGAAGATCCGAACCCGTTCTCGCTCCATGGCCCACGAGTGTGAGGGCCGGGCGAAAATAAATCAAAGTAATAATATCTATCGCAACATGTGTGTGCACTTATACTTGGCGGATGGAACTGGGTCAGCTCGAAGCGTTTCTGACCGTGATTCGGGAAGGGAGCTTCTCGGCCGCGGCCAAGGCGCTCTACCGCACGCAGCCGGCCATCAGCCAGACGATCAAGCGCCTGGAGGACGAGATCGGCAGCCCGCTCTTCGACAGGGCCAGCCGCCGCGGGGTGCTGACCGATGCCGGTCGGGTGCTGGCGGTCCACGCCGAGCGGCTCATGAACTTCCACAAGCAGGCGCTCGCGGCCCTGGACGACGTCAAGGAGCTCAGGTCGGGCCGGCTGACGCTGGCGGCCAACGAGCTGACGTGCCTCTACCTCCTGCCGCACCTGCACGAGTTTCGCCGGCTGTACCCGGCGGTGCACGTCACGGTGCAGCGGGCACTGGCGAGCCGGATTCCGGGGCAGGTGCTCGACTACGGAGCCGACATGGGCGTCGTGACGTTTCGCCCCGACCTCGATCTCCTGACGGCCATCGTCGTCTACCGCGACGATCTGGCGTTCGTCGTTCCGCCGCGGCACGCCCTGGCGCGCCGCTCGAGCGTGAGCCTCAAGGAGCTGGCGCAGGAGTCCTTCGTCGCGCACCACGTCGCGTCGCCGTATCGGCACCGGGTGATCGCGACCTTCCGCGAGCAGCGCGTGCAGCTCCGGATGCCGGTCGAGATGCCGACCATCGACGCGATCAAGAAGTTCGTGGCGATGGGCAACGGCGTGGCGCTCCTGCCGGCCATTGCGGTGGAGGGGGAGGTCAGCCGGCGGGAGCTCGTGCGGATCCCGGTGCCGGAGCTGGCTTTCGAGAGGGAAGTACGCCTGGTCCATCGCCGCGACGCATCGCTCTCGAATGCCGTGCAGGCGTTCCTGGCCGTGATCGAGGCGCAGACGGCCATCAGGAAGGGCCGATTCCTCTTCGCGGTGGAGCCGCCTGAATCCCGTGCGTTATAATATGTCTTTCCTGCCGCCGGGTCGAGCCCGGCACTTGCGGAAGTGGCGGAATTGGCAGACGCGCCAGCCTCAGGAGCTGGTCCGGGCAACCGGGTGAAGGTTCGAGTCCTTTCTTCCGCACCAGCCTCCGCTCGCAATCCATGCGGAGGCTGTCCGCCGTAGCCTTGGCGAAGGCGGACTGCGAGCGACGGCTGGCACGCCATGTTCACGCGATCCGCGCGAAGGCTCTGCACGACCCGTCCGCCGTAGCCGGGAGGGCGAAGGTGGAAGCCTTGCCGAAGGTGGAAGCGGTCCACGCGGAGGCGAGCCCAGCGAGTCGAAGGGCCGGGAGCCGCTGAACCTGCGATAATCCCTGCATGAAACACCGCACCCTCGTCGTCCTCGTGGCCGGGCTGGTTCTAGTCGCCCTCCCGCTCGCCGCACGCGTCAAGGTGCAGGCGGGCTTCGATCCCGACGTGGACTTCACGCCGCTGAAGACCTATGCCTGGCCCTCCGACGGGGCGGGGCAGGTGAAGATGGCGGTAACGAAAGACGATGACCCCGACGCGCTCAAGGCTCGCTTCGAGCCCACCATCGTGGCCAGCGTGGATCAGGCACTTCAGAAGAAGGGCTTCGTCAAGGCTGCGGACGGGCAGGCGCCGGATTTCCTCGTCACCTACTTCGCGCTCGTGAGCGTGAGCACATCGGGCCAGACGATGGGGCAGTTCCTCCCCGGCACGGTCGCCTGGGGGCTGCCGCCGTTTGCCGCGGTTGCCACTTCGCTCAAGATCTACGAGCAGGGCTCGCTCGTGCTCCAGATGATGAAGCCGGACACCCAACCCATCTGGCGCGGCCTCGCGCAGGCGGAGGTTCACCGCGATCGCACGCAGGCGCAGCGCGAGAAGAAGCTCGCGGAGGTCGTCAACGACATCGTCAAGCAGTTCCCCCCGAAGAAGAAGAAATAGGCCGGCATGATCATCGGCGTCGCCGGTGGCTCCGGCTCGGGCAAGACGACGGTCGTGCGCCGGATCGTGGAGAGTCTCGGATCCGACCAGGTGACGGTGCTCGACCACGATCGCTACTACCGCGAGCGCAGCGACCTGCGACTGGAGGAGCGGGCCGCGCTCAACTACGACCACCCCGATTCGCTCGAGACCGGCCTGATGGTCCGCCACGTGCGCGACCTCAAGGCGGGCCGATCCATCCAGGCGCCGCGGTACGACTTCGCCCGCTACAACCGGCTGGCCGATACCGATACGCTCGAGCCCAGGCGCGCCATCATCGTCGAGGGCATTCTGATCTTCACGGATGCCGCGCTCCGCGACCTGATGGACATCAAGGTGTTCGTGGACACCGATTCGGACACGCGTTTCATCCGGAGGCTGCAGCGCGACGTCGCCGATCGGGGCCGCACGATGGAGTCGGTCATCGACCAGTACCAGGCCACCGTCAAGCCCATGCACCTGGACTTCGTCGAGCCGAGCAAGCGCTATGCCGACATCATCATCCCGATGGGCGGGCACAACGCGGTTGCCGTGGATCTGTTGTTGACGCTGATTCGGTCAACGGCAGGGAACGGATGAGAGTTCAAAGTTCGTGTCGCCCTGCCTGAAACGCCCGAACGCCGGAGCGTGTCGAGCCGTTGGCCACGAGTTTTGAACTTTGAACTTTGAACTTTGAACTGCCCGTGCCTTACTCTCGTCTGCGGCTGACGATGTAGGCGCCGAGCGCGGCAAGGCCGCCGGCGATGATGGCCGCGCGAATGACCTTGAACAGGCTGATGATCCACGCGATGCCGATGCCGAGGGCAGCCCACTGCACCCACCAGTCGCCTGGTGAGGTCATCAGGTTGATCACGACGAGCAGCAGCAGGACCGCGGGCCCGACGAACAGGAACTTGATCGCGCGCATGGTCTCGAACACGGCCCCTCCTTACAGAAGCTTACGTGAGTTCCGGCACAAAGTTCGCCGGGGCGCAACCGCCCCGCGGCGAAGCGGGAGCGAACTGTCACGGTGAGCGGACGAGACCAGGCCGGAACGAAGGCCGGCGGCCGGCCGGCCTCCCGCCTCAATCGCGACGTCGTCATCGCCGCGGTTGCCATTGCCGCCATCGCGATCCATCTCGTGCTCCGGTTCGGCATCGAGGTCGAAGGCGGGCTTTTCGGCTTTCCGTGGCGCGACCTGCCGCTGCTGGCGGCCATCGTCCTCGGCGGCATTCCGCTGGTCGCCGGACTGGCCAGCAAGCTCCTCGGCCGCGAGTTCAGCTCGGACCTGCTGGCCGGCATGTCCATCGTCACGGCCGTCATCCTCGGTGAGCACCTGGCGGCCGTCCTCGTCGTCCTGATGCTCTCGGGCGGCGGGGCGCTCGAAGCATATGCCGTGCGAAGCGCTTCGTCGGCGCTCACGGCGCTGGCGCGGCGGATGCCGTCACTCGCGCACCGCAAGGGCGACGGCGGCGTCGAGGACATCGCGATCGACCAGGTCTCCATCGGCGACGTGCTCGTGGTCTTTCCGCACGAGACGTGCCCCGTCGACGGCGTGGTGCTCGACGGCAGGAGCACGATGGACGAGTCGTACCTGACGGGCGAACCGTATCTGCTTTCGAAGGTGGCAGGCTCCACCGTCATCTCCGGCGCCGTCAACGGCAACGGCGCGCTGACGATACGCGCCGAGAAGTCGGCCGTGGACTCCCGCTACGCGCGAATCATGCAGGTGATGCGCGAGTCGGAGCAGCGGCGCCCTCGCCTTCGGCGGCTCGGCGATCGGCTTGGCGCGTACTACACGCCGCTCGCGCTGGCGATTGCGATCGCGGCGTGGGCCGCCACCGGCGACCCCGTGCGTTTCCTCGCCGTGCTGGTCGTGGCCACGCCGTGTCCGCTCCTCATCGCCATTCCCGTTGCGATCATCGGCTCGGTGTCGCTCGCCGCGCGGCGTGGCATCATCATCAGGGATCCGGCCGCGCTCGAAGCAATAGACACGTGCCGGACCGCCATGTTCGACAAGACGGGCACGCTGACCTACGGGCGTCCGAAGCTGACCGAGGTGCTGTCTGCCGAGGGCTTCTCGGACGAGGAGGCGCTCGGCGCGGTGGCGAGCCTCGAGAGGTACTCGCGGCATCCGCTGGCTGCGGCTATCCTGGCCGGCGCCAGCGACCGGGGGCTGGCGCCCGACGAGCCGGCCGAGGTCGGCGAGCGTCCGGGCATGGGCCTGCGGGGCGTCGTGAACGGGCGGCAGGTGCTCGTGACCAGCCGAAAGCACCTGCAGAAGCACGGCGCCGTCGCCGTCGCGGCTCCCCCTACCGCCGACGGCGGGCTCGAGTGCGTCGTCGTGATCGATGGCGTCTATGCCGCCACCCTGCGGTTCCGCGACGAGCCGCGGGCGGAGGGCCTGCAGTTCATCCGCCACCTCGACACCCGGCACGGGTTCGAGCGCGTCATGCTCGTCTCCGGCGATCGCGAGAGCGAAGTGCGGTACCTTGCCGACAAGGTCGGGATTACCGAGGTGTACGCGAACCAGAGTCCGGAACAGAAGCTGGCGATGGTGCGCGAGGAGACGGCGCGCGCGAACACGGTGTTCGTCGGCGACGGCATCAACGATGCTCCGGCCCTTGCGGCCGCCACGGTGGGGATTGCCTTCGGGCAGGGGAGCGATGTCACGGCCGAAGCCGCCGGCGCGGTCATCCTCGACAGCTCGCTCGAACGGGTGGACGAGCTCCTGCACATCGGCCGGCGCATGCGCCGTATCGCGCTCCAGAGCGCCGTCGGCGGAATGGCGCTCAGCGTCGTCGGCATGGGTGTGGCGGCCGCGGGCTACCTGCCGCCGATTGCGGGTGCCGTGACCCAGGAAGTGATTGACGTGTTCGCCGTGGTCAACGCCCTCCGCGCGTCGTTCGCTCCGCGGGTGCTGACCGACTTCAGATGAGGGACGACATGAGACTGCACTGGTGGGTACTCGCAATCCTGTGTGCTGTGGCAACACTCGGCCACGCCACGTTCGTCGCCGGCATGGTGCGGCAGGCGGCTGCGGCCGAGGTCGCGACCAGCGTCGACGACATCTTCGCGGCGTGGACTTCGGAGACACCGGGCTGCACGGTCGGCGTTGGGGTCGAGGGACGGACTGTCGTCGAGAAAGGCTTCGGGCAGGCCGACCTCGAGCGCCGCGTGCCCATGGCCGGCGACACGATCGTCGAGGCGGGCTCGGTGAGCAAGCAGTTCACGGCTGCAGCCGTGCTGCTGCTGGCCGCGGACGGCAAGCTCTCGCTCGACGACCCTGTGCGCACCTACATTCCCGAGGTTCCCGACTACGGCACCCCCATCACCATTCGCCAGATGCTCACGCACACGAGCGGGCTTCGGGACTGGGGCAGCGTGGCCGGCATTGGCGGCTGGCCGCGCACGACGCGCGTGCACACGCACGCACACGTGCTCGACATCCTGGCCCGCCAGACGAGCCTCAACTTCGCGCCCGGCACGCGCTGGTCCTACAGCAACTCCGGCTACAACCTCGCGGCCATTCTCGTGGCCCGCGTGAGCGGGATGCCATTCGCCGACTTCACGCGCCAGCGCATCTTCGAGCCGCTCGGCATGACGAGCACGTCGTGGCGGGACGATCACACGCGCGTCGTGCCTCGACGTGCGCTGGCCTACAGCCGCGAAGACGACGGCTATCACACGGACATGCCGTTCGAAAACGTGCACGGGAACGGCGGCCTGCTGACCACGGTGGGCGATCTGCTGCGATGGACCGCGAACTACCGAAGCCACGGGGTCGGAGACGCCGCGTTTGTCACCGAGCAGACCACGCCAGGGCGGTTTGCGGACGGCCGTCCTCATGACTACGGCATGGGACTCTGGATGGACACGTATCGAGGCACGCGACAGATCCGTCACAGCGGCTCGACGGCAGGGTATCGTGCCTACCTTGCCATCTTCCCGGATCACCAGACCTCTGTGGCAGTGCTCTGTAACGCAGCACACGCCGATGCGGCAGCGCTGACATACAAGGTGGCCGATCGCATTCTGGGACCGGTTCTCGCGCCGGCAAAGGAGCTGACTGGCGCTCACAGCCTCACCGACGCCGAAACAGCGGCGCTCGTCGCCCTCTATCGCCACACCGCCACCGGTGTGCCGCGGCGTATCGTCCCGAACGGCAGCGGCGTTCGGGTGGAGCGCGGGCCGATCCTGGCCGCCGCGAACCCGACGACGCTCGTGACCGCGGAGGCTGCGCGATGGGTCTTCGACGGCCGCGGCAGCGTGCGCGTCACCGATCGCTTCGGGACCGTGGACCTGCTCGAACGCGTGGAGCCGTTCACCCCGGATGCGGGGGCACTGCGTGGCTTTGAGGGCCGCTATAGCAGCACGGATGCCGAGGCGACCCTGATGGTTGCTGTCGACGGCGATGCGCTGGTGATCCGTCGTCGTCCCGATACGGTGATGCGTCTCACGCCGCTCTACGCCGACGTGTTCTCGGGTGCGATTGGCACGGTAATCTTCCGCCGGGACGAGAGCGGGCGCGTGCGCGCGCTCAGCGTGTCGCAGGATCGCGTGTGGGACATGCGTTTCGAGCGAGAGGGCCCGGCATCACCGCCTCGATGATCGTTCTGCCTCGCTGACCTGTAGAGGCAACCCTTCAGGGTTGCCTGAACGTTCGTACGTGTGCAGAGGCAACCCTTCCCCGAACGAGACTGTGTAGAGGCAACCCTTCAGGGTTGCCTGGAGGGTTACGGTCCTCCGAGCGGCGCCAGGCGGGTAAGATGCTGTCGATGCATTTGGTCGGCCGGCTTGCTCTCATCCTCGTTGCTTTCGGCGTTCTGCCCGCGTCGGCCGGCCAGTCGGCCATCCTCTTCGGCCGCGTGTCGGACGAGACTCGGGGCGCGCTGCCCGGGGCTCTGGTCGAAGTCCGCAGCGCCGCCGGCGCGGTCGCGGGCACGGCCCACGCCGACGACCGTGGCGAGTATCGGATCGAGGGCGTGAGCCCGGGGCGCTATGCCGTGGAATTCCGGCTGCCGAACTTCGCGGCGGCGCGGGAGGCGGACGTGGTCCTGGCCGACGGTGAAACGCGCGAGGTCAACGCGACGCTGTACCTGAAGCTCTCCGCCGACGTCATCGTGACGGGCCAGCGTACGTTCCGGAACATTGCCGACCTCGACGCGCCGGAAGGTGGGCTCATCGGCATTGCCGACTCGGCGAGCGAAGGTCTCGTGACCGGCCGGCAGATCGGGGCGCGCCCGATCATGCGCGCCGGCGAGATCCTGGAGACCGTGCCGGGCGTGGTCATCAGCCAGCACAGCGGCGAAGGCAAGGCCAACCAGTACTACCTGCGCGGCTTCAACCTGGATCACGGCACCGACTTCGCCACAACGGTCGCGGGCGTTCCGGTCAACATGCCGACGCACGCGCACGGACACGGCTACTCCGATCTCAACTTCCTCATTCCGGAGCTCGTCGGCGGCGTGCAGTTCCGCAAGGGGCCCTACTTCGCGGAGGAGGGCGACTTCTCGTCGGCCGGGTCCTCGCACGTGCGCTACCTCAACGTGCTCGACGCGCCCATCGTGCGGGTGAGCGGGGGAGAAGACGGATGGGGCCGCGCTCTCGCCGCCGCGTCCCCGCGCGTTGGGCGCGGCAACCTGCTGGTCGCGGTCGAAGCCAATCACAACGATGGTCCGTGGGTGAACGGCGACGACTACGAGAAGCTGAACGGCGTGGTGCGTTACACGACGGGCGACGCGCGCAACGGGTTCTCGGTGGCGGCCATGGGGTACGACGGCACGTGGAGCGCGACCGACCAGGCGCCGGTCCGCGCCGTCGACGCGGGCCTCATCTCGCGGTTCGACAGCATCGACGACAGCGTCGGCGGCGACACGTTCCGCGTCAGCCTCTCGAGCGAATGGCAGCAGACCCGCGCGGCCAGCGTCACGCGCGCCAGCGCGTATGTGATGCGTTACACGCTGGACCTGTTCTCCAACTTCACCTATTTCCTCGACGACCCCGAGAACGGCGATCAGTTCCAGCAGTCGGACCGGCGCGTCGTGAGCGGCGGACGCGTCTCCCATCGCATCGCCGGCCGCGTCGGCGGTCGGGCCTCGGAGCTCGTGGTCGGTGCCGACGTGCGGCACGATGCCATCGGCCGTGTGGCCCTGCTCCACACCGTGCAGCGCGCGCCGCTCTCGGCGACGCGTGACGATCGAGTGGATCAGACCTCGCTGGCTGGATATGCGCAGCACGAGCTGCAGTGGACGCCGTGGCTCCGATCGAGCGCCGGGCTCCGCGTGGACGGCTTCTGGTTCGATGTGACCGCGCTCCAGCCCGAGAACAGCGGCACGAACGCGTCCGCCCTTGCCAGCCCCAAGGCGTCGCTGGTCTTCGGGCCGTGGAAGTCGGCGGAGTTCTACGCGAACGCGGGCTACGGCTACCACTCCAACGACGCGCGCGGCACGACGATCACCGTCGATCCTGCCAGCGGGGAACCGGCGGACCGCGTGACGCCGCTGGCTCGCGCGCGCGGCGCCGAGCTCGGCGCGCGGTTCGTGCCGATGCGCGGCGTCGAAACCGACGTGGCGCTCTGGCGCCTCGACCTCGACTCCGAGTTGCTGTTCATCGGTGATGCCGGAACGACCGAAGCGAGCCGCCCGAGCCGGCGGTGGGGCGTCGAGTGGAACACGTACCTGGCGCCGCGGTCGTGGCTCATGCTCGACGCCGACCTGGCCTGGTCCTCGTCGCGCTTCGCCGATGACGATCCCGCCGGCGACCGCATTCCCGGTGCCGTCGAGCGCGTCCTGTCGGCCGGCGTCACGCTCGACGATGGCGCGCGCGCGTTCGGGAGCGTGCGGCTGCGATACTTCGGCGAACGCAATCTCACCGAGGACGGGAGCGTGCGATCGACGCCCACCCGCCTGATCAACGCGCAGGCCGGGTACCGGGTTGCGGCGCGCACGGAGCTCGTGCTCGACGCCTTCAACCTGCTCAACGCGCGCGCGAGCGATATCGACTACTTCTATGCATCGCGCCTTCCCGGCGAGCCGGTCGAGGGCATCGAGGACATCCACACTCACCCGACGCTGCCGCGGACGCTTCGGGCGAGTGTGAGGTTCCGCTTCTGAGTGGGAGATGCCGGGGCTGAAGCCCCGGCCCGCAGTCGAGCGTCTCAGGCCTGCGGTGGCCTATACTGACCGACGTGAGCAAGTCCTCCGGTTTCAGACTCGTCCTTGGTCTCGTGCTCTTCGCCTGCTTCTTCTCCGCGATGGGCATGATCGCGCTCTACGTGATGATCGGCGGAGAACCCGCTGTGTCCGAGGGCACCACCCTCATGCTGCGGCCGACGGGGAACCTGCCCGAAGTCGCGCCGGATATCGTGCTGCCTGTCGCCGACGGCCGCGCGATGACGGTCCGCGGGTATGTCGACCTCATCCGCAAGGCCAAGGCCGACCGCCGTGTCGCGCGCCTCGTCATCAAGCCCGGCAACCTCGAGTCGCCGTACTGGGCGAAGCTCCAGGAGATCCGCGACGCGGTCGTGGACTTCAAGCAGAGCGGCAAGCCCGTCTATGCCTTTCTCGAGACGGCCAGCGATCGCCAGTATTTCCTGGCCTCGGCAGCCGACAAGGTGTACCTGCTGCCGACCTCGACGCTGGACCTGACCGGCCTGGCGAGCTACGAAGTGTTCCTCCGCGGCACGTTCGACTGGATCGGCACCTATCCGGACTTCCTCCACGTCGGCGATTTCAAGACGGCGGTCAACACCTTCACCGAGAAGACGTTCACGCCGGCGCACAAGGAGATGAGCACGTCGCTCAACACCGACCAGTTCGATCAGCTCGTGCGCGCCATCGCGGACGGGCGACAGAAGTCGGAGGACGAGATCCGGCAGCTGGTCGACCGCGGACCCTTCCTGCCCGAGGAGGCGCTGCGCGTCGGGCTCATCGACGAGCTGGCCTACGAGGACGAGCTCGACGACCTCGACGACGGGCCGACGAGCGCGCGCGTGCTGAGAGCCGAAGACTACGCGGGCGTCTCGTGGGCCTCGGCCGGCATCACCAGACGGTCGCGCATGGCCGTCGTCAACGCCGTCGGCACCATCGTCTCGGGCGACAGCGGATTCGACCCGGTCAACGGACACGTGCTCGGATCCGACTCCATCGTCAAGGACATCCGCCGCGCGCGGGCGCTGCCGGGGGTCAAGGCGATCATCCTTCGCGTGGACAGCCCCGGTGGATCCTCGATCGCGTCGGACGTGATCTGGCGCGAGCTCATGATCAGCAAGTCGGAGAAGCTGCCCCTCATCGTGTCGATGTCCGACCTGGCGGCGTCCGGCGGGTACTACATCGCGGCCGCCGGCGATGTCATCGTCGCGCAGCCAGGCACGCTCACGGGATCAATCGGCGTGTACACCGGAAAGTTCGTCACCGGCGGCACGCTCGAGAAGCTCGGCGCCAACATCGAGGCGACGAGCAGCGGCCGCCACGCGCAGATGTTCTCGCCGGATCGGCCCTTCTCCGACGAGGAGCGCGCCCGCGTGCAGGAGTCCATGCAGGCGACCTACGATCACTTCGTCGAGCGTGTGGCCGAGTCGCGGCACACGACGCCGGAGAAGATCGACGAGATCGGCCAGGGACGTGTCTGGACGGGACAGCAGGCGCGGCAGGTGGGCCTGGTCGATCAGCTCGGCGGCCTCCACGAGGCCGTGTCGGTCGCCAAGCAGCGCGCGCGCATTCCGGCCGACGAGGACGTGGAACTCGTGGTCTATCCGCAGCCGCGCAGCGTGTTCGAAGTCGTGAGCGAGCAGTTCCAGGCGCCCAGCGGGGGCGCGAGCGGCCGCACGGCGGCCGACGCCATCATCGCCACGCTCGGACCGCGCGAGCGTCAGGCCCTCGCGGCTCTGCTCGCCCCGTCGCGCCTCTTCAGGCCGGGCGAGATCCTCAAGCACATGCCCTACGTGTTCGTTCGTTAGTTCAAAGTTCACCAGTTCAAAGTTCAACAATCTTGTTGCCCGGATTGCGCCCGGCAGCGTCAAGATCTTTGAACTGTGAACTCTTGAACTTTGAACTACTGTGCCGCTACCTGCGCCAGCAGGTCCTGCTTGATGTTGATGGCGAGGCCTGCCTTGGCCTTCTCCATGTAGGCGCTGAAGAACCGATCCTGCCGCTGGGCGACGAGCTCCTCTCGGAGCTGGTCGCGGCCCGCCGACAGCTGCTCCGGCGTCACGTCCTCGCGCTCGGCCACGCGCACGATTGCCGTACCGGTTGGTGTGCTGATGGCCTCGCTCACGCCGCCGACGGGCAGCGCAAAGGCCGCGGTGTCGATGGCGTCGCTGACGCCGAGGTCCGGCAGGGCCGATCCGCGAGTGATGAGATCGGTGGTCCTCACTTCGAGGCCCTGACGTTTTGCGGCCGCCGCGAAGTCCCTGGCGGTCTTCAACTCGGCGGCGATGGCCGCCGCCCGTTCGCGCGCCATGTCGGCCGCCTTCGCGCTCACCACGTCCTCGCGTACGCGGTCCCTGACCTCGTCGAGTGCGGGCACGCGCGGCTCTTCCGTGCCGGCAAGCGCGGCGACGACCCAGCCTCGGGCGACGCGCTGTGGCGCGGTCACTCCGCCTTCGGCCAGGGCGAAGATCGCCGAGGCCAGTTCGGGCTGCACGCCCAGGCCGTCGATGGGATCGCCGGGGAGAAACGGCTCGGTCCTGCGGAACTCCAGGTTGCGCTCGCCCGCGACGCGCTCGAGGTCGGCCGGTGTCTTTGCTTCGGAGGCCAGCGTCCCCGCTTGTGTCTCGGCATCCTGCTGGGCGCGCTGCCAGCGCAGCTGATCGGCGATCTCGTCACGGACGTCGGCGAGCGGCCGCACGACCTCGGGACGGTTGTCCACCATGTGGATGATGTGGTACCCGAACGGCGTGCGGACGAGATTGCTCGTCTCTCCGGTCGCGAGCGCGAAGGCGGCCGCTTCGAACTCGGGGACCATGCGGCCGGCGCCGAAGTAGTCCAGGTCGCCGCCGTTCTGCGCGTTCGATTCGTCCTCGGAGTGCTCCCTGGCGAGGGCCGCGAAGTCCGCGCCTGGCGCCCTGGCGAGCTCGAGCACCTTCTCGGCCCTGGCGCGCACGGCGTTCTCGTCCTGGCCCTCGGTCTTGAAGAGGATGTGGCTCGCGCGCACCTGCTGCGGCGTCGTGTACTGCGCGATGTTCTGCTTGTAGAACGCCTCGATGTCGGCGTCCGGTACCGTCACGGTCTCGCGGACGCGGTCGACGTCCACGAGCGCGTAGGTCATCGCCCGCCGCTCGCCGATCCGGTAGGCCTCCTTGTTGGCCTCGAAGTGCGCCGCGATGTCTGCGTCGGTGACCGAGACCTTGCTTCGGAAGGCCTCCGCCGTGACCGGCACGATGTCGAGCCGCACCTTCTCGTTCCGCCGCCGGTATTCCTCGTCGGCTTCCTCGTCGGTGACCGTCATCCATCCCGCCACCGCCGCGCGCAGCTTGTCGATCATGAGCGCGCGCCGCAGGTTGTCCTCGAACTCCGACGTCGTGAAGGGCGGGGTGTTGAACTGCAGGAGCTGGCGATAGCGCTGCTCGCCGATGAACCGGCCGTTCTCCTGGAAGGCGGGCATGCCGAGGATGCGTTCGCGCACTTCCGCGTCGCTGACCGTGATGCCCTGTCGCCGCGCCTCGGCGACCATGGCTTCCTCGTCCACCAGCTGCTGCAGGATCTGCCGGTCGATGCCGAGCTGCCGGAGCAGCTGGTCGTTCATCTGTCCGCCGTACGCCTGCCGGTACGCGTTCATCTGCGCGGTGTAGCGCCGCTGGAACGCGCCGACCGTGATGGGGGCGCCGTCGACGTCCGCCAGAACCTGGTTGGGCGCCGCCCCGGTGCTCGTCGTGAGGAAGTCCGGAATGTAGAAGACGACGAAGGTCAGGACGACGAGGGCAAGGCTCCACTTGAGCCACCCCTTGTGTCGCCGCATGCGGTCGAGCATGGTCATGTGCGCAGGTTCCTCAGGATCGAGCGGAAACAATCATCGTAGCACGCGCACACCCTTGAACCCTCGTGCGCTGAACGATAGGCGGGGCTCACGCCCCGCCCTGCGTGTGTGGATTTGGCGGGGCTGGCGCCCCGCCCTGCGAGCGTCTTTTGAACCGCCGTGCTTCCCCATGATATATTCTGACGGTTGAATGAGTTACGGCGGTTCGCGCCGTGTGGACCTGGCCGCGAGGCTGGGTCGCAGCCAGCGCACTCTCCGGACGCGCCTTGGCCGCGCCGAGACCGTGCTGGCGGTGATGCGTGCCGCCCACGAGTCGCTTGACGCGACCGTCATTGGCGATCAGGTCGTTGCGCTCTCGCAGGAGTGGTTCAAGGCGTCGTCGAGCGGCGTCTTTGCCGCCGATGTCGAGGGGCAGGTGACGGCCCTTGCGTCACATGGCCTGGGATCGGCGCTCGGGCCGGCTGCCGTGGACATCGCCCGCTGGGTGCTCATCCACGGCCGGGAACTGACCACAGCCGACGCCCGGCGGGACATGCGCCTCAGCGCGACCGCCGGCGCGGCCATCGGATGGCCGCTTCGCTGCCGGACACGCACGGTGGCGGCCCTCGTGGTGATCGAGCGCGCCGCCTCCTCCACGGTGCCGCGCATCACGCCTGCGCTGGCCGAACTGCTCGGTGTCGCCCTCGAAGGGCCGGCCCAGGCGCTCGACAACGCCCTCATGCTGCGGCGGGCCGAGGCGCTCTCGGTGACCGACGACCTGACGCAGCTGTACAACTCCCGCTTCCTGAACCACGTGCTCAGGCGGGAGGCCAAGCGCGCCTCGCGATCGGGGCGCCCGCTCTCGCTGGTATTCCTGGACCTCGACGGGTTCAAGACCGTCAACGACAGTCACGGGCACCTGGCCGGCAGCCGCGCCCTCGTCGAAGCGGCCGCCGTGATTCGCGGGTCGGCGCGCGAGACCGACGTCGTGGCGCGCTTCGGCGGCGACGAGTTCTCAATCATCCTCCCGGAGACGGGCGCCGATGGCGCCCTCGCCGTGGGAGAGCGCGTGCGGGACCGGATCGAGGCGCATCCGTTCCTCGCGGGCGACGGGTTGAGCCTGCGGCTGACCGTCTCGGTCGGCGTGGCCACATTGCCCGATGTCGCGACGTCGGCTGAAGAGTTGATGCGAGCGGCCGATATGGCGATGTACGCAGTCAAGGATTCGGGCAAGAATGGCGTGCGGATGGCCCGCCCGATAGCCCAGGCGCCTTGACGGCCCCGGACGTCGACCGAATGAATCGAGCTTCTCCGTCAAGGCGACGCCCCGCCGTCCCTCGACAAGCTCATCACGCCCCGAGCGAACGTCGAGCGGGCGGAGGCGGGGCAAGAGTAATAGAGGCGCGCGAGGCCGGGTTCGCCCGATCGGCCTCGCGGGGGCTGATGCACGGACTTGCACATGGCATTTGGTTCGATACTGTCCTTTCTCTCCACTGACCTCGCCATCGATCTCGGCACGGCCAATACGTGCGTCTATGCCAAGGGCCGCGGCATCGTCGTCAACGAACCGTCCATTGTCGCGGTGAACAAGGTCAACGGGCGGGTCGAGGCCGTCGGCCGCGAGGCCAAGGAGATGCTCGGCCGCACGCCCGGCAACATCGTCGCCATCAAGCCGATGAAGGACGGCGTCATCGCCGACTTCGACGTCACCGAGAAGATGCTGACCTACTTCATCAAGAAGGCGCACAACGGCAACGTGT
>CAZJBN010000102.1:0-2077 GCA_964543955.1 uncultured Bifidobacteriaceae bacterium
GCAGGCGATGCTCGATGCGCGCGTTGTTCCAGATCTTGATCGGCGTGGACACGGTGAGGACGGTTGCCACGTAGATGGCGACGAGCTGCCAGAACGTGGCGCCATGCAGGAAGAAGAGGCGCTCTTCGCCAAAGCGCGTGCCGACGGCCTGGCGGATGAACTCGAGCCCGATGGGCACCAGCAGCAGCACGACCTGCCAGTTGACGGTGGCCGTGCGGACCATCTGCCAGAGATGGCGAGGCAGGCTGAAGAACACGAACGGGGAGAAGCTCCAGATGTCTTCTTTCGGACACGCCTCGCGCAGGCCGCCGCCCGCGAAGCCGCAGCCGATCGCGAAGGGGAGCGCGCCGTATTCGCCGGCCGCGAGCGCGGGGAGCGCGAGGCCCGCGCCGAGGATGGCGCCCGTGTAGGGGCCGGCGATGAGGCCGGCGAGAAACGCGCCTTCGAGCGTGAGGTCGGCGGCGTCGTAGCTGAGGAGCAGCCGCGCGACGACGCCCGTCGTGAGCGGTACGGCGAGGCCGAGCGCGAAGACGAGGCGGTCCGGCCAGTTGCGCTGCTCGAAGATCAGGATGTGCCGAAAACGACGGTAGCGGGCCAGCATGGTCGCCAGGGCGGCCATGATGGCCAGCTTGAACACCAGCGTGGTGAGCAGGAACTGGCCCGCAGAGAGGAACTTGGGCTCGAGCGGCACCGTCTGAGGAATGGTAGCATCCGCAACGCCCGAACGGTTTATAGTGATCAAGAGCATGCTCACGGCCACGAGCCTGCAGGACCACGTCCTGCTCGTCTCCCGATTCCTCCGCAACCCGCGCGCCGTGGGCGCCGTGGCGCCGAGTTCCCGCCCGCTGGCCGCCGCGATGTCCGATCACATCAGGTCCGGGATGGCCTCGCGGGTCATCGAGCTCGGCCCGGGCACGGGTGCATTCACGTCGGCGCTGCTGTCGTCGCTGGCGGACAAGTCGAGCCTGCTGGCGGTCGAGATCGATCCCGTCTTCGCCTCCGTGCTCCAGCGGCGGTGGCCGGATCTCGACGTGGCCTGCGCGTCGGCCGAGACGCTGCCGGCTCTCATGTCCGCGCGGGGCATCGGTGCCGTGGATCACGTCATTTCCGGGCTGCCGTTCGTCTCGCTCCCCGCGCCGGTCGTGACCCGGACCCTGGCGGCCGTATCGGCCGTGCTCCGGCCGGGCGGTACGTTCACGACGTTTCAGTACGCGCACTGCTACAGCTGGCCATCGGCGCAGGCCTTCCGGCGCGAGGTGAGCACCGTCCTTGGCGCCGGCCTGCCCACACGACGCCTCGTCGTGGCCAATGCCCCTCCGGCGCTCGTGCTGCGCTGGACGCGCGGCTGACGCGACGGACGGCCGACTCGGGCCGAAGTGCTATCATTACGGGATGCTTCGCCCGCTCGTCGAAGGCTTTGCGCTCACGTTCAGGCACCTGTTCCGGCGTCCGATCACGCTCAACTATCCGGACGTCAAGATGCCCATGTTCCCGAAGTACCGGGGCAAGCAGGTCCTGATGCGCGACGAGAACGGCCTCGAGAAGTGCGTGGCCTGCGGCCTCTGCGCGGTCGCCTGTCCGGCTGACGCGATCTACCTGGAAGCGGCCGAGAACGACGGCACGGTGATGGCCGGCCCCCGCTACGCGTCGGTCTACCAGATCCACAAGACGCGCTGCATCTTCTGCGGCTACTGCGAAGAGGCCTGCCCGGTGGCGGCCATCTTCATGGGCAAGGACTACGAGCTCGCCGTGTACAGCAAGGACGACTTCATCTGGGACAAGACCGAGCTGCTCGTGCCCGCGTCCGCCGAGCAGAAGGCACCGCTCGCCGGACGGTAAGACCCGCAATCACTACCGATTCCTTGCCACCGAAATCCTTTCTCGACGCCCTTGGCGAGCGCGTCCTCGTGAGCGACGGCGCGATGGGCACCATGCTGTACGGCAAGGGTGTCTTCATCAACCGCTGCTTCGAATCGCTGACGTTGACCTCCGCCGACCTCGTTCGCGACGTCCACGCGCAGTACCTGCGGGCCGGCGCCGACATCATCGAGACCAACACGTTCGGCGCCAACCGCGT
>CAZJBN010000102.1:2087-17766 GCA_964543955.1 uncultured Bifidobacteriaceae bacterium
GAAGCTCCGCGGCTTCGGCCTGGGCAACCGCGTCGCCGAGATCAACGAGGCGGCGGTCCGGCTGGCGCGCGACGTCGTGGACGCGGAGTCCGATCGCGCCTACGTGGCCGGCGCCATCGGCCCGCTCGGCGTGCGGGTCGAGCCCTGGGGACGCACGGGCGTGGACGAGGCCGAGGAGATCTTCCGCGAGCAGGCCGAAGCGCTCGAGCGCGCGGGCGTGGACCTCTTCGTGCTCGAGACGTTCCGCGACGTCGCCGAGATTGCTGCCGCCGTCGCCGCGGTTCGCGCCGTGAGCCGAAAGCCGATCGTCGCGCAGATCACGACCGAGGATGACGGCAACAGCCTGGACGGCACGCCGCCCGAGCAGTTCGCGCCGGCGCTCGTCGCGACCGGCGCGGACGTCATCGGCCTCAACTGCAGCGTCGGTCCTGCGCCGATGCTCGAGACGATCGAGCGCGTCCGCGAGGTCGTTTCGGTGCCGCTCTCGGCGCAGCCGAACGCCGGCAAGCCTCGTGACATCGAGGGCCGCAACCTCTATCTGTGTTCGCCGGACTACATGGCGTCCTACGCGCGCCGCTTCGTCGCCGCGGGCGTGCGGATCGTCGGCGGGTGCTGCGGCACGACGCCCGAGCACATCCGGCAGATCAGGCTCGCGGTCAAGTCCACTGCGCCCGGCCTCGCGCTGCGCGAAGGGACGGCCCGCGTCCGCCAGCCGGTCGCGGAGCAGCCGCATGCCCAGCCGCCCGTTCCGCGCGGCGAGAAGTCGCTCTTCGCGCGGCGGTTGGCCGGCGGAGAGTCGATCACGATTGTCGAGTTGCCGCCCCCGCGGGGATACGACCCGGCCGAGGCGTCGGATGCCGCCGCGCGACTCGAGACCATTGGCGTGGAAGTCGTCACGATTCCGGACGGCGCGAGGAGCGGCGCCCGCCTGAGCGCGCTCTCGGTGGCGGTGATCGTCGAGCGCGACAGCGGGGTCGAGACCGTGCTCCAGTACTCCTGCCGCGACCGCAATCTGCTCGGCATCCAGTCGGATCTGCTCGGCGCGCATGCCCTTGGCGTCCGTAACGTGCTCGGCATCACCGGCGATGTCCGGAATCTCGGCGAGATTCCCGATGCCACGGCCGTGTTCGACGTGGACTCGATCGGGCTGACCAACGTGATCAACCGCCTCAACCACGGTCTCGACATCGGCGGCCAGTCGATTGGACCGCCAACGCGTTTTCATGCCGGCGTCATGGCCAATCCCTCCCGCGATCTCGACCGCGAGCTGCACCGTCTCGAGTACAAGGTCGAGGCCGGTGCGGAATACATCATCACGAGGCCCGTCTTCGACGTCGGCGCGTTCGAGCGGTTCCTCCGGCGCGTCGAGGCCTTCGGTCTTCCGGTCCTCGCCGGCATCTGGCCGTTCGACAGCGCGCTGCACGCGGAGTTCATGGCCAACGAGGTGCCCGGCGTGACGGTGCCCGACGAGCTCGTGGCCCGGATGTGCCGGGCCGAGACGGCGCGTTCGGCGTCCGCCGAGGGTATCGCGATCGCACGGGAGCTCGTCGCGGCGTTGAGACCGATGGCCCAGGGCGTGCACCTCGTCACGCGGTCGGGGCCGGTCGACAGGGCCTTCGAGGTCCTGGCGTGAGAATGACTCGGCCGGTGGCCGGCGTGGTGGTATAGTCCGGCGTCGGTTCCCGGAGGGTGCATGGCCTTGTTCGAGCACTACACGAGCGTGACGGGACGCGAGTACGTGAGCGGCGAGAGCTCGACGGGGGCGCTGTCGGTGGCCGTCGTCGAGACCGCGTTCGTCGAGCGCGTGTACGAGAAGCTCGCCAACGTCTACGATCGGGTCTACGGGCCCACTCTGCACCCCGGACGGATCGAGGCCGTCCGCAAGATGCGCATCAAGCCCGGCGACGCCGTCCTCGAGGTCGGCGTGGGCACGGGCATCAACCTGTCGCTCTATCCCCGCACCTGCGCCGTCACCGGCATCGACCTCTCGGCGCCCATGCTCGAGAAGGCGAAGGACCGGATCGCATCCGAACAGCTCGCGCACTGCCGCGTGGTCGAGATGAACGCCCAGACGATGGCCTTCCCCGACGAGTCCTTCGATGTCGTGTACGCGCCGTACGTGATCAGCGTCGTCCCGGACCCGGTGATCGTCGCGCGCGAGATGTCCCGCGTCTGCCGTCCAGGCGGGCGCATGGTCATCCTCAACCACTTCAAGAGCGCCAACGCCATCCTGTCCCGTATCGAGCGGGCCATTTCGCCTCTCACGGTCCACATCGGGTTCAAGACGGATGTGGATCTGCCGGGCCTGCTGGCCCAGGCCGGGCTCGAACCGGTCTCGGTGGACAAGGTCAACGTCCCGAAGATCTGGACGCTCGTCACCTGCATCAAGACGTAGTGCGTTCCGGCGGGGCCGGCGCTCACAGCATCGCGAGGAGCAGGTCGGCCGCCGCCTCCGCGCCATCGGTCCGGGCCGCCACGGGCGCGGCCGGCTGCGCGAGGAGCGCATCGAGAGCGGGCTGCCAGCGGCCGGCGAAGAGATCGGCGTGCCCGATGAACCGCGCGCGGACGTAGTCGGTCATCCCCGCCACGAGCACGTCGTACTCGATGAAATGGCCGCGTGAGGTGTAGAGGATGGCCGTGTCGTTGGCCGTGCACTCCGCGATGATCCCGTAGCCGGGTTTGGTGACCACGACGTCGACGGCCCGCACCATGTCCTCGTAGCGAAAGCCGCGCGCGTACATCGCGCTCTCGTTCAGGGGTATGAGGCTGCCGATCCGGCCGATGTCGGCGAGGCGCCGCCCGCCGGCGCCGACAGGGGCGCTGTCGCTCACCAGGACGCCGTAGCCCTCGATCCTCGAGAGCGCGTCGAGGTCGATGCCCTCGACGCCGTAGCCGCCGAACGACACGAGCACGAGCGGACGATTCGGGGGAAGGTCGAACGCGGCGCGTGTCTCGAGGGGATCGCGCCGCGATCGCCGCGCGATGAACGGCAGATCCACCACCCGGCGAAAGGCTTCGAATCCGCCCCAGAGCGGCAGCCGCAGCGCCAGATCGGCCTTCGCGTACTCGCGAGCGACAGCGTCGGCAACCGCGCCCCCGCCGGGGTAGGCCGTGTAGGCCCAGTCCCACGAGAAGTTGCCGAGCGCCACGGCCGTGACACCGGCCTCGCACGCGGCGGCAATGCCGAGCGCGGGAATGTCGGCGACGACGATCGCTGCGCGTCGCTCGCGAAGAGCCGCGGCCTCGACCCTGGCACGGTCGGGGAGCTCGTTCATGAACGAACCCGCGCGCCGGATCGTCTCCAGTTCATCGAGGTGCAGGCTGTCGACCTGCACGATGCCGGTGTCCACCTGGAGCGGTTCGAGCGCGATGCCGGGCCGTGCTGTGGAGCGGACCAGCCACGGCGCCACCTCTGACCGGATCACGATGTGCAGATCGGGTCGCCGATCCGCGATCTCGTTGAGGAGCTCGATGGACCTCGAGGCATGGCCGAAGCCGTGGCCCGAGATGTAGCAGACAAGGGAGGTCACGCGGCGTCTGGAGGAGGTGAGGGAGGGATCGGGTGAGTCCGAACGATTGAACGACCGTTCAATCCAGGGTGGGACCAACGGCATCCATCACCGATCGCCGGACCCCTATCAATCGTATACTGTCGCGTCTGTAACAAGTGAGCTGCCGTTCGTCCGAGGCCGCGCCCCACGCTGGCACGGACGTTTCCGATCAGGACTCTGCCAAAGAAGTGGAGATCGTATGTCGCTGCGAGTGTGTCTTGGAGTATTGACGTTGCTCATTGGTATGGCGCCTGGGGCCTGGGCCCAGCAGACGGGATCCCTGGCCGGGACGGTCCGTGACGCCCAGGGCGGGGTGCTGCCCGGCGTGGTGGTGACCGTGACGGCACCGACGGGCGCGACCCGGTCGGCCGTCTCGAATGAATCGGGCGCCTATTCGGTCTCCGGGCTCACGCCCGGGGCGTACATCGTGGCTTTCGAACTGTCCGGGTTTGCCCCCCAGCGGCGCGAGGAGGTGCAGGTCCAGACCAACCGTACGACGCGCGTGGACGTCGAGATGGGGGTCGGCGCGCTGCAGGAAACCGTCACGGTCTCCGGTGTGTCGCCGGTCGTCGACGTCAGCTCGACGACCACGCAGACCAACATCACGAAAGACCTCTACGAGGCCATCCCGACGGGCCGTAATCCCTGGGTCATGGCGGGCCTCGTGCCCGGTGTCGTGACAGGCCGGCTGGATGTCGGCGGGACCGAAGGCATGCAGCAGTACAACCTCGAGGCCTTCGGCTCGGCCGACAGCCAGAAGTCCTTCAGCATCGATGGCCTCAAGACCAACTGGCCCGGCGGCAACGGCGGCGCCACGATGCAGTACTACGGCTTCGAGATGTACGAGGAATACAACATGCAGACGGCGTCCGGCACCGCGGAGAGCGACGTCAGCGGCGTGTACATGAACATGGTCACCAAGTCGGGCGGCAACCGCTTCACGAGCGACCACAACTTCTACTTCATGAACGAGTCGCTGCAGGGTGACAACGTCGACGATGAGCTGCGCCGGCGGATGGGCCTTGCGCCGGGCGCGGCGACGGGTGCGGCCGGCAATCCGATCGACATCTCCTACGACTGGAGCTCGACGCTCGGCGGGCCGATCGTCCGCGACCGGGCGTGGTTCTTCGGTGCGATGCGCTGGTGGCGACTGGATCAGTTCCAGATTGGTGCGACGAACCCGGACGGCTCGCAGGCGATCGACGACAACCGGATCCGCAACTTCATGGGCAAGGCCACGTGGCAGACGACCGAGAGCCTGCGCACGTCGATCATGTTCAACCGCAACCTGAAGGACCGCTTCCACCGCCGGGACGCGCCGTACCTCTTCGTCGAGGACAAGGCCACGGTGCTGCAGGACCAGCCGGCGCAGAACTTCGTCGCGCAGTACAACCAGGTCCTCGGCCGGAGCATGGTGCTCGACGCCCGCATCGGCAGCATGTGGGGCAACTTCCCGAGCCGCTACCAGCCGGAGGTCAGCCCGAACGACATCGCGCTGCGTGACGTCCAGACCAACCAGCGGTTCAACGCCGCCGAGATCCAGTCGCTCAACCCGAACTACCGCGTGCAGGCCAACGGCACCTTGAGTTACTTCGTGCCGAACCTGGCTGGCGGCAGCCACGACTTCAAGGGGGGCCTGCAGCTCTCCTGGGAGAAGATGGAGTACGAGCGCATCAGGAACGGCGACATCCTGCTCGAGATGCGCGACGGCGTGCCGTTTCAGGGCAACATCGCCAACACCCCCATCAACTCGGACCACCGCCTGGAGACGTGGGGCGCCTTCCTGCAGGACCGGTGGACGCTGGGGCGTGCCACGCTCAACCTCGGCATCCGCATGGACGGCACGGCCGGCTACCTGCCGGCGCAGGCGAGTCCCGCGGGCACGTACGTCGGCGAGCGGGCCTTCCCGAAGATCGACGTCTACGACTTCGGCTTCAACATCGCCCCGCGCATCGGCCTGTCCTACGACCTGTTCGGCACGGGCAAGACGGCCATCAAGGCGTACTGGGGCCGTTTCTACAACCAGTTCGGGTCGGACGTGCTCGAGGCGTCGAACCGCAACGCACTGGCGACGCTGAACGTGACGTGGAACGATGCGAACGGCAACCGGCAGCTCGACGCGGGTGAGCTCGGGACGATCCCGACGTTCGGCGCGGGCCTCTTTCCGACGGTCGACTCCAATTCGTCGCGGCCGTACAGCGACGAGCTCAACGCCGGCATCGAGCACCAGCTCGTGCCGAACCTCGCCGTCGGCGTCAGTTATCACCGCCGCCAGCACCGGGACGGCCTCGGCGTCGTCGATCGTGCACGTCCGTCGAGTGCCTACACGCCGGAGCTCCGGACCTTCACCAACGCCAACGGCTCGGTGGAGGAGATCACCATCTACAAGCTGCAGCCCGAGTACGGCGCGCTGCGCGACCGCGTGATCACCAACGTGGGCGTCCTCGAGAGCGACTACGACGGCGTGCAGATCGACATCCAGAAGCGCATGTCGGATCGGTGGCAGCTGCTCGCGGGTCTGTCGCTGCAGAACCACAAGGGCTTCGAGCACAGCGGCACGTTCACCAACCCGGGCACCAGCACCGATTTCAACAACCCGAACTACCGGCTGAACCGGAACGACGGGTCCGTCTTCACCGAGCTGCCGTGGACCTTCACGCTGTCGGGCAGCTACATCCTGCCCTGGTGGGACATCACGACGTCGGCGAAGTACACCGCCCGGGACGGCGATCCGCTCAACCGGACGCAGCTCTTCTCGTTCCAGAACGCCACCCCGACCCAACCGAGCGAGACGGTCCGCGTGCAGCAGCGTGGCGAGGACCGCACGGAGACCGTGAACAAGTTCCTGGATCTCCGCTTCGCCAAGCGGTTCAACATGGGCACGTCGAGCATCGAGGGCAACGTCGATTTCTTCAACCTGCTCAACGCGAACCACGTGCTCGGCCAGGTCGAAGGTCTGGGCGCCACGTGGTCAAGGCCGAACCGCATCCTGACCCCGCGCATCATCCGCTTCGGCGTGACCGCGCGGTTCTGACGACATCCAGCCCGGGCCCGATGTTGGGCCCGGGCACCTCCCAGGGTCCCGGGGCCCAGAGTCACGCCTGCGACGAAATCTCAGCCGTCGTCCCGGATTTTCCGCTAGAGTGGCGCGCTAGGAAGCACGGTCTCCGTTCCCGCCGGTTGGGTTTGTCGGAATCACCACCTGGTTCTCCAAGGAGGGGATATGCAAGTGTTGAGTCGAGGCGTCGTACTGTCGGTCTGCCTGGTCGTGCTCGTCGGCGTGGCGGAAGGACGGGCACAGGTCACAACGGGATCGATTACGGGCATGGTCTCCGATACGAGCGGAGCGGTGCTTCCGGGTGTCACGGTCACCCTCAGTGGTGACAGGCTGATCGGGGGCGAGCAGGTGCAGGTGACGGACGCAAGCGGCGCCTACCGCTTCGATCGGCTCCCTCCAGGCAACTACAACGTCCGGTTCGAGCTGCAGGGCTTCCGGACGCTGGAGCGGACCGACATCCGCATCAGTGCCGCGTTCGTGGCGACGATCAACCCGCGCCTGGAAGTGGGCGCCGTGACCGAGTCGATTACCGTCACCGGCGAATCGCCGACGGTGGACGTCCGGTCGAACGTGCAGCAGACCGTGATGAGCCAGGAGATTCTGGAGGGCGTGCCCACCGGCCGCGACCCCTGGTCGCTCGCCAAGCTCATCCCAGGCGTCCAGGTGGCCACTTATGACGTGGGCGGCACGCAGTCGATGCAGCAGAGCAGCATGTCGGCGCACGGCTCGAACACGAACGACGTCAGCTACAACATCGACGGTGCGACGGTGAACTGGCCCGGCGGCGGCGGCGGCGCCACGATGATGTACTACGACCAGGGCATGTTCGAGGAGGTCAACTACATGACCTCGGCGATTCCTGCCGAGGTCCTCGCGGGCGGCGTCTCCATCAACATGGTGACGAAGGACGGCGGCAACACCTGGAAGGGCAACGCCCGTTATTCGTTCGCCAACGACAACTTCCAATCCGAGAACTGGGCCGGGGTACAGGAGGTCAACCCTGCGTTCCTCGGCAACCCGACCGTCAAGACCTACGACCTGAACCTGTCGGGCGGCGGCGCGCTCAAGCAGAACAGAGTCTGGGTCAACGGGACCTACCGCAAGTGGGTGGTGAACAAGCTGGTCAACGCACGCAACCCGGACGGTTCCCAGGCCCTGGACGACAACGACCTGAAGAACTACTCCGGCAAGGTCGTGATGCAGCTCACGACGAACAACAAGCTGTCGGCGTCGTACCTCTGGAACGACAAGATCCGCGGGCACCGCCGCGACACGCCCCCCAACATCATGGAAGACATCGCCTCGCTCGTGCAGACCAACCCGGTGCAGACGACCCAGGTGAAGTACACCGGGATCCGCAACCGGATGGTCTTCGAGTCGAACTTCAGCGTCATGGATGGCCAGACCAACTACCTGTACCAGCCTGGCACGCCGGCCGACGCGATCCGCCGTGTCGACAACGCCCGGTCGGAAGCGTTCAATGCCGCGACGCGGGAAGAGCACCAGCCGAACTCCCGCCACCAGTTCGACAACATCTTCACCCTCGGGAAGACCGGGTGGGGCGGTGAACACCTCTTCAAGGGAGGCGTGCAGTGGGGACGTCTCTACTACGAGTCCGATTACTCGGTGAGGGGCGATCACTACGTCGAGTTCAACAACGGCGTGCCTACCCAGGTGCGGCAGTTCAACAGCCCGACCGTCTCCACGAACATCGCGCAGGTGTTCGGCCTCTTCCTGCAGGACTCGTGGTCGATGAACCGGCTGACGCTCAACCTCGGCGCCCGCTGGGACCGGTATGTCGGCACACTCCCCGATCAGTCGGCCGCGGCGTCCCGGTTCAGCCCGGCCCGTTCGGTGCCGGAGACCGAAGTCGTCAACCAGAACATCGGGGTATGGCGTCTCGGCGCGGCGTACGATCTCACCGGCAACGGCCGCACGGCGCTCAAGGCCAGCTACAGCCGGTACGGGCTTCAGGTGGGCATCGACCGCGTGACCAGCGTCAACCCGCTGTCGAACGGAAATCGCACCTGCCCGTGGACCGACCCGAACGGTGATGGCATCTTCCAGGAATCGGAAGTCAACGTCGCCAGCTGCGGCGCGTTCTCGGGCGGTGTCGGCTTCCGGTACGCCGACGGCGTTGCCTGGCCCTATTCCGACGAGGCCACCGTCGGCATCGAGACGCAGCTTCCCGGAGAGGTGCGATTCGGCACGATGTTCTATTACCGCACCAACCGCGAGCAGTTCGGGCAGCGCAACATCGCCGTGCCGACGTCGGTCTACACGCCGTTCACACTGGCGATCCCCAACGGGCCCGGCGGCACGATCGGCGCGCCCGTACCGACCACGACCACGGTGTACGACATTCCGGCCGCCTACCAGGGCCTGAACGAAACCGTGCGGGACAACGAGGACTTTCTCGATACCAGCTACAAGGGCGTGGAGTTCACGGCCACCAAGCGCTTCTCCCGTGCGTGGCAGATGCAGGCCGGCCTGACGGTCGGCAACAATCGCGGCGGCATCAACAGCACCGGCGGGTCGGGGCAGTCGGCGACGACCGACCTGAACGATCCGAACAACACGGCCATCCCCGACGGGATCGTGGGCAACGATTCGACGGTGGCGTTCCGCCTGTCGGGCAGTTACCTGCTGCCCTTCGAGATCAACCTTGCCGGTTCGATGATCTCGAACAACGGCTACCCGTTCCGGAGCACCTTCTCGATCTCCCGCGCCTTCGCGGCGAGCCAGGGCGTTGCCCTGACGCGCGCGACGCAGGTCGTCGCCCTCAGCGAGCGCGGCGACGAGCGCTTCGACGCGGTCACGATGGTCGACCTTCGGATCTCCCGCGCCTTCGCGTTCGGCGGCGGCCGGAGCTTCACGCCGCAGGTCGACATCTTCAACATCGGCAACGCCGACACCGTCGTCGCTCACAACGTCGGAGTGGGCACGTCATACCTGTTCCCGAGCGAGATCCTGTCGCCGCGGATCATCCGCATCGGGTTCAGCCTGAACTTCTGAGGCGAAGTCATCAGAAAGTGAGAAGTGCGAAGCAGGAAGTGAGAAGCTCGGAAACTGGCCGGTTCCGAACGGGCTACTCACTTCTGGCTTCTCCCTTCTCACTTCTCCCCTCTCGCCTGCGCGGCCTGCCAAAGCCTGCTAAGATCGGTCTCGTGGCTCTCGACGAACGCGCATTCTTCACCGACAAGCCCGAGCAGCGGCCTGGGCGCTATACCTGTCCACGGTGCCGCCGCGAGAACGACTACGGCGTCCGCTGGGTCCGCCGCGTCAAGAAGGACCGGGTGCCGGCCAACGCGGACGAAGCCGACCGGGCCCGCTTTTCGAAGCTGCGGGACCACCTCCTGCGCCTGGACGACGAGGTCGTGTGCAAGACGTGCGGCAAGAAGTTCGAGATCCCGTCGCAGCATTCGCTGCTCTTCGTGGATCAGCTTGAAGGGCTGCCCAAAGACGATGAGCTCGAGGCGGAGATTGCGGCCGCGGCGGGCGAAGCGCCAGCCGCGCCAGCCGCGAAGGGCCCGCTGCCTGCGCGGTTCACGCGGCCATCCCGCGGCTGGAAGTGACAACTGGGACCGCTCACTTCGTTCGCGGTAGGATCCGGCCTTTGGCCGGGCGGGACCGCTGCGCGGTGGGATCCGGCCCTCGGCCGGGTGGGACTCGCGCACACCAGGCGGACCCGCGCTACCAGATCCCCGGAATGAGCTTCCATTTCACCAGGCGCTGATAGCGGCGATACCCATCGCCGTGCACCTGCACGAGTGACCGCTCCTCCAGCGGAATCGCCATCACGAGATAGAGGGAGCTGATCCCCGCAAAGAGCGCCCGTCCGGCCGTCATCGTCGGCGCCACGCACACGACGAGAACCCACCCGAGGTAGATCGGATGGCGGAGCCAGCCGTAGGGGCCGGTGGTCGTGAAGACCACGGGGCCCCCGTGTCCGGCGCGCGTCGTCGTGCGCGTGACGTCGGTGAGGCCGGCCAGGTCCCGGATGTCGATGATCGCCGCCGCCCTGAGCGTCAACACGACACCGGCGAGCTGGGCGGCGGAGAACGCGAAGCGGACGGGACCGCGAATCTCCCACACGACGCCGGGCAGCGGCTGCCACCACGTGCAGACGGCGAGGAACAGCAGGCTGGCGATCGAGACATACACCGAACGCTCGAGCTCAGCGGGGAGCAACCGGGCGACCCACTGCTTGGCGCCGCTTCGTGCGAGGACGGAATGATGCAGGGCGAAGAGCGAGAAGAGCGCCACGTTCCATGCCGCCGCCACGGCCGGGTCGGCAGCCGGCTCGACCACCCGGCCAAGCACGACCGCGTAGAAGTATGCGAAATAGCCGAGCGAACCGGCAAAGAGGAGTGCGCCGATCCACGCGACGGCTCGCATGCGCCTAGGAGCCTTGTCCGCCCGACCTGGTGACCAATGAGTCACGTGATCCTCGGGCAAGGCGACCGCCCGCGGGACGCGGGCAAGAGTGATAGAGAGGAGCGAGGCGTATGGACATGCTCGTTGGCCCAGGACGTCAGCCTCGCTAGTATAGGAGCACCATGCGCGCCCGCATTGCGATTACGGGCATCGGCGTCGTCTCCGCGTTCGGTTACGGGCGCGAGGTGTACTGGGATCGCGTGCGGCGCGGCATCAGCGGCACGCGCGCGATCACGGAGTTCGATGCCTCGACCTACGCGTGTCAGGTCGCCGCCCCGGTGCCGCGGGTCACGGCCGACGAGCTGCCGCCGCTTCAGGGCGAGAACGGACACCGCGATCAGCGTGCGGATCCACGCCGCTACTCCCGCGCGGCGCTCTTCGGCGTGCTGGCCGCGCGCGAGGCGTGGAACGACGCGGGCTGCCGCTTCGGCCAACCGCGCGCCGGCGTGATCATCGGCTCCGGCGGAGGCGGCATCGACGTCGGCGAGCGGCAGTACGAGGACTTCTTCACGCAGGGCGGACGGCACGTCACGCCGTACGCCATTGCCATCGGCATCTGCGGCATGGTCTCGAGCGAGATCTCGATCTCCCTCGGCCTGCACGGTATCAGCCACGTGCTCTCGACCGGCTGCACGAGCTCGACCGATGCGATCGGCTACGCGCGCCTGCTCCTGCAGCTCGGCGAGTACGACGTGCTCCTGTCCGGGGGGACGGATGGCTGCGTCCTGCCGGGGATGATCTTCGGCTTCTCGCGCATGCGCGCGGTGTCCACGCGGTACAACGATCGCCCGGCCGAAGCCTCGCGGCCCTTCGACGCCGGGCGCGACGGCTTCGTGCTTGGCGAAGGCGCGTGGATGCTCGCGCTCGAGCGCGAGGAGCGCGCCCGCGCGCGCGGCGCCCGCATCTACGCACTCGTCGAAGGGTACGGATCGACGTGCGACGCGTACCACAGGGTCCAGATGGATCCGGATGGCACGGAGATCGTCCGCTGTCTCCATGCGGCACTGGAGCAATCCGGACGCGCGGCCGAGGAGATTGGCTACATCAACTATCACGGCACGTCCACGCAGTTGAACGATGCGATCGAGTCCCGGTGCACGCGGGAAGCGCTGGGGCCTGTCGCGGACCGCGTGCCTGGCTCGTCCACCAAGTCGATGATCGGCCATCCCCAGGGCGCCAGCGGCGCGGCAGGCGTTGTCACCGCGGCGCTGGCACTCGAGCGCGGGTTCCTGCCTCCGACGATCAATCTCAGCCGGCAGGATCCGGCATGCGACATGGACTTCATTCCGAACGAGGGCCGGGATGTCCGTGCCGAAGCGGCGCTCTGCAACTGTCTCGGGTTCGGCTCCAAGAACTCCGCGATCGTGCTGGGGGCGGAGTAGGAGCGTGCGGAGTGTGGGGAAGCGTGCCAGGTGCTGAGTACTGAGACGCCCGCGTGCGGCGGGCTCGCTCGTTCGGCGAGGTCGTTGACTCGACGCTGACCATGTACGACGTGGCGATTGGCGGAGCGGGGCCCGCCGGGGCGCTGGCCGCGCTGCTCCTGGCCCGCAGGGGCGCGCGGGTGGCGATCGTCGATCGCGCGCGGTTCCCGCGCGCGAAGCTCTGTGGCGATACGCTCAATCCGGGCGCGGTCGCCATCCTGTCCCGCCATGTCGATCTCTCCGGGCTTGCCGGGAGGAGCCGCGCGATACCGGGCATGCTGCTCACCGGCCCACGCGGAGTTGCCGTGCGGGGACGGTACGAGGCGACGTGTGCCGGGTTGAGCGTCACGCGCGATGTCCTCGATCACTGGCTCCTCGAACACGCCATCGCGGCTGGCGCCGAGCTCGTCCACGGTACGGTTGTCGGTCCGCACCGCCCCCAGGTCAGCGGGGCGGTTGCCGGCATGGTCGTGCGCGAAGCTTCCGGCGCGCACTCGGCGTTTCCGGCCCGGGTGACGATTGGCGCCGAGGGCAGGCGCTCGTGCCTCGCCCTTCAGTGCGGGCTCTCCCGGTATGCCGCACGTCCGAGGCGCTGGGCGATTGGCGCGTACTTCGAGGGCGTCGACGGTCTGGACGACGTCGGGGAGATGCACGTCCGCGACGGCCACTACATCGGCGTCGCCGCCACGCCCGACGGACGGGTCAACACCTGCCTCGTGCAGCCGCGCGACCGCGCGGGCGCGTGGCGAGCCCCGGCAGAGTTGCTCGACGCGCGCGTCGGCGCCGATCCGCTGCTCGCGCCGCGCTTCAGGCGCGCACGACGCGTGTCGCCCCCGCAGGTGCTCGGCCCGATGGCGATCGTGACGCCCGTGCCTGGGTGTCCCGGACTGTTGCTCGCGGGCGACGCGGCCGGGTTCATCGACCCGATGACGGGCGATGGCATCCGCCTGGCGCTGACTGGCGCCGAGCTCGCCGCGAGTGTGGCTGCCGAGATGCTCGACGGCGTCACCGCGATCGACGAGGGACATGTGCGGTTGACCGCCCTGGCAGGCCGCGCTCTGGGCACGAAGCGCCGCTTCAACCGCGTGATGCGGCGCCTGGCCGGCTCGCCCACGGCGGTCGGCGCGGCGGCGGGCCTGGCCGGGATCTGGCCGGCGGCGTTCTCGGCGATGATTCGCTACGCGGGCGACTGCCGAATCAAGGAATGATGCCGCTTTCCGCCGCCATCGCTTCCATCACCCTCATCGCCGCGCTTCTCGCGATGGGCGGAGAGGCCGTGCTGTCGCGTTTCAACGAATCCCTGCTTCGACGCCGTGGGGCACACGACGTCGCCGGGGACGTTTATCGGACCATGCAGTGGGCCTATCCGGCGTGCTTCGTCGCGATGGCTGTCGAGGGGGCCCTGACGGGCCCGGCGCCGCGAGACGTGCTGATGGCGGGCCTGGCGGTCTTCGGCCTCGCCAAGGCGCTCAAGCTGTGGGCGATCGGGTCGCTGGGATACCGCTGGTCGTTCAAGCTCCTGGTCCTGCCCGGGGCGCCGCTGGTCGACTCCGGCCCGTACCGGTTCATGCGCCATCCCAACTACGTCGCGGTCGTCGGCGAGCTGGCCGGGTTTGCACTCACGGTGTGGGCGCCGGTGACCGGCGTTCTGGCCATCGTCGGGTTCAGCGCTCTGATGTGGCGTCGAATCCGGATCGAAGATCGCGCACTCGGGCGACAATAGACGCCCGTGTCCACGCCTGCGCCACACCCCCCCACACGACAGGCGCCACGACTCCCCGCATGGGCCCGTGCCTGCGACGGAGCAGCGGTGCTTCTCCTCCTCCTGTCGGCCTCCATCTTCACCTTCGGCGGGTTCCGGATCTTTATGTTCGGCGTCCGGTTGTCGGCGACCGACTGGATACGGCCGGTCATTCTGGCCCTCGTGCTCGTCGCCCTCCGCCACGCGCTCGAGCGTCGCCTGCCGATCCAGCGGCGGATTGCAGGGGCGACCGCGCGGTGGTGGCGATCGCCGGATACGCGCGTGGTGCTGCCGATCCATCTCGCGACGAGACTGGGCGTGCTGGCGATCGGCTTCCTCGCCGTCGTGATGATCGGATACCCCGAAGGGTTCAGGCTGCCGCTGGAGATCTACCGCAACGATTTTCTCGACCTGCCGGCGCGCTGGGACACGGGCTGGTACCTGTCGATCATCAACGACGGCTACCAGTGGTCGCCCGAGAACAGCGAGCGCATCCAGCAGAACATCACGTTCTTCCCCGCGTACCCGTACCTCGTCCGTGGTGTGTCGGTGTTCTTCGGCCGCCATCAGATCTGGACGGGCGTCTTCGTCTCGCTGGCCGCGTTCTTCTGGGCATCGTTGTACCTCCTGCGTCTCGCACGTGAGCACCTGAAGGACGAGGAGCGCGCGGCGGCAACGGTCCTGTTTCTGGCCTGCTACCCGTTCGCCCTGTTCTACAGCGCGGCCTATACCGAGTCGTTCTTCCTGCTCACGATGGTCGCGTGCATCTACCACTTCCGCCGCGACGAGATCTGGCGTGCCGGTGCGTGGGGCCTCGTCGCCGGCCTGACGCGGCCAAATGGCGCCTTCCTGTCGGTCGTTCTCGGGCTGATGGTGCTCGAACAGTGGTGGACCGCCCGACGTGCGGCGCGTGCAGGAGGGAGCCCGCTCGTGTGGAGCCGGCACCTGGACCGGCTGGCCGCCGCGTCTGCGCCGGGAATCGGGATGCTGATCTACTCGACCTACATCATGTTCCTGACCGGCAACCCATTCCAGTGGACGCGCGAGCAGGTGACCTGGGGACGCGTCTACCGCGGCCTCGACACCATCGTCACGGATCGGGTGGAGTTCGTGAACCAGTGGGGCGTGTACGCCTACGTGTCCACCCAGTCGATGGACATGCTGTACTTCATCGCCGTCGTGTTCATGCTGGCGGTGGCGTGGCCGGTCTACCGCCGGTTCGGCGTGCCCTATGCGGTGCTGATCCTCATCAACATTCTCCCCCCGCTGGCCGCCGGCGGGCTGCTCTCGATGGGCCGCGTCACGTCGGTGCTCTTCCCGGCCTTCCTGTGGATGGCGGCCGTCGTCCCCCCGAGTCATCGCGGCGCGTGGGCCGCATGCTTTGCACTACTGCAGGGCTTCGCGGCCGTGATGTTCTTCACGTGGAGACCGTTGTACTGACCAGCTTGGCAGGCCGAGGCTCGAGGGGGCG
>CAZJBN010000103.1:0-17721 GCA_964543955.1 uncultured Bifidobacteriaceae bacterium
GCGCCCATCGTTCGGTGATCGTGAATCGCTCCATCGTCATCGCCCCGGTCGGGCAGCGGATCGCGCAGAGCCCGCACCTGATGCACCGCTCGTCGTCCTTGATCATCGCGGCGAGCGGTACGCCCTCGGCGCCGGCGCGGGCGGCCACGGCCTCGCGTTCGCCGGGTGGGAGATCCAGCGCCTCGATCGGCACCAGCGCCAGGCAGTACTCGGGGCAGACGTCGACGCAGCGATTGCAGATCACGCACAGCTCGGGGTCGTAGATCGTCTGCACGTGGCACACCAGGCAGCGCGCGGCCTGCACCCGGGCGGCCTCGGCGTCGTAGCCCGTCTCGACCTCGGTGATACCGGTGCGCCGCCCGAGATCGAGGGTCGGCGGCGCTTCACGGTCGAACCGCTCGAAGCCGGCCGCCATTCGATAGCGGGACGTCATCAGCGTCTCGATCTCGAGATGGGACTCGATCCGTGCCTCCGGCCCGGTCAGATACTCGTGTATGGACCGCGCGGCCCGCTTGCCATTGGCGACGGCCTCAATCAGATTGCGCGGGCCGAACGCGACGTCCCCGCCGGCGTAGACGCCGGCCGCGGACGTGGCCAGCGTCGTGGGATCGATCCTGATCGTGCCGCCGGCGGTCAGCGCCACACCGTCCGCCTGGGTGAGGAAGGACAGGTCGGGCTTCTGGCCGATCGCGAGGATGCAGCTGTCCGCCGGCAGCAGGTCGACGACCGCATCGTCGTACTCGGGCGCGAACCGGCCGCTGGCGTCGAACACCGAGCGGACGCCGCGCAGCTCGACGTGCCGCAGGCGATCGGCGCCAACGAACTGCCTTGGGCCGCGCCGCGTCACGAAACGTACGCCTTCGCGCTTCGCTTCCTCGAACTCCTCGTGGCCCTGCATGGTGCGCAGCACCGGCATCTCCGAGAAGTCCTCGAGCGACACCACGGTCACGTCGGTTGCGCCACCGCGGATGGCGGCGCGCGCGGAATCGAGCGCCTCCTTGACGCGGGCGTCGGTTTCTCCGGGATCGGGCTCGGCCCCTGCGGGATCGATCCCGGTCTCGACGTCGCGCCCGGCGCGGAGCGCCGTGCGAGCGGCATCGAACGCGACGAAGCCCCCGCCGATGACCACCACCTTGCGGCCGAGATCCATCCGAAAGCCGCGATTGACGTTGAGCAGGTAGTCGACGGCTTTGACAACGCCGTCGAGCTCCACGCCCGGAACCTGCAGGTCGCGGCCGCGGGAGACGCCGACCGACAGGAACGTCGCGTCGAACCCTTGCGCGCGCAGGTGCGAGAGGCCGAAGGTGGACGAGAGCGGCGTGTTCAATCGCAGATCGACGCCCAGGGCGACGATGCGGTCGATTTCCGCGCTCAGCAGCGCCCGGGGAAGCCGGTACTCCGGGATGCCGAAACGCATCATGCCGCCCGGCTCGGCGGCGGCCTCGAAGATGGTGACGTCGTGCCCCAGGAGCGCGAGATCGTGCGCGGCTGCGAGTCCCGCGGGGCCGGCGCCGATGATGGCGACCTGTCGCCTCGGACCACGCTGCGGCGACGGCGCACTACGGTGAAAGGCGAGCGGAAGGTGCCCCGTGTAGCGATTGCCCTCGCCGATGTCGCTGTCCCGCAGGCGGTCCTGCGTGTCGGGGTGCATGGACTCGACGCCGTACTGCTCGGTCACGTGTCGCTTGAGCGCACGAATCGAAATCGGTGCGTCGATGGCGCCGCGGCGGCACGCGTCTTCGCAAGGAGCAGCGCAGACGCGGCCGCACACCGACGCGAGCGGATTCGGGGCACGCGCAACCAGGTAGGCCTCTTCGGGCCGGCCGTCGGCAATCAGCTGGACGTAACGCCCGGCATCCGTCGAGACGGGACAACCCGTCTGACATTTGACCTGCGACTTCCAGTGCACCAGATCCGGCAGTGTGGTCGCAATGCCCATCCGCTCCCCCCAGACAGAGCATCCGGTATTCGACACGGCCGCGGTATGACCCGCGTCATACCCGGCCGTCTTCGGTCATTCCGTGGGAGCCGCCGCGTGCCCGCCCACACCCGTGCCGTCGAGGATGAAGCCGCCTTCGTAGATCACCGGCGGGCCGCCCAGGCGTTGTTGTCCGGGTGGCGGGGCGTTCAGCTCGCGCAAGGGCAGATCGGGGTCGGGAGCGAATCCGGCCCCGGCGAGCTCGTCCTGCAGCTGGCGCGCGGTGAGGAAGATCTGGGGCGCCCCGGAGAACTGCGTGAACACGAAGGTCTCGCCGGCAACGGGCCGATCGCCGGGCTTCAGCGTTCGGCGTGAGAACGTGAACACGAACAGCCGTGCCCGTGGCGCGGCCACGCGCGCCGCTTCGGCGACGGCACGTCGAAACTCGTCGCCCGAACGGGCCAGGTTCCAGATGCCGTGAGCGACGATCAGGTCGATACGCCGATCAGCGACAGGCAGCGCGTGCATTGGCGCGAGGGCCAGGTGCAGCCGCCCTCCGGCATCCCGCGCGGCAGCCGCGTGCAGCATGGGCCACGACAGATCCGTCCCGTGGACCAGGAAGCCGGCCTGCGCCAGCGGGACGGCATTGCGGCCGGCACCGCACCCGATATCCAGAACGCGAATGGGCCCATCGCCGGCATGCAGACGACCTGCATATTGAAGCAGCACGAGATTGGCCGGCGTCCTGACGAACCCTTCGACGGTTTCCGGTGCGTCCCACGGCGTGATCGGGCTGCTGCCAATCATCGGTCGATCGTCGCCGACGCCTGGGTCGGTTGCGCATGACGGTGGTCATACAGACGAGGGGTTCAACGGCGTCGGGGTCTTCAGACCCGTCTTCAACCGATACGCTACAGCCGGTAGACACTCTCGTTCGACGCGACGATCATCGAGCCGTCGACTGGAAACGTCAGGCCGACGAGGCCCGGGCCGGCGGCGACGAGCTCCCGGGGGCGATCGGGGCGAAGCGCGTAGACCCCGCTCGAGCCCGCCAGCGCTTCGACGACGTGGAGGACGCCCTGTCGGTCGAACGCCAGGCCCTGTGGGCGGCCGAAGGCAGGCTCCAGCGTTTCGATCCGCCCATCGGGATGAATGCGACGCAGGTAGTCGGAGGTGGCGAGCGTCGGCGCCGAGACGTAGAGCGCGTGGTCGTCGGGACCGACGGCCAGGTGAAACGCCGCCATGCTGCCCGGCAGCGTGGCAAAGGTCTCAGTCCTCCCCACCGTATCGATGCGGAAGATCGTGCCGGATCGATCGCCGACGAACAATGCCCCGTCGGGACCGAAGGCGAGTCCCGTGGCCACGCCGAGATCGGAGGCCATCACCTCGTATCCGCCGTCCTCGTGGACGCGGTAGACGCGGCCCTCGAAGCGGCTCGAGACATACAGCCTGCCGTCCGGTCCGAACGCCATGGACGTGGCGTTCACGAGGCCGGTGACGAACGGTTCCCGCGCGCCGGCGCTCGTGACGCGGAAGATCGAGACGGCCGCCTCCTGCCCGCGCGAGCCCGAGTAGGTGACGTAGACCAGTCCCTCCGCGTCCACGACCGGGTTGTCCACCTGGTGAAGGCCGGTGGCCAGCCGGACTCCCACGCGCGCGTACAACGTCGCGCCCGGCGCCCATGAGACCTTCACGGGCGTCTCTCCGCCCCTGATCCCGTCGGGCACCACCACGGCGACGCGGTCCGGCGCGGCAAACGCAATGCGCGCTGGCACGCCGTCCATGGTCACGTCGGAGGAAGGATTCGAGGGCGTCGGAAAGCCCTCGCCCCGGAGCCACAGGCGTGCGCCGTACACGACGCGCAGCGGCTCGAGGCTGGTCAATGCCGACACGCGTCAGGTCTCGTCGAGCTCGAGGTTCCAGTAGAGATAGTCACGCCAGCTCTCGGGCGCCTGCCTCAGGCCAATCGTGATGCGAATGGCCGGCGCGGCATGCGGACGGCGCGGGTGACGCGCGAGCGTCATGCCGGCCTCGGCAGGCGTACGTCCACCCTTGCGCCGATTGCACGTGACACAGCACGTGACGATGTTCTCCCAGTCCTTTCGCCCGCCCTGCGAGACCGGCACGACGTGATCGAAGGTCAGGTCGTAGGTCGGAAACCTGCGCGAGCAATACTGGCACGTGAACTCGTCCCGCGCGTAGATGTTCGCGCGCGAAAAAGGCACGTAATCGAACCGCTTCTTGATCCGGACATAGCGCAGGAGCCGGATGACCGACGGGAGCTTGAAGGAGAAGGTCACCGCGCGCACTTCGCGATCGTGCTCGGCGATGATCTCGACCTTGCCCTGGCACCACAGCGTGACGGCCTTCTGCCAGTGGACGACCTTGAGCGGTTCGTAAGTTGCGTTCAGAAGCAGCGTCTGCTCCATAGCCTGCTTACCGAGTGATTCTGCCCGTACTGACCAGTTCTGTCAAGGGACCGATCGCCGTAAAGCAAGACCCTGCAATCAGTTACGGCAGAAACGCGCCGGCGGATTATCACACGCCTGACGCGCCGGGCTGCACGGATCGGCGCACCCGTCCGATACCCGGGGAGAACGGTGTCGTCTGATGAAGAATGGGTTCGCCTCTCTCGAAGGCCTCGCGACCGTGCTCTGTCTCGCCAGCCTCGCGGCCGGCTGTGCGAGCACCGGCGCGGTGCCTCAACCGTTTCCAGGCGCACCGACGCCTCGTGCCCGGATGGAACCGCCCGATGACCCCGCCGTCGCGCCGACGGCTCCCGGTGACGCGATGGCACGCGTACCCGTCCCCCGCGCCGGCACACCCGATGGCTACGCGCTCAGCGGAACCGCGCTCTCGCTCAGGGGCGCCCCTTATCGCAACGGTGGCACCAACCCGAGCGGCTTCGACTGCAGCGGGTTCGTCCAGTACGTCTTCGCGCAGCACGGGATGGCGGTCCCGCGCGAGGCACGGCAGCAGTACCGAATCGGAAGGAACGTCGATCGCGGCGACCTCGAGCCTGGCGACCTCGTCTTCTTCTCGACGGTCGCGCCCGGGGCCTCGCACGTGGGCATCGCGCTCGGGGGCGATCAGTTCGTCCATGCCCCGAGCCAGCGCGGGGTGGTGCGCGTCGAGAGCCTCAGCAGCGAGTACTGGCGGGGTCGGTACATCGGCGCACGTCGCGTCGGCTGATCAATCGCTGACCGTGTAAGAAGGGCAGGCCCCCGCCGGCAGCGCTGCCGCGGCCTGCCATCCGCCGGGCCGACAGCTCGTCAACCTCGACTGTAATTGCTTGATCCGATGGAAGTTGTCTGGCTCGACCGGAACGGGTGCAGGTAGCGTCGGGCCGGCGTTCTGTGGCATCCTGCTTGCTACCGTCACTGCCAGTGCCCGCCATGATGTCCTCCGTCACACGTTCCAAGCTGCTCTGGGTCGCGGCCGCGGCAGGCGCGGTACTGCAGATGTCGGTGGTCGGCGCCGCGCAGTGGTCGCTCCACACCACACTCTCGGGGCTTCCGCAGAAGGACGAGCTCTCGCGCCTCGGCGACATGGCCGAGGCCACGGTCATCTACGACCGGACGGACGCCCCGGCGTTCTCGATCTTCGAGGAGCAACGCCGCGAGGTGCCGCTCGAAGCGATCTCGCCTCACCTGGTGTCGGCCCTGATCGCGATCGAGGACCAGCGATTCTACGCGCACGGCGGCGTGGATGTGGTGCGCGTCCTCGGCGCCGGCGTGGCCAACCTGCGCGAAGGCCGGCGCGCGCAGGGCGGAAGCACGATCACCCAGCAGCTCGCGCGCCTCAGCTTCCTCAGGCCCGACAAGACGTTCACGCGCAAGATCCAGGAGGTCCTGCTCGCGACGCGCATCGAGAACGAGTACTCGAAGCAGCAGATTCTCGAGCTGTACCTCAACAAGGTGTACTTCGGCGGGGGCCTCTACGGCGCCGAGGCCGCTTCGCTCGGTTACTTCGGCAAGTCCGCCAGGAACCTCACGGTCGACGAGGCGGCGCTGCTCGCCGGTCTCGTCAAGTCGCCATCCTCGCTCGCGCCGACGGTCAATCTCGATCGGGCCATCGAGCGGCGCAACCTCGTGCTCGCGATGATGCGCGGCATGGGCGTGCTCGACGAGGCGGGCTACGAGAAGGCGCGCGAAGCGCGCGTGGTCCTGTTCGACGCGCTGCGCAAGGACGAGCCTTATGGGCAGTACTTCAAGGAGGCGGTCCGGCGTGAGATCGTCGAGAAGTTCGGGCGCGAGCGTGTCTACCAGGGCGGGCTGAAGGTCTACACGACGGTCGACCTCGCGATGCAGAAGGCGGCCGATGCCGCCGTCAGGGCCTCGCTCGAGGATCTCGATCGGCGCCGTGCCAGAGCGCTGAAGGCGCGCAAGCGCGCGCCGGCCGATGGCGCCGACCCCCTGCAGGCCGCTCTCGTCGCCGTCGATCCGGCCAGCGGCGCCGTGCGGGCGCTCGTCGGCGGCAGGAGCTTCAACGACAGCCATTTCAATCGCGCCGTGCAGGCACGGCGGCAGCCCGGCTCGGCCTTCAAGCCGTTTCTGTACGCGGCAGCCCTCGAAGCCGGCTTCACCCCGGCAAGCCTGATCGAGCGGCTGGACGAGCCGATCGACCTGCCCGACGGCGCGTGGACGCCCGACGACGGACACTCCGAAGGCACCGAGATGATCATGCGCGCCGCGCTCGAGACGTCGAGCAACCGCGCGGCCGTCCGCATGATCGAAGACGTGGGCATCGATCAGACCGTCGCCTACGCGAAGAAGCTGGGGCTCGGTTCGATGCCGGCCGTGCACTCGCTGGCGCTCGGTGCCGGTGAGCTGTCGCTCATGGAGATCACGGCCGCCTATGGCACGTTTGCCGCGGAGGGCCTGCTGCACCAGCCCTACCTGATTCGCCGCGTCGTCGACGCCGACGGACAGGAGATCTTCGCGTCTGAGCCGCACGCCGAGCAGGCCATCACCCCCGAGACCGCCTACCTGATGTCGACGATGCTCGCCGGCGTCATCGATTCGGGCACGGGCTGGAAGGCGCGCCAGGCGGGATTCAAGCTCCCGGCCGGGGGCAAGACCGGCACGACCAACGACTACCACGACGCGTGGTTCGTCGGCTTCACGCCCTCGCTCGTCAGCGGCGTCTGGGTCGGCTTCGACAACCCGCGGCCCATCCTGCCCGGCAGCGCCTACGCCGGCGACGTGGCCGTGCCGCTCTGGGCCAGCTTCATGAAGGATGCGACGGCGGGCGACAAACCGCGCTGGCTCGAGACCCCGAAGGACATCGTCACCGTGCAGGTGTGCCGCCTGTCGGGCAAGCGACCCGCCGGCGGATGCGACGGCGTGCAGGTCGTCGCCGACGATGGCTCCACGTCGTCGCGATCGATGATCTACGGCGAGCAGTTCGTTCGCGGCACCGAGCCGGTCGACACCTGCCCGCTGCACGTCGGTCGATCACTCTTCGCCCGCATGGGTGACTGGGTCACGGGCAGCCCCGCCGCCGCGCCGAGATCGGCGCGCCCCGGTGAGGCCGAACCGGCCGTCGCCCCGGCCGTCACGGCCGCGAACGAGGCCGCCGTCGACGCGAGCGAGTCCGAGGACGAGAAGCCGAAGAAGCGCGGGTTCTGGTCGCGGCTCTTCGGACGCGGCGACAAGGACGACAAGAAGAACGAACAGGCGGCGCCGCGACGGCCTCCCGGCGGGTAGGCCCGGCCCCGACGCCTCAGCCCATCCGACGGAGCACGATCTGCTGGCGCCGCAGCAGCCGCCGATTCGGCCGTCCCGCGTTCAGCTCCCTCGGATTGATGATGGCGCCCGCCATGAGCGCCGCCTCTTCGCGCGACAGCGCCGCGCAGGGCTTGCCGAAGTAGGCGCGGGAGGCGGCCTCGCATCCGAAGATGCCTTCGCCCCACTCGATCATGTTGAGGTAGATCTCGAGGATGCGCCGCTTGCCGAGGCTGGCCTCGAGGCGCCGCGTGATGAACAGCTCGCGCAGCTTGCGGGCGGGATTGCGCGACGGCGAGAGATAGAGGTTCTTCGCAAGCTGCTGCGTGATGGTGCTCGCGCCCCGGACGAAGCGTCCTTCCTCCCAGTTGACCTCGATCGAGGCCTTGATCTCGTCGAAGTCGATGCCCTCGTGATCGAAGAACGCGCTGTCCTCCGCAACGACGACCGCCCGCTTCAGGTGCGGCGAGATCTGGGTGTAGGGTACCCAGCGGTGCCGGATCGCGAAGTCGCGTCCCTCGCGCGACGCCTCGCGCTTGCGGAGCTCCATGAACGCGGTCGTGGGCGGGTTCTCGCGCGCGAGCACGCGGACGTCAGGCAGCGTGAGATAGATGTAGGCGAGGTAGGCGAACGCCCCTGCCGCGACGATCACGATCGTGCGGCCCAGGCGACGGGTCAGCACCGATCGTGAGCGTCCGCGCCGCGCCATTGCCTCTCAGCATACCGCTTACCCCGCGACGACGATCTTGATGCGCTCGCCGACCGCAGGCTGCTCGCTCACCTCGTGTCCGTTCATGATGGCGAGCGTGGCAGAGCTCACGATGCCGCCACCGGCGCGCTGGGCGATCGATTGCCACGAGTCGCCCTGGCGGACGGTATAGAACGACAGCCGGTTCGGCCTGATCGACGCGGCCTCGCTCGCGCTCAGTTCGCGAAAACTCTCGATCGCAGGCGCGATCACGCGATCGATCGCCTCGAACTCGCCTTCGGGCGCGAAACCCGCAATGACGTACACCTGGCGGCCGACGACCACGTGTGCCGCGCGCATCAGCACGCGGCCGACGCCCTGGAGCGAGCCTCGATACACACCCACGTACGCGTCGTTGCCGGCCAGGCGCGTGGCGTCGCCGCTCAGCTGCTGGTAGCCCGCGCGCCGCATCGCGTCGACGGCAACGGCCTGCACGTTCTGGCCTCTCGGCTGCGCGACGTGCTGCAGCAGCATGTAGTGCGCGGTTCCCGGCTCGCGGGCCATCACCTGCTCGGCGCCGTTGTACACGTCCCATCCTTCGGGGAACTCGAGCGCGATGCGCAGGGACGGATGGGCGAACGCGTTGTCGCGCACGATGCCCTGCTCGAGGCTGTCGCCGACGACGATGCCCTCGATCGCGCGGAGGAAGGCATCCTCGTTGGTCGCGGTTGCCTCGGCCGACGCGAACTTGCTGACGATGGGTTCGGCATCGCCGACACGCGACGCGGGATCGGGATGGGTCGACAGCCAGTTCGGCACGCCGCGCTCGGTCGTCTCGCTCACACGGGCCAGCGTCGAGAGGAACTGCGGCACGCCGGCCGGATCCCATCCCGCGTTGGCGGCGTACTCCATCCCCAGCCGGTCCGATTCGAGCTCGTCGTCCCGGCCGTACTTGAGGAAGAGCATGCCGAGACCCATCGACGAGAGGTCGGCAAAGGGCGCCGTCTGCGGCACGAAGATGCTCAGGACGGCCAGCCCGATCGACCCGCCCGCCTGCCGCGAATACTGCTGGGAGGCGTGCCGTGCCGTCACGTGAGCAATCTCGTGGCCGAGAACGCCGGCGAGCTCCGCCTCGTTCTCGAGGTACGGCAGGATGCCGCGCGTGATGTAGACATAGCCGCCCGGCACGGCGAAGGCGTTGATGGCGGGACTGTCCACCACGGTGAACGTCCACGGCAGGTTGGGCCGGTGGGACACGGCGGCGAGCCGGTGGCCGATGTCGCTGACGTAGCGCTGCAGCTCGCGGTCGTCGTAGACGCCCATCTCGCGACGGATCTCCGCGTCGGCCTGCTGGCCGATGGCGAGTTCCTCGGCCTCGCTCATCAGGCTGAATTCGCGCTTGCCCGTGACGGGGTTGGTGGCGCACGCGGCGAGCCATGCGACCGACAGGATCACGAGGGCTGGCATCAGGCGCATGTCCATGCCTCGGTGCAACGCCTGTGCCACGGCAGGCTGCCCCATCCAGGGGACACGGCCCCGCACCGAGCCTCGGCGGCTGGCCTCAATCCCGGGCCGGGGCAAGTGCATCGTCGAGGGCGGCAAGGCAGAGGGCGACGTGGGCGGGCGTCGAACCGTTCCCCATCAGGCCGATCCGGAAGATCTGCCCCGCCAGCGGGCCGAGTCCCGCGCCGATCTCGATGTTGAAGCGCTCCATCAGGTGCCGGCGAACGGCCGCATCGTCGGCGCCGCCAGGAACGCGGACGGTGTTGAGCGTCCACAGCCGCTCGCCCTCCGGCACGAGCATCGAGAGGCCGCGCGCTTCGAGGCCGCGCACGAGCTGCCGGTGGTGCCGCTCGTGCCGCGCCCACCTGGTGTCGAGGCCCTCCTCCTCCACCATGGCCAGGGCCTCGCCGAGCGCATAGACGAGCGACGAGGACATCGTGTGATGGTACTTGCGGCGCAGCCAGTAGTCCTCCAGAAGCCCCAGGTCGAAGTAGAAGCTGCGGCACCGAACCCGTCGTTCGAGCGCGCGAGGAGCGAAGACCACCGGGGCGAGGCCCGACGGCGCGCCAATGCCCTTCTGGCTGCAGCTGTAGACCGCATCGAGCTGCCACGCGGCGACGTCCAGCGGCATGCCGCCGAGCGAGGTCACCGCATCGACGATGACGAGGGCGCCGTGTTCGTGCGCGATCGAGGCGATGTCCTGTACGGGATTGAGCGCGCCGGTCGACGTCTCGGCGTGCACCACCGACACAATACCTGCGGGCTGACGTGCCAGAGCGGCGCTCACCACGGCCGGGTCCGCGGCCCGCCCCCACTCCACGTCGACACGCTGGACGTCTGCGCCGTAGCGCGTGCACATCCCGGCCAGGCGATCGCCGAAGTATCCCGAGACCACGGCGAGCACGCGTGTCCCCGGCTGCACCAGGTTGGCGACAACCGTTTCCATGCCGGCCGTTCCGGTCCCCGAGACGGCGCACTGAAACGCGCCATCCGGTGCGCGGAACACGCGGCCCAGCCGGAGCCGGAGGTCGTCCATCAGGAGGACGAACTCGGGATCGAGATGGCTCAGGACCGGCGACGCCATCGCACGCATCACGCGCGGGGACATCACCGAGGGTCCGGGGCCGAGAAGCACTCGTTCGGTAGCGGGCAGCGACATGGCTCAGGCCTCGGTCTCGGCCGGCGTCAGGAGGCCCAGGTCTTCCATCTGCGCGCGAAGCCGGGCGACAACGGCGGCCGGCGCCGGACGAAGCGGCGGCCGGGGATCACCGGCCGCGTAGCCGAGCAGATCGAATGCGGCCTTGAGCGCGGGCACGCCGTGCTCGGCGCCAATCGTCCGCCCGAGCGGCACGAGCGCCTGCTGGAGCGCGCGCGCCTCCGCCAGGCGGCCCGCGTCGACGAGCGCCCTGAGCTCGGCGCACTTGTGAGGGACGAGACCGGCGAGCGCGAGAACGGCGCCGTGCACGCCAAGCGCACACGCCGAGAAGTACGAGGTGGCAGATCCGCAGAGCACGCCGAACCCAGGCGCCGCAGCCGAGAGGTAGGCCGCGAGCAGCATCATGTCGTTCCCGCTCTCCTTGATGCCGGCGATGTTCGGATGCTGGCTCAGCAGACCCACGGCGTCAGGCTGGAGGTTCACGCCCGTGTACATCTGCACGTTGTAGAGAACGACCGGCACCGGCGACTGGTCCGCGACCTCCGTGTAGTGGCGAACGAACACGTCACTCGTCATCATGTTCTTGTAGAACGACGGCGTTCGCACCATGACGGCGGTCACGCCGAGTCCGCCCGCACGGCGGCAGGCGGCAATCGTCGCGCGCGTCGACTCCCGGGCGGCGCCCGCCAGGAGCGGCCGCCCGGCCGGGACGACGTCCCGCACCGTGGCAATCACGCGATCCGATTCGTCATCATCGAGCTGCGGCGACTCGCCGTTCGATCCGAGCACGACGAAGCCGTCCAGGGGGGCATCGAGCAGCCGGCGCGCGTTCGCAGCCAGCGCGCGTGTATCGACGTCACCGCCAGGATCGAAGGGCGTGACGAGCGGGTGAAACAGGCCTGAGAGCGTCATGGCCCGATGATTCTATCCCCTCGGCTGAAGGGGGTGGACCGAGGGTCAGATCCTCGGCCTGCGCCGCCGGTCGTCCGGCCGTGGCCGCTGGAGCGTGACATTGGTCAGCAGCGTGACGGCGAAGATCGCGGCGGCCGGGGCCAGGGTCCATGGAAAGCGGGCCATCGCGTTGATGTTGCTCGCGTCGGCCAGCAGCGTTCCCCAACTGGGCGATGTGTCGGGGAAGCCAAGGCCAAGGTAGGACATGGTGGACTCGGCGAGAATGAACGCCGGCAGCAGCAGTGTCGCCTGAACGGCGGCATGTCCGGCGCAGGCGGGGAGGAGATGGCGCACGAGCACGCGCCACCGTCCCGCACCGAGTGACCGGGCCGCCATCACGTACTCGCGCTGCCGTTCGCGCGCGACGATGGCACGGACGCCGCGGGCCACGAACGGCCAGCCGACCGCCACGAAGATGACGGCCATCAGCGCGAAGATGGCCGTGGCGGGCAGGACGAGCGGCAGCATCGCCCGGAGCGTCACGACGACGTAGAGCAGGGGCAGGACGAGGATGAAGTCCGCGACGCGCATGGTCCATTCGTCCGTCCATCCACCGGTCGCTCCCGCCCACGCGCCGAGCCCTGCGCCGATGAGGATGGCACCGGCAACCGACACCAGCGCAAGGCCCAGCGAGAGACGTGCACCGGCAAGGAGGCGCGACAGCACGTCGCGGCCGAAGCTGTCGGCTCCGAGCAGGAACACGGGCGCATCGGCCGTGGGGCTCCAGGGCAGCGGCACGACCTTCGTCCGGTCGATCGTGTAGCGCTGTTCGAGGCGGTCCGCGAGCGTGACCGGATGGACGCCGAGCCCCTCCGAGAGACGGGGCCGCATGGGCGGCGCGTGGAGGTAGTCGCGGAACGAGTGGCCGGGATCGTACGGCGCGAGCAGCGGTGCGACGACCGCCACGAAGAGGAGCCCGCCAAGCAGCAGGAGCGCGCGCCGCGTCATGTCACCGGGGCTCCCTGAGGCGCGGGTCGACCGCCGCGTGCACCAGATCCGCCACGAGCGTTCCAACGGCCAGGCACATGGCGCCGGCCGCCGCCGTGCCGGCGACCAGGTAGAGATCGCGCGCGCGGAGGGCGTCGAACATGAGCCGCCCCAGGCCCGGCCACGCCGTCACCACTTCGACGACGAACGATCCGCTGAAGAGCGCGCCGATGAGGAGGCCGTACACGGCGAGCACGGGACCGAGCGATGCGGGCCATGCATGGCGCAACACCGAGCGCCGGTGCGACACCCCGCGCGCGCGGCTCGCGCGGACGAAGGGCTCGCGGGACATGTCGCCAATCGACTCCGACTGCACCCGCTCGAGCGTGGCGGCGAGCGGCAGGCCGAGCGCGAGCACCGGCACGGTCAGGTGCGCCGCGACGTCGGCCATCCACGGCAGCCAGCCGGGCGCGGCGGCAAGCGATGTCATGCCCCCGACCGGAAACCAGCCGGTCCGGGCGGCGACGAGCACGAGCGCGAGCGAGCCCACGAGCGGCGGGACCGACAGCAGCAGCACCGAGATCCCACGCACCAGCTGCGCCACGATGCCCTTTCGGCGCGTCCCGGTGTAGATGCCCATCGGGAGCCCGACGAGGGTCGCGAGCGTCAGCGCCGCAGCGGCCAGGATCGACGTGTTGAGGGCTCGCTCGACGAGCAGCTCGCTCACGGGCCGCGAGTAGAGCAGCGAACGGCCGAAGTCGAGCCGGACGGCCGAACCGAGCCAGTCGAGGTATTGATCGAGGATCGGCCGGTCGAGCCCGAGATAGCGGCGGAGCCGATCGCGCGCCTCGGCATCGAGTGTCGGCTGCTCGGTCGTGAAGTCGCCGGGCGCGAGCCGCGTGAGCACGAGCGCCGACGACGAGACGACCAGTACCAGGACGAGGGCGAAGACGAGGCGGCGCGTCGCGAAGCGGATCACGTCCGGGCCAGGTGACGCCCGGCGATCGCGGCGGGCGCGGTCATCGGCGCACGGCTATGGTGTCAGCGGCCCACAGGACGTGGGGACGAAGCACCGACGGGCTCAGGTTGTGAACGCGGCTGCTCACGCCCATGTACAGCCGCGGCGCGACGAAGTAGAGCGCCGGCAGGTTCTCCGCGAAGACGCGTTGAGCCTCCACGAAGTACTTCCGGCGCTCGGCCGGATCGATTGCTGCCGCCTGCCTGCGCATGAGCTCGTCGATTTCGGCTTCCCACTCCGTGGCCGGCGTCGCCTGGCCGATGTTCCAGACATGCGCCGATCCGGAGCTCAGCCAGAAGTCCTGCGAGAGTGCCGGATCGAAGTGCGACGTGAGGGCGCTCAGGTAGATCGCTTCGAAGTCCCCCTTGATCATCCTGTCCACGAGCGCGTTGGCCTCGAGAGGCACGATATCGACAGCCACGCCAATCCGCCGCAGGTCGTCCCTGAGGAGCACTGATTCGCGCTCGAGGATCTGGTTGCCCTTGAACGTGATGATCGTGAAGCGCACCTCGGTTCCGTTGACGTCCTCGAGCCACTCGTCGGCGTCGCGGTTCTCGAGGCCGATGCCCTTCAACAGCGAGCTCGCGGTCTCCACCGAAAAGGGGTAGCGCGGAAGGTTGGGCGAGAACCACTCGGGGTTGCCCGGCGTGACAGGTCCCCAGACGGGGACGCCGGCGCCCAGGAACACCGTCTCGGCGAACGCCTCGCGGTCCACGGCGTGCGAGATGGCGTGCCGCAGTTCCCGCCTGGTGATCCAGTCGCGGCGTGGGTCCTTCGCCCAGCGCTCGTCGCGGAGATTGATGAAGAACGCGTTGGGGTCGGTCGAGACGCCAAGCTCGAGGAGTTCGAGTCGGCCAGCGGCCTCCGCGGGGCGAAGCGCCGCGATGTCGTCGGGCCTGAGCGCGTCCTGGGGCAGGTCCACGTCCCCGGACTGCACGCGCACGGTCTGCGCGTTCTGGTCGGGCACGATCTCGAGCACGACCTGATCCAGGTACGGCAGCGCCGTCCCATCGTCGGCCTTGCGCCAGTAGTGCGGGTTGCGTTCGAACACCAGGCGCTGGCCCGGCTCGTAGCGCTCGAGCCGGAATGGCCCGAGGCCCACGAGCTCGGCCGGCGCGGTGGTGGCCGTCCAGGCCTGGGCGTAGGTCCCGGCGTCGAGCGCGGCCTCGAGCTTGTGCTTCGGCAGGATGGGCAGGATGTCGAGCAGGCTGATGCCCGGTCCGAACGGGGCTGCGTAGGTCAGGCGTACGGTTCGCGCATCCGGCGTCTCGACGGCGATGGGCTTGCCGCCGACACGGAGGGTGTTGGCGAACACGCTCTGCGTCGACGGGTCGTACGCGGCCCGGAACGTGAACGCGACGTCGGCCGACGAGAAGGGCGAGCCGTCCGACCACTGGATGGCGTCGCGAAGGGTGAGGGTGAAGGTGCGGCCGTCGGCGCTGGTCTCCCAGGTCTCGGCCAGCCAGGGCTCGACGACGTGCGTGGCGCGGTTGACCCGGATCAGCCGGGCCTGCGTGAGATGGGTGTAGACGTCGGTCGGTTGGCTGGCGTGGACGAGGCGGTTGAAGGAGCGTGGCTCGCTCCGGAGGGTTGCCGTGACGCTGCCGCTGCGGACCGGGGGCTCGACCTGTTGGCCCACGCGCGAGGCGGGTGAGGGAGGGGGCGCCCCGAGGTCCCGCCAGAGGAAGTACGCCGTTCCGCCAACAGCGGCAATGAGCAGAAGGGTCAGCAGTGTGCGCGGCTGTCGGTTCACTTGTTGACCAGGTGGCCAAGATCTTGGCCGGTTTGAGGTTTGCACATAACCGTCAATTCCTGCGAAAAGTGTGCAGATTTTGCGATCGCGTCATTGGCTCGTTACCGGCCGGTCAAGCGCTTGGCCAACCCCGTCCATTCCGCGGGTCGTGTCGCAGGGGGATGGTAGACCAACAAGTCCATCTTCTGCAATGAGTTAGCGACCATCTTCCTCTTCTGCCTCCATTTGGCACCTCCCCTGCGATACCGACAGCGGAGGTTGACGTTCATGCAGACCGGGGTTGTCTCAGCATCTTTGACCAGTTACTCCGTTTTCCAGCCCCGTCTCGGGCGGAGCGTGACCATCGATCAGGCAGCTCATCTGCTGGGCGTGTCGCGCCGGACGATCTATTACCGCATCGGCGAAGGGCGGCTTCGCACGGTCCGGACCCTGGGAGGCTCGCAGCGCGTCGTGCTGGAGTCGCTCGAAGCCCTCCGCGATCTGAACTGAATCGGTCTTTCCGATTCGCCTGCGTCCACAAACCGGAACGATGCCGTTCTCAACGGGAGATATCAACATGACTCTTCGGCCAACTGACGCGAGACACTCCGCCCCCCAAGGCGTGCCTCGTTCCTCGTGGCAGTGGGCACTTCTGCTCGCGTGCGGGATGGTGTGTGTCGCGGCGGTGTCGACCGCCGACGCCCAATCGCGGCGCGCGCGGCTGTCCTCGGATCTGAGCGCACGGCTGTCGTCGGGTGCGACCGGTTCGGTGGACGTGATCCTGTCGGGCTCGCCGGAGCGCGTCGAGCGCCTGGCGCGCCGGCACGGGCTGCGGGTCAAGAAGGCGATGCGATCGGGTGCGGTGGTCGAGGCGTCGCCCTCGGCGCTCGCGACGCTGTCGGTCGACGCCGACGTGGATTCGCTGTCGAGCGACGCGGTGGTGCGATCGCACATGGCGCTGACGACACAGACGACCGGCGCGGAGGCGGCCTGGGCCGGGACGGTCCGCGCGCTGGGGCGAACGACGGGCCGGCGGGTGGGCGTGGCGATTCTGGACTCGGGCATTGCGGCGCACCCGGCGCTCGAAGGTCGCGTCGTCGTGAACATGGATTTCACGAGCGAGCGGACGCGGGGCGGCGATCGCTACGGCCACGGCACGCACATCGCGGGCATCGTGGCGGGTCGCCCGACGGGCAAGGTGGCCGATGGCGTGGACGCCGGGATGGCACCCGGAGCGCACCTGCTCAACCTCAAGGTGCTGGGCGCCGACGGATCGGGGCAGGCAAGCGACGTGATCGAGGCCATCGACTGGGCGATCGAGCACAAGGACCGGTATGCGATCCGCGTGCTGAACCTGTCGCTCGGTGCGGCGCCGCTGCAGAGCTATCGGGACGATCCGCTGTGCCAGGCGGTGGAGCGCGCTGCACGGGCGGGGCTGGTGGTGGTGGCTTCGGCCGGCAACATGGGACAGCTGGCGGATGGGCGGATGATGCTCGGCAGCGTGACCTCGCCGGGGATCTCTCCGTATGCGATCACGGTTGGCGCGATCCGGACACAGGGGACCGCCGATCCCTCGGACGACGAAGTGGCGCCCTGGAGCTCGCGCGGGCCGACGATGGTGGATCACATCGTGAAGCCGGACCTGGTTGCGCCGGGAAGCATGCTTGTGTCGGCTGCTGCTCGAGGAAGCTCCCTAGTTGCACAAGTACCGGAGCGGTTGGTCGATGGACCTGGGCTCGAAGACTACTTCGCACTGAGCGGGACCAGCCAGTCAGCAGCCGTCGTAAGCGGCGCAGCAGCGTTGTTGCTGGAGTCTCAACCAGAGCTCACGCCGTTGATGGTGAAGCACGCGCTGAAGGGCAGCGCGGAGTATATGCCAATGGCGGGCTTGGTTGCAGCCGGAGCCGGGCGGATGAATCTGAACGCGATTCGGACGCTCGATCGGCGCACAGCCCTGGTGTCGCGCTCCAATAGCGCCATCCCCCGCGAGTTGTCAGGAGCAGCGAGAACGGCATTCGCCGAAAGCATCATCTGGGGCAACTCCATCATCTGGGGCAACTCCATCATCTGGGGCAACTCCATCATCTGGGGCAACTCCATCA
>CAZJBN010000104.1:0-17261 GCA_964543955.1 uncultured Bifidobacteriaceae bacterium
GGTCCGTCATGATGGTCGCCGGATTGCTGTTGACCAGCACGACCTCGAGCCCCTCGCTCTTGAGCGCCTTGAGGGCCTGGGTCCCCGAGTAGTCGAACTCGCAGGCCTGGCCAATGACGATCGGCCCGGAACCGATGACGAGCACACGATGAATGTCAGTACGTTTCGGCATCTCTCAATCGCGCCTGCCAGATCCTCTTGAATTTCCGGCGTAGGCAACCCTGAAGGGTCGCCTCTACATGAGCACTCGGGCACCCGTGCACTTGAGCACCCTGGGCACCCTGGGCACCCGTGCACCCGTGCACCCGTGCACCCGTGCACCTAGTTCTTCTCCATCTCCTCGATGAACTGGGTGAAGAGGTAATCGGCATCGTGCGGTCCCGGGGCCGCTTCGGGATGGTACTGCACGGAGTACACAGGCTTGTCCACGTGGCGGAGGCCCTCGATGGTGCCGTCGTACAGATTGAGGTGCGTGACACGGGCGTGGGCGGGCACCGAATCGGGATCGACCGCAAACCCGTGGTTCTGCGAGGTGATCTCGATGGCCCCGGTGTCGAGCTGCTTGACGGGATGATTGGCGCCCCGATGCCCGAACTTGAGCTTGAACGTCTTCGCGCCGAGCGCGAGGCCGATCAGCTGGTGGCCGAGGCAGATGCCGAACATCGGCACGCCCGTGTCGACGAGCGTCTTGATGTTGTCGATGGCATAGGTGACGGCGGACGGGTCGCCGGGGCCGTTGCTCAGGAAGATGCCGTCGGGCTTCCAGGCCAGCACCTCGGACGCGGGGGTCGCGGCCGGAAACACCCGCACGTCGCATCCATGCGCCGCCAGCCTCCGCAGGATGTTGGTCTTGATGCCGTAGTCGTAGGCGGCCACCTTGAGCGGCCGCGAGGCGCGCTTGAGCGGCGCGACGCCGAACGTCGTCTCGGTGACTTCGTCGGCCAGCGTCGTCTCGAAGTCGTACGGTTCGGCACAGGTCACGTCCTTGACCAGATCGCTGCCTTCCATCTGCGGGCTCGTTCTCGCCTTCTCGACGAGCGCCATCGGATCGACCGAGCCGGTCGCGATGACACCACGCATGACGCCGCCGGACCGGAGCTTGCGCGTCAGCGCACGCGTATCGATATCGCCAATCGCGACGATGTGGTGGCGGACGAGGTAGTCGCGCAGTGTGCCCTGCGCACGCCAGTTGCTGGAGATGGGAGACGGATCGCGCATCACGAAGCCGGCCACTTTGGGAGCCTCCGACTCCTGATCGGCCGCGACGACGCCGTAGTTGCCAATCTGCGGTGCGGTCATCGTGACGATCTGCCCCGCATAGGACGGATCGGTCAGGACCTCCTGGTAGCCCGTCATGCTGGTGTTGAACACCACTTCCCCGGTCGTCTCACCCGGCGCGCCCGCGGACACGCCGCGGTACCAGGTTCCGTCTTCGAGTGCCAGGACCGCGATCATTCCCTCTCCTGTTCGGTCAGCGAGGCCGCGGCGCGCGCACGCTCGCCAGCCACCACCCGCACCGTGGTCGTGATGGTTCGATAGCCCGCCAGCTGCAGCTGCACCGTGTACTCCCCTGGCGCCAACCCGCTCAGCGTGAGCGGCGAGAGCCCCCGAGGCGAGCCGTTCACGGTCACGGTGGCGCCGGCAGGCCGCGATTCCACGAGCAACGAGCCGGTCCTGACCGCCGGCGATGCCGGCGGGGCTGCAGCAGGCCTGGCCGGAGCGGTGGCCGCTCGCCGCGGCAACGACACGTCGACCGACCGCGAAGGTCGCTCGCGCGTGAGCGACACGGCGCGTTCCTGGGTGGCGTATCCATCGCGCTGCACGCGAATCCGGCGCGTGCCGAGGTCGAGCCCGGTCAGCGTCAGCGGTGTGACGCCGCGCCACTCGTTGTCCACGAATACGGTCGCGCCGGAGGGGTCGGACCGAACCAGCAGCCGTCCTGCCACCGGCACAGCCACTGCCGGCGGCGCTGCCGAGGACCCGGTGGGTGCTGCCGGCGCGCCGCTCGCCGCTGCGGTTCCGCCCGCGGCCCCGCTGCCCGACGGTGACGGTTCGAGCGCCACGTCGGTCGAGGGCTGTGCGGGCGGTGATGTCGGCTCATCGACCACGGCAGGGTCTCCGGCGGACGACGATGCCGAGCCGCCCCAGAGGAAGTATCCGCCCGCCACGCCAAGCACGATGCCGACGATGGCGGCCGCCAGCATACGACCCGGGCCTGTGCGGGTCGACGGCTGCACGGCACGCGGCGGGTCCGAGATGGAGAGCGTCGAACCCAGCACGGGTGCTCGATGAATCGGTGGCAGCGGGTCGTGGGAGGCGCGCGGCGGATCGACCGACGTGAACCGCTCCGCGGGAAGCTCCGGTGCGGCACCGTGCAGGCTGGCGGCCGCCACTGCCTGCTCAATCGAATCGACGGCGATGGGAGTGACCTCGTCGAGCGTTGTCCCTCCGGCCTCGCTCGATTCCTCGGGGCCTTCTGCCGGGAAGTCGTCCAGCGGCAGCGCCGGTTTCCTGGTCCGCGTTCGCGTCGTTCGAGCTGGCGTGGTCGGGACGACGACCACGGGCGTCGGTTCGGCCATTGTGGCGGCGTCGCCGGCCGCCGCGGTCAACGCCTCGATGAACGACGTGCAGGACTCGAACCGCTGTGCCGGATCGTCGTGGAGCGCCCGCGCGAAGACGTCTGCCATCGCCGCGCGCGCCACACCCGGCAGGGCCGGCACTTCGGTCGCGCTGCCGTTGGCCTTGCGGCCGGTCATCCATTCGAAGGTGAGGGTGGCCAGCGCGAACTGATCAGCTTCGCCGGAGAACTGGTTGTCGGCGACCTCGGGCGCCGCATAGGGCCGCCGTCCCATCGACTTCACACCATGGCGAGCCAGGATGGGGACGATGCCCAGACCGGTCATGCGGGTGTCGTGTTCCGCGACGAGGATATCGCGCGGGTGAAGCGCGCCGTGGAACACGTCGCCGCGCGCGGCCGAGTCGAGCGTGTCGGCGAGCGCCCGGACCCGGGGCAGCATGTCCGCGATGGCAGCAGGCCCGAACTCGCGCAGCGCGACGTCGAGCGAATCGCCGTCGGCCAGGGTGGTCGCGAGAAACGGCACGTGATGCTCGAGGCCCGCCTCGATTGGCGTCACCGCGGCCGGGAGGCGCGGCACCGCCGCGACGAGCTCGGCCAGCGCGCGCGAGACGTTCGCGGCATCCTGCGGAAACAGGTTGATGGTGAGCAGCTTGATCGCGACGACGGTATCCGAGCCGGGGTCGGTCGCGCGAAACACCGGGCCCAGCGTGCCGGCTCCGATCTGGTGCAGCACACGAAAGCGGCCGAGGGCCGCAGGCGGGACGTCGAACAGCGAGCCTTCCTCGGACACGGGGTTGATCGGCGATCTTATCATGCGCTCCAGGCGCACCAGTCATCGCCGCCCGCGCAGTTGACATGTCAACCAGCCCTCTGCGACAGTACGAACGGTGCCTGCCGACGCGATGCCTGCCGCGACCGCCGATTCCGGGGCGATCGACATTCGACAGTTCCCATGGTTTCGGCGGCTGGCGACCGACTACGCCTTCGACTTCGCGCGCGTCGCGCCGTTCTTCGCCGGGGATCCTGCGGAGCCCGCCGCGTGGGTGGACACCATTGCGCGGTCACAGGCCACGCCGCGCCGCCCGGCGGATCTGGCCAGGGTCATTGCCGATCAGCAGACACGCCGTGAGGCGCCCGCGGCCGCGCGTGCAGCCGCCGCGCGCCTTGCCGATCCCGCGACGCGGGTTGTCATCACCGGGCAGCAGGCCGGACTCTTCGGTGGCCCGCTCTTCACGCTGCTCAAGGCCGTCACGGCCATGCAGCTCGCATCCCGCGTGGAGCGCGAGCGTGGCGTCGCGGTGGTACCGGTCTTCTGGATCGATGCCGAGGACCACGATTGGCCCGAGGTGAGCGGCTGCACCGTGCTCGATGCCGACTTCGAGCCGCGAACCGTGCGCCTGGCCGATCTGGCGGGGGCCGGCGACCTGCCGATCGCACGCCTCACGCTGTCGGATGCGATTGTCACGGCCATCGACGAGGCCGCGGCCGCGCTTCCGCCAACCGAATTCCGTGACGAGCTGATCGCCGGCCTGCGGCAGGCGTACCAGCCCGGCCGCGGGATGGCGGACGCATTCGGGCGCTGGATGGAGGCGGTACTCGGTCCTCGAGGGCTCGTCGTCTACGACTCGTCCGATTCTGCGGCCAAGGCACTGGCGCAGCCGATCTTCCACCGGGAGATCACCGAGCCGGGCCAGACCGCCGCGCTGGCCGCGCGCGCGGGGGCCGCGCTGGTCGCGGCGGGCTACCACGCGCAGGTCACGCCAGCCGAAGGCGCCATCTCGCTCTTCTATCTGAACAGCGGTCGCGAGGCCATCCGCGCCAGCGGCGCTCGCGCCACGGTCGGCGAGCGTGAGAGCACGCTCGAGGCCCTCGCCGCCGAGGCAGCCGCGACGCCCGAGCACTTCAGCCCGAACGTGCTGCTTCGCCCGCTCGTGCAGGACCTCGTCTTCCCCACGATCTGCTACGTCGCCGGCCCCAACGAGCTCGCCTACCTCGGCCAGCTGCGCGAGGTCTACGCGCGCTTCGGTATTGCCATGCCGTTGATGTACCAGCGCGCGACCGCGACGCTCGTGGATTCGCCGACGCTCCGCTTCCTGACGAAGTACAGGCTGCCGCTGCTCTCCCTGCAGGCGCAGGACGAGAAGACGCTCAACGAGCTGCTCGAGGCGCAGCTGCCGCCCACCGTCGAGCAGGCCCTGGCCGGCGTGTCGTCCATCGTGGACGAACGGATGGGCGCGCTCGCCGCCGCGGTGCCGCAGATCGACCCGACGCTCGAAGGGACGGTGCGGACCACGCTCGGCAAGATGCAGCACGAGATCGCGACGCTGCACACCAAGGTCATCAACGCCGCCAAGCGCAAGGACGAGACACTCCGCCGCCAGTTCCAGCGCGCGCAGGCCCTGACCTTTCCGGAGGGCCATCCGCAGGAACGCGCCCTCGGATTCGTGTGGTTTCTCAACCGCTACGGCCCCGCGCTCGTCGATCGCCTCCTCGAGGAGATTCCTCTCGGAATGGGACAGCATTACGTGCTGTCCATCTGACGCGAGACCCGCCGGATGCCGGTACTGAGGTCGGCCCGCCGTTGGACGAAGCGACGGTGGCGCGCCTCGGTGTCGTTCCTGCGGCGCCGCCGACTGCTGACGCCGCTTCTCGTGATCCTGGCCAGCGTGGCCATCCTCGTGACCGCGGCGCTCGGCTATTACTACGTCGAGTTCTCCCGGATCGTCGATGCGCGCCTGCACGGCGAGCGCGATCGGGTCATCCCGCGCGTCTTTGCCCGTCCGCTCACCTTCAATACCGGCCAGGTCATCGGCGAGCAGGAGGTCGTCACGCGCCTGAACGACGTGGGCTACACGGAGCGTCCGGCGGTCGAGCACGGCGGGGAGTTCGCGCGCGCGCCGCGCACCGTGTCGTTCATGCCGCAGGCAGGGACGTCGGCCGGCCGCGTCGTGGTCGTGAGGTTTGCCGAGCCGCCTGCCCTGAAGCCGGGCTCGAAGGCGCCGCCGCCTCCACCGCGGATCAGCCGTATCGAGGTCGCGGGACGGAGCGTCCGCTCCGTGTCGCTGGATCCGCCGGCGCTGGCCGGCCTCGTCACGGGCTCGCGCGAGAAGCGGCGACAGGTCGCGCTCGACGTCATTCCCGACACGGTCCAGCACGCCGTCCTCGCCATCGAGGACCGCCGGTTCTACTACCACCCGGGCATCGACCCGATTCGCATCCTGGGCGCGGCCGCGACCAACATGGCGGGCCGCCGCACCTATCTCGTCGGCGCGAGCACCATCACACAGCAACTCGCGCGCAACTTCTTTCTCACCGATCGGATGGCCGCCGAGCAGCAATCGGGCCAGCGCTCGTGGCGCCGGAAGATCCTCGAGCAGTTCATGGCGGTCATCCTCGAGACCAGGGCGACCAAGGACGAGATCCTCGAGCTGTATCTGAACGACGTCTACCTCGGCCACCGCGGATCGTTCGCGCTGCACGGCGTGGCCGAGGCCGCCAGGATGTACTTCGGCAAGGACGTCACGAACCTGACGCTGGCCGAGGCGGCGCTCGTGGCCGGCGTCATCCAGTCGCCCTACAACCACTCGCCGTTCACGAGCCTGGACGGTGCGAAGGCGCGACGCGACATCGTGCTGGGCGCAATGGCCGACGCCGGGTTCATCGATGCCGACGCCGCCACACGGGCCGCCAGGGAACCGATTGCCGTTGTCGCGCGAGCCGTGGACAACGAGGCGCCATATTTCGTGGACTACATGAGCCAGGCGCTCGACGACACCTTTCCGGGCGTGACGGGGCGCGCCGCGGCGCTCGACATCTACACGACGCTGGATCTCAACATGCAGCGTGCGGCACAGGACGCCGTCCGCGATGGCCTGGCGCGTGTCGACGCCGTGCTCGCGAAGCGCCGCGGGCCGCGCGCGACGGCGCAGGCCGCCCTCGTCGCCGTGAATCCCCGCACGGGAGAGATCCTCGCGCTCGTCGGCGGCCGGTCGTACAACCAGTCCCAGTTCAACCGGGCCGTGAACGCGCGGCGCCAGCCCGGATCGACGTTCAAGCCCTTCGTTTACCTCGCGGCGTTCGAGGCCGCTGCCGCCGATGGACGAAGCGACATCACCCCGGCGACGATCGTCCAGGACGAGCCGACGACATGGGTGGTGAACGGCGAGGGATGGTCGCCGCAGAATTACGGCGACGAGTACGATGGCGCGGTCACGCTCCGGCGGGCGCTCGCGCTCTCCCGGAACATCGCCACCATCAAGCTCGCCGAACAGACCGGATTCGACCGCGTGGCCGAGCTCTGGCGGCGGACCGGGATCGGCCGCCCGGCACCACGGGGATATCCGTCGATGGCTCTGGGCGTCTTCGAGCTGACGCCGCTCGAAGTGGCGACGGCCTACACCCTGTTCGCCAACGGCGGCACCACGGCGCCGCTCCGGCCGATCGCGCGTGTGGTGAGCGGCGAAGACACGCTGACACCGCCCGCCGTGAAGGGGACGCCGATCGCGCGTCCTGACACGACCTACCTCGTCACCCACATGATGCGCAGCGTCGTCAACGAAGGTACGGGCGCGGCGGCGCGCGCTGCCGGCTTCTCCCAGGACGCGGCCGGCAAGTCGGGAACGACCAACGACCTGCGCGATGCGTGGTTCGTCGGGTTCACGCCGGAACTGCTGGCCGTGGTGTGGGTCGGCATCGACGACAACCGGATCCTCGGGCTGAGCGGGACGCAGGCGGCCGTACCCATCTGGGCGGACTTCATGCGCAAGGCGCTGGCCGGACGTGCCAACGTCCCCTTCGAGCCGCCGGCCGGCATCAGCGCCATCGAGATCGATCGGGACACGGGACTGCCCGCCACGCCCAACTGTCCCCGCGTGACGACCGAAGTCTTTCTCGCTGGCACCGAGCCGTCCGAGGTCTGCGAACTGCACAGGTGGTAGGACCGACCGTATAATGACCATGTGAACCACGAGATCCTCGCCGCCATCGGCGAGGCCCTGACGCGAGGCGAAGAGGTGGCACTCGTCACCATCGTCTCCTCGACCGGTTCGACGCCGCAGCGGGTCGGCGCCAAGATGCTCGTGTACTCCGACGGGCGTACGGTCGGCACCATTGGCGGCGGGTGCTACGAGCACGACGCGCTCGGCAAAGCGAGGCAGGCCATCCGGACGCGCAAGCCCGTGCGCGCCAAATACGATCTCAACGACGACTTCGCCCAGGAAACCGGGCTCGTGTGCGGCGGGCAGATGGAAGTCTTCATCGAGCCGCTCGAGTCGCCGCCGGCGCTCTACGTCTTCGGCGCGGGCCACGTGGGGTTCTACCTCGCGCGGATTGCGTCGGAGGCCGGCTTCGAGCTGCACGTCATCGACGACCGGGCGGCGTTTGCCAACCGCGAACGCTTTCCGTTCGCGGCGTCACTCGTCGTCGAGGACATTCCGGCGTGGCTGGCGCGGGCCGAGATGCCGCCGAGCGCGTACGCGGTGGTCGTGACACGCGGTCATCGCAACGATCTCGAGACGCTGCGGGCGCTCGTTGGCCGCGACCTGCGGTACCTGGGACTCATCGGCAGCCGGGCCAAGGTCGCGCGCATCTACGACCAGCTGCTCAACGAGGACCACGCGACGCTCGAACAGCTGTCGTCGGTGCACGCGCCCATCGGCCTCGACATCGGGGCGGTGACGCCGCAGGAGATCGCCGTCAGCATCGTGGCCGAGCTCGTGGCGATTCGCCGCGGGCGCGCGAAGGACATCGCCGACGCCTCGCTCCGCTGGATGCCCAGGGGCCGCGTGCCTGAGAACGCGTAGGTCGTGGCAGCGCCGCTGCTCGTCCGCGCCGCGACCCTGCTCACCATGAACGACGCCCTCGACGTCATCGAGGGCGACCTGCTCGTGCGCGACGGACGCATTGCGGCCATCGGCCGCGATCTCGACGCTCCCGACGCGCGCATCATCGACGCGGACGGCGACGTGGTGCTGCCCGGCTTCGTCCAGACGCACGTTCATCTCTGCCAGACCCTCTTTCGCGGCTACGCAGACGATCTGGCGCTCCTCGAGTGGCTCCGGACGCGCGTGTGGCCGATGGAGGCCGCCCATACGCCGCGCTCGCTCGCCGCGTCGGCGCGGCTCGCGGCTTCGGAGCTGCTGCTGGGCGGAACGACGTCGGTGCTGAGCATGGAGACCGTCCACGACACCGACGCGGTCTTCGAAGCGCTCGAGCCCACGGGCCTCCGCGCCGTGGTCGGCAAGTGCATGATGGACGCCGACGAGTCCGTCCCACGGCGGCTGCTCGAACGGACCGGAGCCTCGATCGACGAGAGCCTGGCGCTGGCGTCACGCTGGCATGGGCGCGCCGGCGGCCGCCTCCGCGCCGCGCTGGCGCCGCGCTTTGCAGTGTCCTGCTCGCGGGAACTGCTCGACGCCGTGGCACACGCGTCGGTCGCACGAGGCCTGCTCGTGCACACGCACGCGGCCGAGCAACGCGATGAGGTCGCGGTCGTGCGCCAGCGCACCGGCCTGGGCAACATCGCCTACTTCGCCGAGTTCGGCCTCCTGGCGCCCCACGTCTGCCTGGCGCACTGCGTGTGGGTCGACGATCGCGAGCAGGCGATGATGGCCGAGGGTGACGTCAAGGTCCTGCACTGCCCCGGCTCGAACCTCAAGCTCGGATCGGGCCTCGCGCCGGTCGTCGAGATGCAGCGCCGAGGCGTCTCGGTCTCGCTCGGCGCCGACGGAGCGGCGTGCAACAACCACCTGGACATGTTCCAGGAGATGCGTCTCGCCGCGACCCTGCAGGCCGTACGCCTCGGGCCTGGCGCGCTCCCCGCACGCGAAGCCGTCCGCATGGCCACACGCGAAGGCGCCCGTGCGCTCGGGCTCGACAGGGACATCGGCTCGCTCGAAGCCGGCAAGCGCGCGGACCTCATCCTGGTCAGGCGACAGGCGCCGCACCAGTCGCCAGGACCGGATCCTTACTCGACGCTCGTCTACGCGACGCGGCCCACGGATGTTCGGGCGGTCATCGTCGACGGCGAGCTGCTGGTCGACGATGGGCGGCCGACGCGCTGGGATCCGATGGAGCTCGCCGCCGACGCACGCGCCGAGGCCACGGCGCTCGCCGCCCGCGCGGGGTTCTGATCGTGCGACATCCCATGCACGCGAGGCGCCGCGCCCTGGGCGCCTCGAAGGCTCAGCTGCTATACTGCTAGCAGTCCTCTTTCGAGACTGCTAATGCACCCGCAACCCCTGTCCGACCGGACCCGCCGCGTGCTCGCGGCGCTCGTGCGCGAGTACATCGAGACGGGCGAGCCGGTCGCGTCCGGCGTGCTGATGAACCGCGCGGGTCTGTCGGTGTCGTCGGCGACCATCCGCAACGTGCTCGCCCAGCTCGAGGACATGGGGTACGTGTGGCAGCCTCACACGTCGGCGGGCCGGGTTCCCACCGATCTCGGCTACCGGTACTACGTGGACCTCCTGCTCGACGGGCGGCGCGCGGCCAGGGACGTGTCGGCCGTCGAAGCGCGCCTCCGCCAGGAGGCAGGCGACACGCCGCTCATCGAGGACCTGCTGTCGTCGACGTCGCACGTCCTCTCCGAGACCTCCCGACACGTGGGCTTTGCGGTGGCGCCGGCCAACGACAAGACGATCTTCGAGCGGATCGAGTTCGTCCGCCTGAGCGGCACTCGCATCCTCGTCGTGCTCGTCGCCCGCGGCAACCAGGTCGCGCAGAAGCTCGTGGATATCGGCGAGGAGGTCAGCACCACCGAGCTGACCCAGGCGGCCAACTTCCTGAATGCCGAGTACGCCGGCATGGCGGTGGACGAGGTCCGTGACGGCGTCCGCGAGCAGCTGCGCGAGGAGCGATCGCTCTACGACCAGTTGCTGGGGCTCGCGCTGCGTCTGGCCAGCCAGTCGCTCGAGAATCTCGACGGCCGGTCGGCCGTGCACATCGACGGCGCCGCCACGCTCCTCGAGCAGGTGGTGCGCGCGAGCGGCATCTCGCCGGCCACGCTCGGCACGCTCCTCCGCATGGTCGAGGAGAAGCAGCGGCTCGTGCGGCTGCTCAACGAATACATCGACGGCCCCGGCCTGATGGTCGTCATCGGCGCCGAGCACAGCGACCCGGAGCTGCGCTCGTTCAGCCTGATCGCCTCCACCTACTTCGATGGCCAGGGCACCGGCACGGTCGGGGTCATCGGTCCGACCCGCATGAAGTACTCCCGCGCAATCGCGGCCGTGGACGTGGCGGCGCTGGCCGTCGCGCGCGTCCTGAAGGATGTCAACTAAGACGATGGAAGAACAGAATCCCCAGGAGACCGAGCCCCGGATTGATGCGGCAGAGCCGGCGGACACGTCCGCCCCGACCGCCACTTCCGAGGCCGCGTCGGTCGAGGCGCTCCAGAGGGAACGCGACGAGACGTTCGATCGGCTGCTCCGCAAGACGGCCGAGTTCGACAACTACCGCAAGCGGACCGAACGCGAGCGCAAGGAGTTCACCGAGTGGGCCACCGCCGATCTGCTGGCGGAGGTGCTGGCGGTGCTGGACGACTTCGACCGTGCGCTCGCGGCCGACGCCCCCGTTGACGCGATGCCGTACAAGACCGGCGTAGAGCTCATCCGCCATTCGCTGCATGAGGTGCTGCGAAAGCGCGGCGTGATGCCGATCGATGCCATCGGCGCCGACTTCGACCCGCACCTGCACCAGGCGGTCGCCTACGAGGCGGTCGACGGCGCGCGCGAGGGCGAGGTCGTGGACGAACTGCGGCGGGGCTACCGGCTCGGTGATCGGCTGCTCCGACCCTCTCTCGTGAAGGTCGCCAAAGCGTCGTGACCAGGCTCGACTACTACGAAGTCCTCGGCGTCGCGCGGTCGGCCAGCGACCAGGAGATCAAGAGCGCGTACCGGAAGCTCGCGCTCAAGTACCACCCGGACAAGAATCCCGGCGACAAGAACGCCGAGGACCGCTTCAAGGAAGCGGCCGAAGCCTATTCGGTCCTGGCCGATGGGGAGAAACGTGCCCGGTACGATCGCTTCGGTCACGCGGGCGTCTCGGGCTCATCGGCCGGCGGGGTGGATCCGACGATCTTCGCCGATTTCCAGGACATCTTCGGCGGGCTCGGCGACATCTTCGGCTTTGGTGACATCTTCGGCGGCGGCCGTCGTCGTGGCGGTCCGCAGCGCGGGTCCGATCTGCGCTACGACATGGAGATCCCGTTCGAGCAGTCGGCGAAGGGGGCCGAGACATCGATTCTCATCCCCCGCCGCGAACGCTGCGAGACCTGCAGCGGCTCCGGCGCGGCGCCTGGCACGGATGCCAGCGCGTGCCCCCAGTGCCGGGGCACGGGTCAACTGCGGTACCAGCAGGGCTTCTTCACCGTCGCGCGCACGTGCGGCCAGTGCCGCGGGACCGGCCGCGTCATCACCAGGCCGTGCGAGACCTGTCGCGGTGACGGCACCGTCGAGCAGCAGCGCAAGCTCACCGTCAAGATCCCCGCAGGCATCGCCACCGGCCAGCGCCTGCGGCTCGCCGGCGAAGGCGAAGCCGGCAGTCTCGGCGGGCCCGCGGGCGATCTCTATGTGGTCATCCACGTCCAGGAGCACGAGTTCTTCCAGCGCGAGGGCAACGACCTGCACTGCGAGATTCCGCTCAACCTGACCACGCTCGCGCTCGGCGCGGAGATCAGGGTGCCCACCGTGGACGGCACGCACACGCTGAGAATCCCCGATGGCACCGAAACCGGCACGACCTTCCGCGTACGCGGGCAGGGCCTGCCGGACGTGAGCGGCCGCGGCAAGGGCGACCTGATGGTCACGGTCCGCGCCGTGACGCCGAAGAAGCTCAACAAGGAACAGCGCAAGCTCCTCGAGCAGCTGGCCGAGTCGCTTCCCGCCCAGAAGTTCGAGCCCAGCCGCCGCGACGACGATGTCGCCGACAAGGGCCTCTTCGACAAGGTCAAGGACATCTTTGGCTAGACGCTGGCCGGCGCTGCTCGTCGAGGCGCCGGCAGTGGACGACTCGGCTGACCTCGTCTCCGCCCTGCTCGACGATCTCTCGCCCGCCGCCATCGAAGACCTTGCGGACATCCCGATTCCGCCGGGCGGCCTGTGGGACCCGACCGTCGAGCCTGCTCCCGATCCGCCGGCCGCGCCCCTTCGCTGGCGCGTCTTCTTCGCGACCCATACCGACCGCGACGTCGCACTCGATGTGATCGCCCGCGAATGTCCCCACCTGCACCTGCGCGCCGCCGACGTCGACGATGAGGACTGGGCCGCCCGCTCGCAGGCGGCGCTGACCTCGGTTCACGCCGGCCGCTTCATCGTCGCGCCGCCGTGGGATCGGCCCGCCACCGTGCCGGACGGCCACACGGTGATTGTGATCGAACCATCCATGGGATTCGGCACCGGCCATCACCAGACGACGCGCCTCTGCCTGCGCCTGCTCTCAGGCCTCGACGTCACGAATCTGCGCGTCCTCGACATCGGCACCGGCTCGGGCGTCCTGGCCATGGCCGCCGCGCTTGGCGGCGCACGCGACGTCCTCGGTCTCGACGTCGACCCCGACGCCATCGATGCCGCCACGTCGAGCGCGGCGATGAATCCCCTGCCTCCGGTCATCCACTTCGAGGTGGGCGACTTCAGAATCGCGCCGCCCGGGCCAGCCGACCTGGTGCTCGCCAACCTGACCGGCGGGATGCTCCGCAGCACGGCCGCCTCGCTGGCGGCGCTTCGCGCGCCGGGAGGCCGACTGATCCTGAGCGGCTTCGATCACACGGAGGTCGACGCGGTCCGGGCGGCGTTCGCGGAGTTGTCGGAGGTCGGTCGCCTCGACGAAGACGGCTGGGTCGCGCTCGACCTGGCGTAGGCCACGCTACTTGACCGGCCTCTGGCCACCCTTCGCGCGGCGATCGTTCCACGAGTCCACGAGGCGCCGCAGTTCCTTGATCGGCTCTGGGCTGTCGTCCACCTGCAGGCGCATCACCACGTCGTTGTTGAGCCACACGCCCTGTCCCTTGCCGACGATCAGGATCGCCGCGGACTGCATGCCCCGCGTGTCGCCCCCGGCGGCCTGGCCGGCTTCGAGTGCGGCGACGAGCCTGGTCGACAGGTGGCCGCTCGTCGCCTCGAACGTCTTGATCATGCCGTCGACGACACCCTCGCCCGCCAGAATGTTGCCCTGTGCGGTGGCGTACCTGCCCTGCTTGTGGCCCGCCCATTCACTCGCCTTCGGCCCGGTGAACACGGCCGTGGAACCCTGTTGATCGATCACGGCGAACTGCCGCCCCTGTTTCGTCCACCGCTCGGGCTGCGGATCGCGGTCGCTCGCCCAGATGGCGTTGATGATCGCGTCCGGCTTGACACCGGCGCGGAGCAACTCGATCGCGCGCGGGCCATAGCTCACGTCCACGATGGCTTGCGTGGCCGCGGCGCCCACGCCGGCCTCGGCCCACAGCACGCCGTTGCCCACGCTGAAGACACGCGACTGCACGGCGCCACCCACCTCGCCCGTCGCCGGGTCGTAACCGAGGATGGAGAACGTCGCGACCGGGTCCTGCGCATCCGCCGGCCAACCGCCGAACGCCACGACCACGATCAGGACCATGCCAAGTGTCACGTGCCGCATGCTGCCCCCTTTGTCTCAGCGCCGCTACCACGCCTGCCAGGCCTCGAAGAGCGCCCCCATCGCCACCATCGGGGCGACCTCCGCCCTGAGCGTGCGCGGCCCGAGCGATACCATCCGCACGCCGGCGACACGGAGGGCGCCGGCTTCCGCCGTGGTCCAGCCGCCTTCGGGTCCGACGACGAGCGCGACCGTATCCGCGCGATCGATCCCGGAGAACGCCAGGCCCGTACCGGCCGATGGCTCGATCAGTCCAAACCGGGTCCCGCCCGCCGGCGTCTTCAACCAGTCGTCCAGCCCGATCGGACCGAGGATGGCAGGCACGACAGCGCGCCCGCACTGCTTGACCGACGACACGGCGACACGCGTCCATCGTGCCGCACGGTGGCCGCGTTCGATGGCCGCCACCGTGACCTCCGATCGCTCGCTCACGATGGGCTGCACGGCCGCGACGCCCATCATCGTCGTATCGCGGATGACCGCATCCATCTTGTCGCCCTTCAACACCGACATGACCAGCGTCACGTGAACGGCGGGCTCGGCTGCCGCCGGCGCCGGCCCGACCACGCGCACCGTCACGTGGCCGCGCGAGACGTCGGCGACACGGGCCTCGAACATGCCGCCCCGGCCATCGAAGACGTCGATGGCATCGCCGGCCCTCAGCCTGAGCACGCGCGCGAGGTGGCTCGCTTCGTCCTCGACGAGCGCTCCGATGCCCGACGCGCGATCGAGGTCGGGCAGGTGAAAGCGCGGCCGCACATGTCGATTGTATGACGGGCGCCGCCGCCCGGAGCACGCTCCGGGTCGGCCTCGTGTCGTCGTTTCGCGCCCGTCCCGTCCGCCGATCCCGGTTCCCGGTTCCCGACACGAACGATATACTTCCCTCCGATGTTCTTTCGCGGCCAGACCGTCGGCAAGTACCGCATCATCTCCACGTTGGGCAGCGGCGGCTTTGGCGCGGTCTATCTCGCCGAGGACACCTGGATCGACAAGAAGGTCGCGCTCAAGGTTCCTCACCGGCAGGGCATGGACTTCGGCGAGTTGCTGCGGGAGCCTCGCCTGCTCGCCTCGCTCAGCCATCCCAACATCGTTGCGGTGCTGACGGCCGAGCGGCAGGACGACGTCTTCTTCATCGTGATGGAGTACGTGCCGGGCGAGACGCTGGAGGCGGCCATCGAGCGTGAGGGCGCGCTCGACCTCGCGCGCGCGCTCGATTACACCTGCCAGATCTGCAACGCCGTCGACCACGCGCAGCAGCAGGGCATCATCCATCGGGATCTCCGGCCGGGCAACGTCCTCGTCACCGAGCAGGGCATGCTGAAGGTGGCCGACTTCGGCACGTCGCGCTTCCTCGAGATCGCTGCGCACGGGACGACCGTGATCGGCAGCCCGCCCTACATGGCGCCCGAGCAGTTCCAGGGCAAGGCCGTCTTCGCATCGGACATCTACTCGCTGGGCGTCACGATGTATCAGATGATGACGGGCGAACTGCCGTACCACACGCCGGCGCCCAACGACCTCGAGCGGCTCATGCGGGGCGAGCTCACCTCGCCGCCGCGGCTCCGCAACCCGAAGCTCCCGAAGGCCATCAGCGACATCGTGATGAAGGCGATGGCGCCCGAGATCACCGACCGTTACCAGCGGGCCGGCGAGCTGCTCGACGCCGTTCTCGCGGCGCGCGCCGCCACCACGCCGCGCCGTCCGTGGCGGGCCGCGGCCGTGGGCGCCCCGAGCGGCGGCGAGATCCAGGACATCCAGGCTCGGCTCAAGGCCCGCGAAACGCCGCAGGGCCGGTTCTGCTGGAACTGCGGCAAGGCCCTGGCTGCCCGCGCCGAAGCGTGCCCGTTCTGCCGCGAGCAGCAGTAGGCCTGGTCCGCGGCTGGTCTCGTCCCTCCGTGGAACCGGCAGCGGCGCGCGATCCATAATCGCCGCATGGCATTCAGCGAAGACGGCGTCGTGTGGATGAACGGGTCGCTCGTGAAGTGGAAGGACGCGACGGTGCACGTCGCCGCCCATGCCCTTCACTACGGGACCGGCATCTTCGAGGGCATTCGGGCGTACGAGACCAGGAGCGGCACGGCCGTCTACCGCCTGCCGGAGCACATGCGCCGGCTCTATGACTCCTGTCGCGTCTATCGGATGGATCTCGGGTGGGACGTCGACGAACTGACAACGGCCGTCCTCGACACGGTGCGCGCCAACGGCTACAAGTCGTGTTACATCCGTCCGCTCGCCTATCGCGGACTCGATCAACTCGGCCTCGACCCGCGGCCCTGCCCCGTCGACGTCGCCATTGTCGTGTGGGAGTGGAAGGCGATGTTCGGCGCCGAGGGCCTCGAGAAGGGCATCGACGTCGGCGTCAGTTCGTGGACGCGCCTGGCGCCGAACACGATGCCCGCGATGGCCAAGGCCAGCGGCAACTATGCCAACTCCGCCCTCATCAAGATGCAGGCCTCGCTCGACGGCTACGGCGAGGCCATCGCGCTCGACGAGAGCGGCCTGCTCAGCGAAGGCAGCGGCCAGAACCTCTTTCTCGTCCGCGACGGCATCGTCTATACGCCCACGCTGACGTCGTCCATCCTGCAGGGGATCACGAGGGACAGCGTGCTCGTCATGGCGCGCGACCTCGGGTACGAAGTCCGCGAGACCGCTATCCCGCGTGAGTTTCTCTACATGGCGGACGAGGCCTTCTTCTGCGGGACGGCCGTCGAAGTCACGCCGATTCGGTCCATCGACCGGATCACGGTCGGCTCCGGCGACCGGGGACCGGTCACCGCCGCCCTGCAAAAGCGCTTCTTCGACATCATCACGGGCGGCGCCGCCGACACGCACAACTGGCTGACCCCTGTCCCGGCCGCAGCATCGGTCCGATAGAACCGTGAGAACAACGCACCTGGGCACCCTGGGCATCGGCACTCCGTGCACCTCTGGGGCACCCCGGGCACTCCTGGGCACCTGAGTACCTGGGCACCCGGGCACCTGGGCACCCGGGCACCTGGGCACCTGGGCACCTGGGCACCTGGGCACCTGAGCACCTGAGCACCTGAGCACCTGAGCACCTGAGCACCTGAGC
>CAZJBN010000105.1:0-17097 GCA_964543955.1 uncultured Bifidobacteriaceae bacterium
TCGACGGACAGAACTACATCTACATGCACTACGCGGACATGATTGCCAACGGCTATCACCGCACCGCGCCGTGCCCGTTCCAGACGCAGGGCGTGATGCTCAACCCCAACGGCGACCTGTTCTTCTGTGAGAACAGCGACATCATGGGCAACGTCACCACGGAGGATCCCGAGGCCATCTACTTCCGCGAGGACGCGCAGGCGCACCGCCGGTTCATCCGCGACGAGAAGTGCCCCACGTGCCTCAGCCCGTGCCAGATGAACGTGGCGGCCATCAAGCAGGTCGTGCCGTACGCGCGCTTCCTCGTGCGTGCGTCGATGGAGAAGCGCCGTATCGGCACCGCGCCCATCGCGCCTCCCCCGCCGACGGCTCCGGACGTCCGACCCGAAGCAGCGCTGTAGGGCGACGCTTCAGTCCCGCCCCACAGCCGTTGGGGGACGCCAGCCCTCATTTATTTCCAAGTAATTCAGTTTGTCGAATTAACTTCGATATACTGAACACCCGTGAGCGTCACCCCACGTCCCGCCGCGCGACGCGGCCGCCCATCCAAGTACGGACGGCCTGCCCACCTCGTCGCGTTCACGCTGCCTGATGACGTGGTCGACTGGCTGAAGAGCCTGCACCACGACCCGGCCTGGGCCATCGTCAAGCTGCATCAGCAGCACAGCCGCCGCCAGCGCGGGCGGCCCGAGCTGGCCGAACTCGTCCAGCTGCCTCATCGCCGTGCGCTGATCCTGGTCAACACCGAGGCGGTCAGGCCGATCCCCGGCGTCTCCATCGTTCCGCTCGCCGATGGCCGGGGATTCCTGGCGCTGGACGCCGGCCGCGGGGTCGCGGATCTGGAGCTGGCCGTGATCGATCGACTCGAGACCAGGGGGCTCTCCGCGATCGAGATGGAGGGGCTCACCGCCCTCCGCGACCGCCTGCGGGAGTGGCGCAAGGCCGGCGTCCGGTTCGAGGCGCGATCGATTGTGATCGCCGTTCGCGGCCCGCAGGCCGATGCTCCGCAGGCGTTGACGGAGATCAGGCCCCGCAAGGGGGTGCGTGACGTCGCGTAGCCTGCCCGGGAGCAACCGGGCCTTCACCCGGGCTCTCGCCGTCGCCGTTGTCGTGAGCTTTGCGGTCACACTCTGGCTCGTCGGGCGCCCGGCAGCCATCCTCACGACGATTCTCCAGGTCGCTGCCTTCATCGCGCCCGGCCTCGGCCTCGTTCGCGCTGTATCGGGCCCGTCCACGGGGTGGCTCCCCATGGTGGCGTTCGGCCCGGCGATCGGCTTCGGCGCCAGCAGCCTGGTGCTCACCGGATTGTGGATGGCCGGGTTGCGCGGGCTGTGGATCCTGGCCGCGGCACCCCTCATCGCCGCGGCGCTGCTCCTGCCGTTCGCGTCGCGGCTCCGCGGACGATGGCAGCTGCCTGTCACAGTCGAGGGCGATCGGCGCGCGCTCCTGGCGCTGATGCTCCTCGTGCCGCTCGTCGTCTCGGCGCCGTTTGCCAACGTGGGCAGGCAGCTGCCGGAGGGCCAGGCCTACCGCGCGTACTTCACGGCCGACTACGTGTGGCGCCGGGCCGTCGTGACCGAGCTCGCCAAGGCCGACGCGCTCCCGGTGAACCCGTTCTTTCGTGACGACACCCTGCACTACTACTGGATGCCGCACCTGGCGGCGGGCGTCGCCTATCGCGGCACGGGCGCGAACCTCGACGACCTGCTGCTGGTCCACTCGGTCGTCGTCGACGCAGGCTTCGTGGCGTTCCTGTACGGGCTCGCTCGATGGTTCGTCCGGCGCCCGGGAGCCGCAGCCGCCGGCGTGGCCATGGCGCTCCTGGCCACCAGCTACGAAGGGCTGTACTCGCTCGTCCTGCACTGGCAGAAGGGCGTGCCGCTCTCGCTGGTGCGCTATGTCAATATCGACGCGGTCTCTCGCTGGGAGCTGGGCGGCATGCCCATCGACGGCCTCCAGCGCGTGCTCTTCTACCAGCCGCACCACGCGATCGGGTACGTGCTCGGCTTCCTCGGCCTGTTGTGCGTGTGCGGCCGTGTTCGCCGTCACGATCCGGCGGCCATGGCGGTGGCCGGCAGCCTTCTGGGGCTGAGCACGCTCGTCAGCTCGTTCGCCGGCCTGATGTTCACCGCCGCTTCGGCCCTCTACGAAGCGTGCTCGGTTCTCCGCCACCGCGAGTGGTGGCGGGGTGTCGTGCACGCGTCGGCGGCGGCGCTCCCGCTCGTGCTGGCCGCGGCGCTCGTCACGGCCCTCGAGTACGTCGATCACGGCGGGCCCATCGTGTCGGTAGGCGCCAACCCTGTCGCGTTCCATCGCGTGATGGCGAGCACGCTGCTCAGCTTCGGCCCGGTGCTGCTCGTCACGATTCTCGCGGCGTGCATCGCGGTGAGGGCAGACCTGACACGTATGAGCCTCTTCATCGCGCTCATCGTCACCTGCACGTTCTTCTACTTCTTCGTGGACATTCGAGACCACCAGGACGTCTACGTCGGCTGGCGGGTCGGCCACTTGTCCTTCATTGCGTTTGCCGCGCTGGCCGCCATCGTCGTCGATTGGGCGCTTGGCCTCTCGCCGCGGTCCCGCGCCGGCGTCCTGGTGTGCCTCGGCATCGCCTGCCTAGCGGCGCTCCCCACGACCGCGATCGATATCTACAACACGCAGGACATCTACAACTGGGGCAAGGGCCCGGGCTTCACGTGGACGCTGCTCCTGTCGCCCGACGAGCAGGACGCGTTTCGCTGGATCAAGATGCACACGAGGCCCGACGCCGTGTTCCAGGTGGATCCCATCGAGCGCGACGTGCAGGGATGGGCGTACATCCCTGCGTTCGCCGAGCGGCGGCTCGCAGCGGGCCTCCCCATTTCGATGGTGCCGCTCGAGAAGTACCGGCAGGCCTCCGCCATGGCCGCGTGGATCTTCGAGACCAGCAGCGCGGCCAGCGCACACGAGATTGCACGGAAGAACCGCATCGACTATCTGGTGGTCGGTTCGCCCGAGCGCCGGCGCCATCCGGGCGTGCAAGCCCGGTTCGACGAGGCGCCGGAGTATCTCGATCGCGTCTTCGAGAACGCCGAGATCAGCATCTATCGCGTGCGGTGAATCCGGCGAGCGGTGCCGGGAACAGGCGCCGGCCGGGGAGCTATGGCGCCGCGCGAGGCCTCCACTCCGGCACACGGTCGTTCCCCTTGCCCGACGTGAGGCGCGTGTAGGCGCCCGGGTTCGCCGCGTCCACGATGGCCAGATCCCAGTCCTCGCCGCGATGGTGCTCCGGGCTCACCGAGAATGCGACCCAGCGGCCGTCGGGCGAATAGGACGGGTAGTAGAACCACATCTTCGGATCGGCAACCAGCGTGCGCCGGTTGGATCGCGTGACGGCGTGAAGCTCCGAGGGCTCGGCGGCGAGGTGGACGAAGGCCAGCTCCGCCGAGTCCGGTGCGAACGCCGGCCGACAGCTGTCGCCTCCGCCAATCGTCGTCGTTTCGCCGGTCGTGAAGTCGAGCAGCTGAACCTTGAAGCCGATCAGCAGCTGCGCCGCGTAGGCCAGGTATCGTCCGTCACGGGAGACCGCCGGCATGATGGCGCGGGACAGGCCGGAGGTGATGCGGTCGACCTTCCGTGACTCCAGCCACAGGCGGAAGATCTCCCCCCTGCCGTTACGCTCGCTCGTGAAGAACAGGCTCTGTCCATCCGCGGCCCACACCGGATCCTGGTCGTTGGCGCGGTGATCGGTCAGCCGCGTCACGCCCGTGCCGTCGGCGTTCATGATGAAGATGTCCTGGTTGCCGCCGCCGCCGCGCGTGGACATGAAGGCGATGCGCGTGCCGTCGGGCGACCACGACGGATCCTCGTCGAACCAGTCGCCGGCAGGCCCTACCCTGCGCGTGGCCTTCGTCGCGACGTCCATGATGAAAATCCGTGAGGGCCCTTCGCGGTCGGACTGGAACACAATCTCGCCGCGCGGTCCGGCCGGCTGGGCAGCCGCGTCTACTTGCGGCAGAAGGCCATGAGATGCCAGCCCAAGGGCCGCACCCAGGATCGCGGCAGCACGTTGAAGGTTCCGACGAAGCACGTGTTGTACACCCATCCCTTCCATCCTCCGTGCAGCCGCGACTTGACCGGGAAGCGCTCGGGGACGATGCGAACCTCGGCAAAGGGCGCGAGGAGGGTGCGGAACTCCCGTGTCGAGTACTTCCTGAGGCACGGAGCGTCCTCGTGTTCGAGCGCCACCTTCATGACCTTGGACAACGCGTTCAGCCAGGAGACGCGGTTGTAGACCATGAAGGTGCCTGTCCCGCCCGGCTTGAGCACGCGGTGGCACTCGCGGATGAGCCGGGCCGGGTCGGCCGTGTACTGTATGACGCCGTGGCCGTACACATGGTCGAAGCTCGCGTCGGGATACGGCAGCGCTTCGGCGTTGGCGACGCGAAGTTCGACAGGCGCCAGGCCGTGCATCTCGAAGTTGCGCCGGGCGAGATCGATGGCCGTCGCCGACAGATCCACGCCCGTGACCAGGGCGCCGCCGCGCGCGAACCGCACCAGGTCCGTACCGATGCCGCAGCCCGCCTCGAGCAGCGTCTGTCCGGCGAAGCCGTTGAAGTCGACGAGTTGCGGCAGGTAGCGCAGCTTGTCGAGGCGGTACTCGTCGAGATCGTCGAAGAAGCCGAGCGTGCCCACCGGCTCGTCGGTCATCTCCAGGTCGTGGATCCGCGCGTTCCAGTATTGCTGTATCTCGTCAATCATCTTCAGGGGTAATCCCCTATCGTACAATGAAGGGCTTGATGGTGCGCGATCTCCGCCAGTTGGCGGACACCCGCTTCGACGCCCTCGTCGTCGGAGCCGGCATCTACGGCGTCGCGACCGCCTGGGACCTGGCGACGAGAGGCGCGTCGGTGGCGCTCATCGATCGCGGCGACATCGGCGGCGGGACGTCGTTCAACAATCTCAAGACGCTGCACGGCGGCCTGCGCTCGCTGCAGTCGCTCGACCTGGCCGCGATGCGGCGCTTCATTCGCGAGCGTCGTGCGCTTGCGCGAATCGCGCCCCACCTGGTTCGCACGCTCCCCTTTGTCGTGCCCACGAGCGGCCACACGACCCGAAGCCGCTGGCTGATGCGGCTGGCCCTGGCCATCAACGACGCCGTGGCCGGCGATCGGAACGATGGCATCTCGGACCCGTCGCTACGCCTGCCTCGCGGACGTGTCGTCTCTCGCGACGAAGCGCTCGGGCTGAACCCGGTGATCGGGCCAGAGGGCGTCACCGGCGGCGCCGTCTGGTACGACTACCAGATGACGAACGCGGACCGCCTGACGTTCTCGTTCGCGCTGTCGGCGGCGGGGTCCGGCACGGTGACGGCCAACTACGTCGAGGCCACCCGCCTGCTGATGGAGGGCGACCGCGTGGTCGGCATGGCCGTCGCAGATCGACTCGGCGGGGCCAGGTTCGACGTGCGCGCGCGTGTCGTGGTGAACGCGGCCGGCGCGTGGGCGCCCGGACTGCTCTCGGGCCTGCCCGCCCGCCAGGCGGCGCTCCCCGCCCTCAAGCTCTCACGCGCGATGAACCTCGTCGTCCGCAACGTCGTCGGTCAGCACGCGTGCGGCGGCACGGTGGACGGCCGCTTTCTCTTTCTCGTCCCGTGGCGCGAGGTCTCGATCCTCGGCACCAGTCACGACGCCTTCGCGGGAACGCCGGACAGCCTGACCGTGACGGCGGGGGACCTCGATCGCTTCCTGGCGGATGCGCGCACGGCGTTCCCGCGCGCGGAGTTGGGCCGCAGCGACGTCAGGCTCGTGCACCGGGGGCTGCTGCCAATGGTCGCCGGCCACGGGACCCGCGTCGAGCTGCTCCGGGAGAGCACGGTCGTCGACCATGCGGCGCACGGTGTTCCCGGACTGGTGTCGATTCACGGGGTTCGCTACACGACGGCCCGGGACACCGCCGAGAAGGCGACCGACGCGGTCTTTCGCGCGCTGGGACGACAGCCGCCGATCTGCCAGACGGCGGTACGGCCCCTCACCGGAGGCGATGTCGGCAATGCAGAGGCGTTCGCGGCCGAGGTCGGCGCGCGTGACATACCGGGCGTCACGGCCGGGCTTGGCAGCCGGTTCGGGCGCCTCTACGGAACCGCCTGCGTCCCGCTCCTCGAATTGAGTGCCTTCCATCCGGCCTTGATCCAGCCGCTCGGTCCAGGCTGCGAGGTGACGGGCGTCGAGATCGTCCACGCGGCACGGCATGAGATGGCGATGACGCTGGCCGATGCCCTCATCCGTCGAACCGACGCCGGATCGGCGGGTCATCCCGGCGCCACCGTCGTTGCCCGCGCTGCCGACCTGATGCGCGACGAGCACGGCTGGACGGCCGACCGCACCGCGCGCGAGATGGCCGAGGTCGACGCGTTCTACACGCTGCCGGGTTGAACGGCGAGCCTAGCGCGACAGGTGTTCCTCGCTCCACCGCTCCAGCACCATCAGCGGGAAGAGCGTGTGCGCGTGATTCTCGCGGCCGGCGACGTGATCGTCGACGAGGCGGGTCACCTCGGCCGGTTCGAACAGCCCACGGGCCCGCACGCGGTCCGGCGCCAGGAGCGACCGCATCAGCGGCTGCAGTTCACGGCGGAGCCAGTTCTTGATGGGAATGCTGAAGCCCTCCTTCTTCCGAGCGAGGATCGCGTCGGGCAGGATTCCGCGCATCGCCTGCTTGAGCACCCACTTCCGCTCGCCGTTCCGGATCTTCATGTGCGCGGGCATCGAGAAGGCCAGCTCCATCACATCCGCGTCCAGGAAGGGCGCACGCGTCTCGAGCGACGTGGCCATGGCCATCCGGTCGACCTTGACCAGGATGTCGTCAGCCAGATACAGGCTGAGATCCGCGTAGAGCTGACGGTTGAGCAGGTCGTCCTGCGAGAAGCGGCCGAGCGCCTCGCGGACGGGAGCGTAGACGTCCTGCGCGCGCAGGCGATCGCGAAGCCCCGCGGCGTAGAGCCGTGACTTGGCCGCAGGGCCGAGGTAGACCATCCAGCGGTAGTGGCCGAGATCCGGTGGCGCCGTCGTGGCGCCCGCCGTGAACCGCTTGACCTTGTTGACGAGACCTTTCTTCTTCTCTGTTGGCGGCAGGGTCGCCGCCACGGCCGCCAGCGCCGGCATCACCGCCTCGCCGAAGCCTCCGAGCCTGGCCGCCAGTGCCTGCGCCTCGTACGCATCGTAGCCGCCGAAGAGCTCGTCGCCGCCGTCGCCCGAGAGCGCCACGGTGACGTACTCGCGGGCCAGAGACGAGACCATGTAGGTCGGGAACATCGACACGTCGGCGAACGGCTCGTCGAGGTGGACGACCAGCCTGTCGAACAGGGACTCGAGGTCCGGCGTCACCGTCCGCTCGCGATGGTTCGTGCCGAACGCCGTGGCCACCTCCCGCGCGAACGCCAGTTCGTTGTAGCTCCCATCGTCGAAGCCCATGCTGAAGCTGTTGATGGGCCGGCGGGACGCGGCGCTCATGAGCGCGACAATCGCGCTCGAATCGATGCCGCCGGAGAGGAACGCGCCGAGCGGCACCTCCGCCATCATCTGGCTGATGACCGCGTGTCGCAGCCGATCGCGCAGCGCCTCGATCGCGTCGGCATCCGACCATGCCGCGAGCGGCACCGACGCGGCGTCCCAGTAACGATGCACCTCCACCTGTCCATCCCGGTAGGTGAGGCAACTCGCCGGTGGCACCTTGTGCACGCCCTCGAGAATCGTCCGGGGAGCCAGGATGTACTCGTAGGTCAGGAACTGATCCAGCGCCTCGGGGTTCAGCTCGCGCGAGACGTCGGGGCAGACGAGCAGCGCCTTCACCTCGGAGGCCAGGCGCAGACCTTGCGGCGTCAGCGTCCAGTAGAGCGGCTTCTCGCCCGCACGGTCCCGCGCGGCGACGAGTGTCCGCGTCCGGCCGTCCCAGAGCGCCAGCGCGAACATGCCGCGCACCCGGGGCAGCACGTCCGTCCCCCACTGCTCGTAACCATGGACCAGCACCTCGATGTCGGAGTGCGAGCGGAACGTGTGGCCGAGCGACTCGAGCTCCCGCCTCAGCTCCGGGAAGTTGTAGATCTCCCCGTTGGCGACGAGCTGAATGTCGCCGGTCTCGTTGGTGAACGGCTGCTGCCCGCCGGCCAGGTCCACGATCGACAGCCTTCGCATGGCCAGACCGACCCCCGCGAGCGCGACACTGCCCTCCTCGTCCGGTCCGCGGTGAACGAGCGTCCGTACCATTCTCTGGAGCGCGGCGCGGTCGACCGGGCGATTCAGGTCAGACTCGACGATGCCGACGATTCCGCACATAAAGCAGGCTCTGGGCTCAGGGCTTCAGGCCCCGGGCGACGTCGAGGCGCGCCGATCCCGCATGACCCTGGCCGGAATACCGGCCGCGATCGCGAACTCGGGAATCTCGCCGACGACAACCGCGCCGGCGCCGATGATGGCATCGCGGCCGACGGTCGACCCGTCGGTCACGACGACGTGCGTGCCGAGCCACACACCGTCGCCGACGTCGATGCCGCGCGCGGTCCGTCCCTGCTGCAGCACCGGGATGTCCGTCCGGTCGTACAGGTGGTCTCCGCCGACGAGGTAGGTATAGGCCGCCATGAGGATCTGCCGTCCCACCCGCACGCGGGATGCCGAGAAGATCTCGCAGTTGAACCCGAGATTGGCCTCGTCCTCGACGATGATGTCGCCGTTCTTGCAGCTGAGGATCGTGTTCCGCCCGACGAAGACGCCGTTGCCGATGAGGATGCCCTGGTTGTCCGTCCCCTTCGCGTCCAGGCAGCACTGGTCGTCGATCACGACGTTGTCGCCGATGCGGATCTTGTGCGGATGCCGCAGCGTGACGTTGACGCCGAAGACGACGTTTCGACCCACCCCGCCGAGGATGAGCGGATAGAGCTTCGATCGCAGGAACAACCCCAGCGCTCCCGGCACCCAGCTCGCGACGAGGACGACGAGCTCGTAGGCGACGAGCGGGCCCAGGCCCGGGCGGCCGATCACGAGGTCCCGGTACTTGTCGGCCTTCGACCGCGTCTCGTTGAAGAGCTCCTGCTGAATGACCGTGATCCGCGGATCGTGCTCTCTCGGCGCGGACATCAGCCGTCGACCGTCGCGAGCTCCGACGTCTGCCGGACTTCGCGGATGACGTAGATCGGTTTGTTCTGGGACTCGTAGTACGTGCGGGCGAGGAGCTCGGCCAGCAGGCCGAAGGTCACGAGCTGCACGCCGACGAACAGCATCAGCATGCCCAGGAGCAGCAGGGGCCGATCGCCGATCGCCTGGTGCGCGAAGAGCCGCACGTAGCCGAGCCAGCCCATGATGATGGTGCCGAGCGCCATGGCGATGACGCCGAGCAGGCCGAAGATCTGCAGCGGCCGTGTGGAGTAGCTGAGGAGGAACTTCACGGTGACGAGGTCCAGCACGACGCGAATGGTGCGGCCGAGCCCGTACTTGGACGTACCCGCGGTCCGGGCACGATGGTTGACCACGACCTCCGCGATCGAGACGCCCATCTGGCTGGCAATCGCCGGCAGGAACCGATGCATCTCCCCGTAGAGCCTGAGCGGCTTCACGACTTCCGCCCGAAACACCTTGAGCGAGCACCCGTAGTCGTGGAGCGCCACGCCCGTCGCCCACGAGATGAGCCGATTCGCCAGCATCGACGGGAGGCGCCGGGTGATGAACGTGTCCTTCCGGTCCTTGCGCCACCCGCAGACGATGTCGTGCCCCTCTTCGAGCCTGGCCACCATCGCGGGAATATCCCGCGGGTCGTTCTGAAGGTCTCCGTCGGAGGTGACGACCAGCCGCCCGCGCGCATAGGCGAATCCGGCAGAAAACGCCGCCGTCTGGCCGAAGTTCCGCCGGAAGCGGATCACGCGCAGTCGCGCGTCGCGCGCCTGAAACGAGGCCAGCTGCTGAAATGTGTCGTCCGTGCTCCCATCGTCGATGACGATGAGTTCGTACGTGCGGCCGTAGTGGCTGAGCACGTCGGTCAACTCGTCATACAGGCGCTTGATGTTGGGCGACTCGTTGAAGACCGGGATGACGATGGAGAGCTCGGGAGTCATCGATTGGAGGATCAGGTCGACGTAAGCGCGGGCCGCTCCGTTGTCGCGTCCCCGGGACGTTCCATTCGCCGGTCTGTCAGCGCGATCGTCGGTCGGACGATGCGTCATTATATATCGGTCACGTGATGGGGTTCGACGTCCTTTCGCGCCGTATCGGCGCTCTTGCCATCCTCGCGGGGTTGACCGCGGCGGCCGTCTATGGGCAGGCGGCCCTGTCGCTTGCGCATTACGACGCCCGGGCCCACCTCGTGGTGGCGCGGCGCGTCCTCGACTCCCTCACGCCCGGCTGGCAGCAGATTGGGGCGGTCTGGCTGCCGCTCCCGCACGTGCTCAATCTGCTGCCGGTGCAGGTGGACTGGTCCTATCGAACCGGCGCATCCGCCACCGCGTTCTCGGTGCTGGCGCTCGGCCTCGGAGCAGCCGCCCTCGCGGCCATCGTCATGCGCCTGACCGGCTCGCGCTCGGGCGCCATGGCCGGCGCGGCCCTCTTCGTGCTCAATCCCAATACGCTCTATCTCCACGCCACGCCGATGACCGAGCCGCTGCTCTTCGGCCTGACGCTGGCGTCGACGTGGCTGATGACGGTGTGGGCCACGAGCGATCGGCCCGACTTCCCTGCGTCGACGGGGTGGTGGCTCGCGGCGGCGTGCCTCACGCGGTACGAAGCCTGGCCTATCGTCGGCGCGCTCGTACTGCTCGCGCTCTTCGCCCGCTGGCGCCGCGGCACGCCGGCAGCCGATCTCGTGGCGCCGGCGCGGCAGATGCTGGCCTATCCCATCGGCAGCGTCGTCTTCTTCGTCCTGTTGAGCCGACTGACGGTTGGCGAGTGGTTCGTCACGGGCGGATTCTACGTTCCCGACGAGACGCTCCAGGGACACCCGGCCGTGGTGATCGAAAGGATGGTGGAGGGTGTTCGTGACCTCGGAGGCGCATGGCTGACCCGCATCGCGATCGGATCCGCCGCTGCCATCGGGCTTCTCGCCGTGACGTGGCGCCAGGGCGCGGCCCTGCTCGTGCCGCTCGGCATGTTCGGCGCGGCGGCCCTGCCCTTCTACGCGTTCGTCTCCGGGCATCCGTTCCGCATCCGCTACCAGATCGCCGTCGTCGTCGCCTCGGCGCTCGCGGCAGGCCTCGGCATCGGCCTCATGCGCCGCGCGGCCCCGGCGGCGGCGCTCGTGGCGCTCGTGCTCGTCGGCCGGGACGTGCGGCCCTTCGACGCCAACGCGCCCATGGTGATCGAGGCGCAGCTCGATCGCGCCAACGGCGTGGAACGCCGGCAGGTGACCGAGTGCCTCGCGCGCGACTACCAGGGCGAGACCGTCTTCGCCAGCATGGGATCGCTCGCGCACTACATGCAGGACCTCTCGGCCATCGGCCTCGGCATTCGGGACTTCCTGCACGAGGGCAATCATCCGATGTGGGACGCGGCAGTCACCGGTGGCGGCGCGCCGTTCGCGGGATGGATGCTGGTCGAGGAGTACGCGGAGGGCGGCGACGTGCTCGCACGGCTCATTCGGCAGAACCCGCGTTTCGCCGATGGCTACGAGCGGGTCTGCGAAGGCGGAAATGTCTCGCTCTACAGGCGGCGCTCCGCGCCTACCGGAGGCTCGTGATGATCTGGAGCATCTCGTCGTGGAGATGCCCGTTCGACGCGAGGATATGCCCTCGGGCGGCGACCCACGGCTTGCCATCGACTCCGGTGACGCGTCCACCGGCCTCCTCGACGATGAGGGCGCCGGCGAGCGTGTCCCAGGGCTGCAGGCTCTCTTCCCAGAACCCGTCCATGCGGCCCGCTGCCACGTAACAGAGGTCGATGGCGGCCGATCCGAGGCGCCGCACGGCGCGCGCGCGGCTGATGAAGGCGCCGAAGACCTGGAGGAATCGCTCCGGGGATTCGTGGACGGTATACGGAAAGCCGGTGACGAGGAGCGACTCGAGCACCGACGATGTGGCGGTGACCGAGAGCGGCTCGCCGTTCAGCCAGGCGCCGACACCGCGCTCCGCGGTGAAGAGCTCCTGCCGCGTCGGATCGAAGACGGCGCCGACCATCGCGACGCCGTCGATCTCGAGCGCAAGCGACGAGCAGAAGATCGGCAACCCGTGTGCATAGTTGGTCGTGCCATCGAGCGGGTCGAACACCCATCGATGGCGCGACCCGGTCGGATCACCGCCCAGCTCCTCGGCCAGCACGTCGTGGTCGGGAAATCGCTCCGCGACGAGAGCGCGGAACATCCGTTCCACTTCGAGGTCGACCTCGGTCACGAGATCGATCGTGCCCTTCTTGTCGACGCGGACGCCGGATCGGAACTTCGACAGCTGGATATCACCCGCGCGGACCACGGCTTCGACCGCGGTCGCCAGGAACCTGGGATCGGGGCTCACGGGGTGTCGCGCGTGACCTTCTTGACCATCCGCACTTCCATGCCGCCGCCGGGCACGCGCTGCAGGGCCACATCGTCCATGAAGCTGCGAATGAGGAAGATGCCGCGCCCGCTCGATTTGAGGATGTTCTCGGGGGCCAGGGGGTCGGCGAGGGTGTCGGGATCGAAGCCTTCGCCCTGATCCTGGACGCGAATCACCAACTGGTCGGGCTCCCCGTGGGGTACCGAGCTGAACTCGACGATCACGCGCTTGCTCTGGTCGTTCTGGTTGCCGTGCTTGATGGCGTTGACGACGGACTCGCGGACGGCGACGCCGACCCAGTGGAGCTGATCCTCGTCGAGGCCCGAGAGCTTGCCGACGTAGTCGCTGACGACCTGGACGAAGTCCAGCATGTCGAATTCGCTGGCGAACTCGAGACGGATGGTGGGGGACGGCAGCGTCATCGGGTCCTGGCAGAAGGTGCCGGCACAGAACCCCCGGCGAGATACGGCGGGGAGCCGGGAGCCGGGGCCCCGGATCGGTTATCTCCCATCCCCTGCGAGGCTCTCCTCGGCGGGCCGGGCGAGTCCTCTAGACATCTTCTCTGGCCTGATGCGTTGCGAATGAAGCACGTTCTTCGACCGGCCAGAGAAGATGTCCGCCCCGCCGGAGGCGGGGCAAGACGACATAAGGGACCAGCGAAGCGGAGCCCACTGGACGGTTTGAGGCGGAGCCTCGCTGGATCCCCGCAGGCCGTGAGGTCCCCCGTCACGGCCTGCCCGAACGCGAACGGCATGTGGGCGTTTAGTACCATAGCGCTCGAAAGGCGGTCAAGCTGCGATCGCTGGCGAGGGCGCCGCGGACTGCTATAGTGATGCGTCGTGTCCGTCGTCATTGCGCCGGCCCGCGCCGCGCGCGGTCGTCTTCGGGTCCCCGGGGACAAGTCCATCTCGCACCGTTACGCCATCCTGGCCGCACTCGCCGATGGCCGTTCGCTCATCCACAACTACGCGCCGGGCGCGGATTGCCAGTCCACCCTCGCCTGCCTCGAAGCCCTCGGCGTGTCGATCGCTCGACGTGCGCCGCAGGGTCCTGTTGAAGTCATCGGCCGCGGCGTCGGCGGCCTGCAGGCCCCGTCCGCACCGCTCGACTGCGGCAACTCGGGCACCACCATGCGCCTGATGTCAGGCGTGCTCGCCGCCCATCCATTCTCCTCGACCCTTGCCGGCGACGCCTCCCTGTCCCGCCGTCCGATGCGGCGGGTGATGATCCCGCTCACCAGCATGGGTGCGCGGTTCGAGGCGGCCGACCATCGTCCGCCGATCACGGTTCACGGCGGCGCGCTCCACGGAATCGAGTTCGCGCCCGACGTCCCGAGCGCACAGGTCAAGAGCGCCGTGCTCCTGGCCGGCCTTCACGCATCAGGATCGACGACGGTCGTCGAACCTGCGCTTACCCGAGATCATACGGAGCGCGCGCTCCAGGCGTTCGGCAGCCCGGCGCACGTGGATGGCCGGCGCATCACCGTGGCCGGTGGCGCCCGGCTCACGGGATTGGAACTGCAGGTCCCCGGCGACCTCTCCTCGGCGGCCTTCCCCGCGGTGGCCGCTGCGGCTCTGCCGGGCTCGGACGTGACCATCGATGGCGTCGGCCTCAACCCGAGCCGCGCGGGCCTGCTCGACCTGCTCCGCCGGTTCGGGGCCATGGTCGACGCGGAAGTCGCCGAGGTACGGCACGGCGAGCCGATCGGATCGGTCCGGGTACGCCACCAGGGCCTCCATGACGTCGAGATTCTGCCGCATGAGGTGCCGGACATCATCGACGAACTGCCCGTGCTGGCTGCACTCGCGACCTTTGGGGGCAGCGTCTCGGTGAGCGGCGCAGGGGAGTTGCGGGTCAAGGAAAGCGATCGGATCTCGGCGCTGGTGGCCGGTCTTGGCGCGATGGGCGCCGACGCCGAGGAGCGCCCGGACGGCTTCGTGATCCGCTCCACGAGGCGCCTGACCGGCGGCGAGGTGGACGCGCACGGCGACCACCGACTGGCCATGGCCTTTGCGATTGCCGGCCTCGGCGCGACCGGCCCGACGCGCATTGGCGGCGCGGAGGTCGTCGCCGTGTCCTATCCTTCGTTCTTCGCCGATCTCGAACGGCTGCGGGCGTGAGGGCGGACAAGATCTACCTGATCGGCTTCATGGGCGCCGGCAAGTCCACGGTGGCGCGCGCCCTGGGGCGCCGCCTGGACTGGCGCACCGAGGACATCGACGAGTACATCGAGCGCCAGGCCGGGCAGGATGTGGCGAGCATCTTCCGTCAGCACGGCGAGCCGTACTTCCGCACGCTGGAGCGTTCGGCTCTCATCGGCCTGCTGCCGGTTCGCGGGGCCGTCGTGGCGGCGGGGGGCGGAACCTTCGAGGACCCGGCCAACCGGGAGCTGATGCTGCGCGACGGCGTGGTCATCTGGCTGGACGTGCCGTTCCCCACCATTCTCGAGCGTGTGCCATTGGACGGCCGGCGTCCCCTGGCCGCCGATCGCCCGCGGCTGGAGCAGCTTTATAATCAGCGCCTCGCCGCCTACCGGCTCGCGCACGTGCGCGTGGACGCGGGCCGCGGTCCTGTCGACTCGCTGGTGGAACAGATTGTGGACGGGCTGGAGGCCTGATGCGTTATCTCGTCATCAGCGACATACACGCGAACCTCGAGGCATACGACGCGGTGATCGAAGCCGCCTCCCCTCTGGCCTGCGATCGCATCCTGGTCCTCGGCGACCTCGTCGGCTACGGTGCGGATCCCAACGCGGTCGTCGAGCGCGTGCGCGAGCTCGCGCCGCACGCGATCATCCGCGGCAACCACGACAAGGTCGGCGCCGGTGTCGAGACCCCGGAAGGGTTCAACGCCGTGGCGAGGAGTGCCATCCAGTGGACCTACGACGCGCTCTCGGAGACCAATCGCGCGTGGCTGGCCGAACTGCAGCCGGGGCCGGTGCAGGTCGACGATTTCATCGAGATCTGCCACGGCACGCCCTTCGACGAGGACGCCTACGTCTTCGACGATCTCGATGCGCTCCGCGCCCTGCACGCGGCATCTCGGCCGGTCTGCCTCTTCGGACACACCCATGTGCAGGTGGCCTACAGCATCGCGCACAACGAGTTCGGCATCGAGACGGCCGACGACACGCGGCCGTACCGCATGACCTTGAACGGCGCCACGCGGTACCTGGTCAATCCCGGGTCGGTCGGCCAACCGCGAGACGGCGATCCGCGCGCGGGGTTTGCGGTCGTCGACACCGACGCTCGCGACATCACGCTGCACCGCACCGTCTACCCGGTCGCACGCGCCCAGGCGCGGATCGTCGAGCAGGGCCTGCCCGACATCCTGGCTCACCGGTTGGCGCTGGGGAGGTGAGAACCAACCAAAGTTCAAAGTTCAAGAGTTCGAAGTTCAAAGTTCAAGAAGGAATCGTGACGAAGGGTTCCGCACGCCCATCAGCTCGGCGTTCGGTCCATCGCTGTCACGTTCCTTCCTTCCTCTCTCTCTTCCTCAGCTCCGACGCGTACGCGTCCTGTGCGGCGCGCGAACCGAGGACCCACCCGATCACGATCCCGACGAGCAGCACGAACGGGATGTAGATGAAGTGCGCCGCGGTCGGGAGCGTATCCACGTCAGCGCTTCCGCTCGAGCGCGGCAATCTCGGACTCCGCCTTCTGCAGGCGCCGTCCGAGCGACCACGTGTAGCCGACGACCGCCACCCACACGAAACCGTACGCCGCCGCGATGAGAGGGAACGCCGGGATCTGCTCTTCCGGCGGGACCTCCGACAGCGGGATGAACTCATCCGGAGACGGTTGCGGCTGAGCCGCCAGACCCGCGGGACCGGCCAACAGCACGGCCGTAAACAGGAGAGATCGATGGAATCGCATCACACGTCGTCCTCGGCCAGGTAGAGAGCATCGATTCGCGCGCGCTGGAGCTCGAGCCGTGCCCGCAGGCTCATCAACGCGAGAAACAGCAGGAGAAACGCCGCGAAGCAGAACCACAGCGGCCCTCCCATCGACACGGGCAATGTCGGCACCACGGTCGTCTGCGGATGCATCGTGCGCCAGACATTGACCGACACGTACACGAACGGCACATTGGCCAGTCCGAAGAGCGCCAGCCCCGCCCCGAGCTTGTCCGAACCCGGCCCGCCATAGCGGCGCAGCAGGAGGTAGGCGACAAACACCATCCAGACGATCAGACTCGAGGTGAGGCGCGGCTCCCAGACCCACCACACACCCCAGGCCTTGCGGGCCCAGAGCGGTCCGGTGACGAGGGCCATGGCGCCGAAGAGGACCGTCAGCTCCGCCGCCGCGATCGCCCAGGCGTCCATGTGGCGCTTCCGCCCGAACAGGAACATCGCACTCGCCACACCCGCCCAGATGGCGCCGATCAGGAAGAGCCACGCCGCCGGCATGTGGAAGTAGAAGATCTTCTGCACGAGCCCCATCGTGGACTCATACGGCGCCGCGTCGATGATCCATGGCGCCACGACGAGCATGACGCCCGCCAGCGCAAGCTGAACTTGATTCCCTCTCGTCACATCCACCTCGAAACGACGCGCGCACTCGAGCCCTCGACACCCGAGCACCTGAGCACCCGAGCACCTGAGCACCTGAGCACCT
>CAZJBN010000106.1:0-16882 GCA_964543955.1 uncultured Bifidobacteriaceae bacterium
CCCGCATTATTCACGAAGGCTGTCGCCGGTATTCTGGACCATGCGTCGCCCACCGGGGTTCGAGCGCCGGTTCCCGGGGATTGACGACAAGCAACCGCCAGTTGTTCGACGGTCTCGGGGATGGTTTCGATCAGGCGACCCTGAAGGGTCGCCTCTACAGATGGTCTCTGTGCGAACGACTCCGAAGGGTCGCCTCTACAGGTGGTTTCTGTGGAGGCAACCCTTCAGGGTTGCCTGGCAACGACCACCGCACGGTGCGCCGCCGCTGATGCTTCGGCAAAGGGTTGATGGCCGGCGCGAAGCCACCTCATTGGCCACCTTTGTAGATCACGCCGTCCTTGATCACGATTTGAGGGTCCGCCAGGGCGATGATGTCGAACAGCGGATCGCCCTTCACGACGATGATGTCCGCGAGCTTGCCTGGTTCAATCGTGCCGAGGTCTGCTGCGCGTCCCAGGATCCGTGCGTTGATGCGAGTGGCCGCGACGATCGCCCTCATGGGAGACATGCCATGATCGACAAAGAGCTTCAACTCCCGCCACAGGGCTTCGGTGTGGAAGTTCATGGGCGTGCCCGAGTCGGTGCCCATGCCGATGACCGCGCCTGACTCGATCCATTGAGTGAGGAGTCGAGGGCCGAGGTCCATCACACGCGGCATGTTCTGGAAATAACCGAGTGCGCGATAGTCCTTGAAGGAGTCCTGAACCTCGTCGTAGATATCTGGCGGAAAGTCTGCCTTCAACTGCGGATCGCGTAGTCGCCCCGGGAAGTTGATCGTCGCCGGATAGATGGCGTACCACAGTCCGGCCGTCGGGACGACCGGCTGCCCGCTGTCGACGATGTCGCGCAGCAGATCCTCGGGATAGGGAGGACGACTGGCGGCGCCGACGTGGGTCAGGACGTCGACTCCGGCCCTGTGCGCATCGCGGACGTTCTCGGCGCTATAGACGTGGGCATGTACCCGCAGGTTGTGGCGATGGGCCGCATCGGCAATGGCCTTGTACACCTCGAAGGTCGCCGGATAGGCTTTGATCACGTCGGCGCCGTCTCTGGCAAGCTCGTCCACGGCCTGCGCCGCCTGGCCTGGCGTCTCCACCTCGAATTGAAAGGCCAGCTCCGGCGGGTAGTTGCTCCGCTGCATCGTGATCCACGGGCCGCTCATCGACATTCTGGGGCCCTGGATCTCGCCTTTGTTGATCCGTTCCCTGACGCTGACGCTCTCTTTCAGCGGTGCTGCCAGATCGACCGCGGATGTGATCCCCGCCATGAGGAGCTGCCTGGCCGAAATCTCCATCACGCGCTCGACACCGTTCTGGAGCATCCACGGGAACCAGCGCGCGTAGCTGCCGTGCCCGAGGATCATGAGGTGCACGTGCAGGTCGATCAGCCCTGGCAGCATGGTGCGCCCGCTGGTATCGATCACCCGCGCGTCCCGAGGGATCTGCACCTCTCCGACCTGTCCCTTCGCGACGATGCGATTGCCCTCGATCAGCACCACGGCATTATGAAGAGGAGGGGCCTCGTATCCGTCGAGCAGCATGCCGCCGACCAGCGCGAGCTTCGTCGTGGGCTGCGCGGTCACCACGGTCACGCCCATCGCCACTGTCACCACGGTCAACAGCACCCGTCGCATGTGCACCTCCCGTTGTCAGAGTCAGGCCGCTCGCCCCGCCCAGGCCTCAGGGGTTCGAAGCCGCCGTCCGGACCGCCCCTTTGAGAACGACACCGTCCTTGACCACGGTTTGGACGTCCGCCAGTGCCGTGATGCTGAAGAGCGGGTTGCCGCGGACCACGATGATGTCGGCGAGCTTGCCCGGCTCGATGCTTCCGAGATCCGCCTCGCGCCCGATAATCCGCGCGTTGATCCTCGTCGCCGCGGCAATGCCCCGCAGGGGCGACATGCCCATGTCGACATGCACCTTGATCTCCCGCCAGAGGGCCTCGGTATTGAAGTTCATCGGCGTACCTGAATCGGTGCCCATTCCCATGACGACTCCGGCCTCGATGAACTGCTTGATCCCCCGTTCGCGAAAGAACATCTCCCGCTCGGTTCGCCTGAAGTACGGCAGCGTGTGCCAGTTCTCAAACGACCTCTGCACTTCCTCCCAGATGTCTGGCGGAAGGTCCCGCTTCAGTTGAGGATCCTGGAGCCGTTCCGGAAACGCCATCGTGTCCGGGTAAATCCACGATCGATGGGCGGCCGTCACGACGACCGGCCGCCCGCTGTTGACGAGGTCGGTGATCAGCTGCTCGCTGTACGGCGGCGTCGTGCCGGCAGAGCCCGCGTGTGTCAGCACGTCGATGCCCGCCTCGAGGGCGTCGCGCACCATCGATTCCGCATACACGTGGGCGTGAACCTTCAGCCCATGACGGTGGGCAGCCTCGGCAACCTTCTGATAGTGCGCCCGGCTCATCGGATAGGCCTTGATCACATCGACACCGGCAGCGGCAAGCTCGTCGACAGCCGCGGCGGCCTCCTCGGGTGTCTTGACGACCATCTGGAACTTGAGGTCGGGCGGATAGTTCCCCGGAGAGAGCGTGATCCATGGCCCGCTCATCAACATTCGCGGGCCCGGGATCTCACCTCGATTGATCGCATCCCGGATGGCCAGGCTCTGCGCGAGCGGCGCGGCCAGATCGACAGCCGTCGTGATGCCCGCGTCGATGAACTGCTGTGCCGAGATCCGCATCACGCGTTCGAGTCGATCGCCCTGAGCCAGCCATGGAAACCACTCCGCGTAGTTGCCGTGCCCCAGGAGCATCAGGTGCGCATGCAGATCCATGAGACCCGGCATCATGGTCTGCCCGCTCGTGTCGATGATGGTGGCGTCCGGCGGGATGACGACAGCGGAAGCCGGACCGGCAGCCACGATCCGGTTGCCTTCGACCAGGACCGCCGCATGGTGGATCGGCGGCCGCTCGTAGCCATCGAGCAGCATCCCGCCGACCAGGGCCAGCTTGGTCGACGGTCCCGGCGGGCTCTGGCGGATCGCCTGCGCGCCGGACATCTGTGATACGAGAACCAGGGCAGCGGCCGGCCAGGTCCATCGGGGTGCACGCATGATCGTTCCGTCCCTTTCTGCAGCGGATGATTTCAGGTGTTTCCTGCCAGCGACGGCTCTTCGCCAGCCCAGCCGATCTCATTGCCGACCGACGCCGGCGGGCCGCGACTCCTCGATGGGCACGTAGTCGAAGTCGAATCCGAAATGCCGCGGGCCAATGGCCTTGATTCCGTTCGGTGTCCGCCACATCGGGGAAGACGGCCAGGCGATCATCGCCACGTCGGCGCCGACCTTGTACGCGCCGAGGTCCTCCCCGTTGTGAGCCAGACCCGTCGCTGGATCCAGGTTGGCGATGAAGTCCGGCGACATGGCGTCGGGCCTGCCGTCCAACCAGGTCACGATGTTCTCGTTCTTCACGTAGACACGGTAGACGTGGCCGGCGAACTCGTGAGTGCCCTTGATCTCCACGTCCCACCAGGTGAAGCCACGTTCCCCCTTTCCGTCGGATTTCGTCACGGTGCCTCGAAAGAGGTGGTAGCCTTTCGTCTCCTGCACGAGCGCGTCAACTGGATCACGGCCGTCAGCCACCGCTTCCCGCACCGTACGGCCAAGGCGAATGGCGTTGCTGAGCGCCCCCGGAATCACCCCGCGCTCCAGGTCGCGTCCTGTCATGACGTTCATGGCGATCGCTGACCCACCGCCGCTTGCAACGGCGACGCCGCGTCCCAGGTCTTCCAGCCTCGCGTCGTCCACGGTCTCGTCGATAATCACGGTGTCGCCCCAACGCGTCACCATTGCAGCTGGGGCCGACCGCAGGCCGTTGATTGACGGGATCTGCTGCTGAATTTCCGGTCGAGACCGGCCGGACAGACAAGCGTCGAGTATCGGTAGACCAAGTTCATGCGATGCCAGCAGTGCCGTCAGAGTCGCATTCCCTGCCTCCACGCGAACCGCGGCGTTGAACGGTTTGCCGAGGTGCCTGGAGAGCGCCTGTGTGGCCCGGACAGTCCCGTTCGTAAAGACCGGCAGGTTCTGTTCCTTCGTCCGGGCGATCACGTGCTCCCACGCGCCACCCCCTCCCATCCCTGCCGGAACGACCGTCAACCAGTCACCAGGGACATCGGCCACATCGACCATTCGGAACGTCTTGCCTTCCGTAATGGCGACCTCCAGTCGTTGAAGGGCAGCGGCCGTATCGTTTCCACGGCTGGCCTGAAGCATGGACCCGACCACCATGTCCCGCAGCTCCTGGCTAGTAAGCTCGCGCCCGGTTGGTCCGGCCGGCTCGGGTGGAGCGGCCGACTCTTCTGAGCTCGCTCCGCAGCCGACCAGGCTGACGGCGACCAGCAGCAACGCGATAACCAGTCTCTCGGCGTGTGCGTTCACGTGTCCAACCTCCAGCTGACGCCGCCAATGGAGGCGGCAGGCGGGCTCCGCTGCTATGGCCGCTTCTCGACCACGCCGTCCTTCACGACGGTTTCGACCTCGGACAGGGCCGAGATGTGCGACAGCGGATCACCTCTGACGACGATGATGTCGGCCAGCTTCCCGGGCTCGATGGTCCCGAGATCGGCGCCGCGGCCGATGATCTGTGCGTTGACGCGCGTGGCCGCAGAGATCGCACGTAAGGGAGGCATGCCGGCCTCGACATGTGCCTGAACCTCCCGCCAGAGTGCCTCGGTGTGGAAGTTCATGGGCGTACCGGAATCGGTGCCCATTCCCATGACGACGCCCGCATCGACGAGCTGCTCGAGGCGCGGCTTGGCGAACAGCGCGTCGCGGCCCGCCGCCTGGAAGTACGAGAGCGTCTCCCAGTGCGCAAACGAGTCCTGAACCTCACGCCAGAGATCGTCTGGAAAGTCTGCCTTCAACCGCGGATCCTGCAACCGACCGGGAAAAGCAATTGTCTGGGGATACACGAAGCGATGGATCGCAGTCGCGGTCACCGGGCGCTTGGAGGCGACCAGCTCGCGGACAAACGCCGGATCGTACGGCGCCGCGTCGCCTCCGCCCGGGTGCGTGATCACGTCGACCCCACCGGCAAGGGCTGCCTTGACGAGCTGCTCGTCGACCGCATGTGCGTGCACCCTCAAGCCATGTTTGTGGGCGGCCTCGACGACCTTCGCGTAGTGCGCCGCACTCATGGGATACGCCTTGATGATGTCGACTCCGGCCCTGGCGAGCTTCTCAGTGGCGGCGTAGGCCTCGTCTGGTGTCGAGACCACGACCTGATCGGGTGGAAATCGGCCTTTGCTCAGCGAGACCCACGGTCCGCTCATCAGCATCCGCGGCCCCTGGGCCTCTCCGCGGTTGATCCGGTCGCGGACCGCCAGGCTTTCTTCGAGAGGCCCCGACAGGTCCACGGCTGTTGTCACGCCTGCCATCAGGAGCTGCCTGGCCGAGATCTCCATGACGCGGCCAACGCCGTAATCCACGCTCCACGGGAACCAGCGCGCGTAGTTGCCGTGGCCAAGCAGCATCAGATGGACATGAAGGTCCATCAACCCCGGCAGCATCGCCCGGCCACTCGTGTCGATGACCTCGGCGTCGGGTGGAATCTCCGCCTTCGACGCCGGCCCCACCCACGTGATCCTTTTATCCTCGATGATCACCGCGGCGTTGTGAACCGGGGGCACGAGGTCGTACCCGCTCACCAGCATGCCGCCGACCAGCGCCAACCTCCGCGGTTTCTCGACAGTCGGAGGCCGGGACTGTGTCAGTGTTCCGGCCCCCGCACATGCGGCAACCAGTAACATTGCCGTTGACCACCTCGCCAACGCAGAGCGTCTGCTCACGTTCCGCATCGACTACTCCCCTCTTTCGAGGACCTTGACACTGGCCGTAAGCCGTCTTAGGTGCGGCTCGAGCATGGGAAGGTCGTCAGCGGGAGACACGAGCAGAAGGTAGAGCAGCTGACCTGTTCCGAACTGCCGGCACACGATCTCAACATGCTCTCCACGGCCGGTCACGGGAGAGGTCCCGAGCAGCGTCGCCGTCCACGCCGTCGCGCCGCCGAGGGTCGCACCGGATCGCACCGGCTGGTTGAGACGCTGATGCGAGTTCGACCGGAGCACGTTGTCGACGATGGCCCGGGTGGAGGCCTCAAGCGTGTCCGCCGGAGCATCCGCGATCACGACAATGGCGCCATAGCTCGTGCGAATGCCCCGCGCCGTATGCTCGAGGCCATTCTCCGCACCGATGTTGGTGCGTGCTCCACGCTCGTACGGCTTCCAATCCTGTGGATGCTCCAGTTCGTAGGCGCCGGACGAATGTACGAAGCGTATGACCTGGTCCGACGCGTGCGGTCGCACCTCCTTGAATGTCCGTGGCGCGGACTGGGCACTGGTGCCGGCTCCCGTTGCCACTACCAGGGTCAGGACGACGCTCATCATTCGGCACATCGGGCTCATGGTCTTCCGCATCGGAGCCTTGCTCCTCGATCCGACGTTCAGAACGAGAACCTCGCGCCGAGCTGGATCTCGCGCGGGTTGAAGAAGCTCAGCGTCTGACCGAACGTCGGCAGCGCCTGGGCGGGATCGGTACCCCAGGTGTTGTTGACCGTTCGGATGTTGTTGGCGTTGTAGATATTGAACGCGTCGAGAGCCAACTGCATGTTCGTGCCACCGAACGGGATGGTCCATGCCAATCTCAGGTCCACCGAGTGATTGCCAGGCATGCGAAACTGGTTGCGCGTGACGCCTGGCACGCGATCGTCGAATGCCCCGTCGCCGTTCAGGTCGGCGGTGACGCCAGCGCGTGCGTCGTACGCGAAACCCGTTCGGGCTCGCACCACCGCAGACACCGACAGCTGCGGCAGGAACTGATAGGACCCATTGGCGACGAACCTGAACGTCGGCGTGTCGATCGTCGGCCCGTATTCCTTTTCCGGGTACCTCATGTCGTTCACCTGCTGGTTGAAGTTGTCTCCCTGGTCGAATGCGCGGGCAAACGTGGCGTTCGCGTTGAAATAGAACTGCCGAGAGACCCGCTTCCTCGTCTCGAGGACAACCCCCGTGTACTCGGCGCGCCCTTCGTAGACGAACTGGTTCATGATCCGGAATCTCGGATCGATTCTCACGAACGCCTGTGTCGCATCGTCGAAGTACAGGTTGCGGTCGAAGAGCAGCTCCTTGTCCCACCCCCGGTTGTAGAGCAGGCTCACCGTCGCGGCCCAGTCGGATGACAACGCGTGATCGATGGACCCCACCAGCTGGTACGACGACGGCGTGCGGTATGCATCCGGCGTGATGAAGACGTTCCTCACACCAGGCGGGGCATCGGCCGGCAGCGTCTCCGATGGGATGGTGTTGGGATAGATGGGCGCACCCGGCTGCCCGAACAGCCAGGTCGCAGGTATCGACTGCGGGTTCTCGGCATTGCGGAAGTAGGTCGACGTGATCGGGTTCTCGAACATCCGGTCGAAGTACAGGCCGTTGCTGAACTTGAGGACGGTCCCGCCATCCTGATCGAGCTTGTAGGACAGTGCGACCCGCGGGGCCACGTTGGACGCGTCTCGCCCGTAGTCCATCCCGCGGTACTTCGACACCCAGTCGAAGTCGTAGCGGATCCCGGCGTTGACCGTCAGGCGGTCAGTGGCCGTCCAGGAATCCTGGATGTATCCCGACAGATAGGTGTGGTTCCAGGTCGCTTCGGGGTCGCCGAACGTCTGGGCATAGGTGGTGTAGCGCCCGGCCTGAAAGCTCTCGAGTGAACTGAAGGTGAAGATGCCAGACGATGGGCCGCCGTAGCTCGCATAGGTGAACCCGACCTGCATCACGTCGACGCCGAACTTGACGGCATGCGCGTTGGCGGAGAGCGTCGACGAGTACACCACCTGAATCGGCTCCGTCTTCATCGCAAGGGAGACGCGGCCACCACCAAACCTTGCCAGGTTGTTGATGTTCACCGACGGCGTATCATTCGATCGGAATCCGCCGTCACTGGTCAGCGGCGGCCCGCCCAATTCGGGCTGGTCAAGCACATAGTCACGCGGGAAGTAGGCGGCCCGGATGTCGTGCAGCCAGCGCCCGCTCCCGCTGATGGCCCTGAAGCCAACCTGGGCCGCCCAGTCGTCGTTGTCGAGCCGGTTCAAGCGCGAACGCGTCGAGAACGCCTGAAAGGCGGCGCCGGTCTGAAGCGACTTCGACCTGACGAACGCCGACTCGAGAAAGGTGGTCGTGCCCAGCCGATGCGTCACCTTCCCCATCCAGAAGGTGTTCTCCAGCGGCAGGTTGACGACGCCCACGTCGTCGTTCGGCAAGCCGAGGGCCAGGCCGGTCGCCGGGAAGATGCTGTTGTGCTGTGGTGTGTCCTGGAGCGTTCCCTCGTATGCGCCGAAGAAGAATGTGCGATCGGCGACAACCGGTCCGCCAAGAGACCCGCCGTACAGCTTTCGTCCGAACTCCGGTTTCGGCAGTCCCCGCGCCTTGGAGAGGGCATCCTGCGCGTTCAGCGACGTATCACGGTGAAAGTAGTAGGCCGATCCGCGCAGCGTGTTAGTGCCGGACTTGGTCACGGCATTCACCTGACCGCCAATCGCCCTGCCGAACTCCGCGGTACCGCCCAGGCTGATGACCTGAAACTCCTGGATGGCGTCCTGGCTGTACTGGAACCTCGGGAACGTGAACGACTCGTCCGTGTTCCAGAAGCCATCCACGAGCAGCGCTGCCTCCTTAGGCCTCGCCCCTCCAACACTCAGGCCGACACCCTGAGCCTGAGAACTGATGCTCTCGACGGTGCCCGGCGTCAGGAGCGTGAAATCCAGGTAGTTCCGACTGGCTGTGGGCAACGTCTCCATCTGGGTTGTCGTAATAACCGTGTGGAGATCGGTTCGGCCGACTTCCACAATCGGCGAGTCGCCCGTGACCGTCACCGTCTCTTCGAACTGCGACAACTGCATCGGCATGTCGATGGTCAGAACCGCACCGACGTTGACCGTGAAATCGGGTCGCAGCACCGTCGCAAAGCCCTGAAGCTCCGACTGCAGCGAGTAGCGGCTTGCCGTCACACCCGAGAAGTTGTACCGGCCCTCCTCGTTGCTCACCACGGTTCTGGCCTGGTTCGTCTCGAGATTGGTGAGCGTGATGGTGACGCCGGGCAGTGCGCCGCCGGTCTCGTCCGTGACCCTGCCGTTGACCGTTGCCGTGGTCGTCCCGGCCTGGGCGGCTGCCTCGGTCGGCAGGAACACGACCGTCACCGCAACGAGGATGGCCACGATCGAAGCGCAGTTCGTGTTGATCAGCCTCATGTCTCTGGACTCCTGGTGCCACGGATTCGCGACCGCCACGAAATGGATGAACGGCAATCCGTTGCCCTAGAAGACGAACGGCTGAGTGGCGTACAACTGCCTGGCGCATCCTTTGTAAGCCGCTGCGAGGTGCCGGTCAGACGCCCGCGAACAGCCCGGTGTTGTACTGTTGGGGCTCGTTCGTCTTCATTCTTGTAGTGACATCAGGTCGCCCTGTTCATGGCTTCAGGTCGCGTCGTGTCATCAGAACGTTCAGCCTCACTGGCCCTTTCTCTCTCCGCCCGGCGCCCCATCGCGCAACCGCGGGATGAGGAGCGCACGGGCGACCTGGACGCCAGGTTCAGCGCCCTCTATGAGCGCACCTTTTCGCGTGTGTACGCCCTTCTCCGCTCGCAGGTACGGTCGAGCGAGGTCGCCGAAGATCTGATCAGCAAGGTGTTCTCCAAGGCCTACGAGCACTGGAGCCAGGCCCCGCCGGGAGACACGGCCACGTTCTGGCTGTTCCGCATCGCCAGGAACACGCTGATCGATCACTGGCGGGTCGAAGGCCGCCGCGAGTCGCTGCGGGTCAGGCTGGACGAGGCCGAGGAACTGTCGGATCCGTCCACCCCGGAGAGCTTGTACGCCGCACGTGAGCGGACCCAGGCATTGCTCGACGCCATGAGCACGCTCGACGACGATGATCGCATGCTCTTGTCCCTGAAGTTCGCCGGCCAGCGCAGCAACCGCGATATCGCGGCGATCCTCGGAATCACCGATGCCGCCGTGAGCATGCGCCTGCTGCGAGCCCTTCGGCGGCTGCGAGCGCGTCTGCAGGAGGAAGGCAGACTATGAACCGTTCCGAGCGAGAGCGAGAAGAGCTGCTCTCCACCTACATCGAGGCGCTCGTCAATGGCCAGCAGGTTGCCAACGTGTTCCGCGACGCCGCGGCCGACGACAACGAGCTGCGCGAGCTCGGCACCCTGTCGGACGAGCTCAGTCGTCTGGCCATGGTCCCTCCGGCAGGACTGTCGGTCCGGGTCGCCAATCAGCTGCGGCGCCCGCTACGAGGTCGCGTCCACACGGTCATGGACCACGCGCAGCGGATCGGTGCCTCGCTGTTCCAGCTGTACTCCAGCCGGCCTGCCCGCCGGCGCCTTCCGCGTCTTGCGGCTGCTGTAACGGCTGTGGTCCTGCTCGTGCTCGCGGGCCTGGACTTTGCCTCGATCCGCACCGTGTCGGCGAGTGACATCCTGACGCGGGCCCAGACGGCCGTCAGGAATCTGGCCCGGCCCGGAGAGCTTCTCTTCAGGCGGTGGCGTATCGTCGAAACCATCACCGATCAACGCGGGCATGAGCGCAAGCAAACACGGTACCTGCTCGAGTGGATGGACGGAGCCGACAACAGGCGCTCGGTCGGGCGGACCCTGGATGACTCCGGGCACTTGTACCTCGCGTATGTGAGCGGGCCCGTGGAGGGCGGCCATTCCCCTCGCGTCTACTACGAACCGGGATTCGGCGGCGAACCGCGCGGGCTGGTCAGCATCATTCCCAGCGCCGAAGACTTCCAGTCGGCCGCCAGACGCTTTCCGGAAGAGGTGCGGCCGCTCATTACCGCGTATCTCGCCCAGGGTTATCTGCCGTTCCGGCCCATTCTCGGCGAGCTGCTCCAGAACGAGGCCGTCCTGACCGATACCATGAATCCGATTCCACCAATCTCTCCGCTCAGGGCCTCCGCGGTGGAGGTGGAGGAAGACGGGCGCCGTGTTTTCCGCGTCCGATACACGGAGCCGGTCCGCGTGGTGTTCCGCTGGCGAAGCGAAGGCCCCCCTCGCACGTGGCTGAGCCGCCGAGACATCGTCCGGCACGTCGATGCGGAGACTTTTCTGAGCCTGTCGACCGAAAGCTTCGAAGAGGACGAGCACGGCGTACGGATCTCGTCGAGGCGCGACCTCGTCGAGACCCGCATCGTCAAGCTGCCGCTTGCCGACGACGACAATCCTTTCGACCTGAAGGTGGCCCCGGATGTCCCGGTGAGACAGCAGTCCGCCTATCAACACCTGTCGCAGGTCGCTGACGCGCTCAAACGGGCCCCCGAGTTCGTCGAGTCGATCCGCGCGCGGACGACCGCGCAATGATGCGTGCCGCTGGAGCTTACGTGCGCGTTCTCGGCGCGCTCGTCATCGTGGCCGCCCTCTTGGCGGACCGCGACCGCCTCGGTGCCGAATCGCAGCAGCCGCCGCGTCGTCTCGCTCTGGTCGGCGGAGCGCTCTTCCGTGGACACGAGCAGGTGCCGGTCCTGCATCGCGCCGCGGTCCTGATCGAAGACAACCGGATCACGTGGGTTGGCCGCAAAGCCGATGCGGTGATCCCCCCGGGCACGACCATTGTCGATACCAGCGGGCACACGATGCTGCCCGGCTTGATCGACCTGCACGTGCATACGATGCTCCTCGGGCACGGCGACTACGCGGCGTGGTTTCCGTGGCTGGCCGCAAACGGAGTCGAGGGCGTCATGGAAGTGTCGGCGCGGCAACTGGTCGAGTCCGGCGTGACATCGGCCGTCGATCTCGCCGGGCCCCTGAAGGAAAGCCTCTCGATCCGTGACCGCATCAATCGCGGAGAGGTCCCCGGCCCCCGCCTCTCTGTCAGCGGCCCATGGATCGCATTGTCGAAGGGCCCTTTCGCGGTGGACTTCCAGCGCGTGGTCACGAGCCCGGACCAGGCCTATGCCGAGACCGAGGCCCTGGCGCAGGCCGGCGTTGACGTCATCAAGGCGTATCCGATGCCGAGGGAATACTATGCACGGGTCGTCGAAGCCGCACACCGGCACGGTCTGAAAGTGCACGCCCACGTGCATGAAGAGGATGGCGTCGAGAGCGCCGTGGATGCAGGGGTCGATGTGCTGACCCACGCCGGAGGCGCGAACACTCCGCCCTACACGAGCGCACTGGTCCGGAAGATCGTGAACCACGCACGGCCCGTGGTCCTGACAGCCGCCAGAACCTCGTGGATCTATCCAGCGACCACAGCGTTCCCGGAGCGGCTGCAGGATCCACGCTTGAAGAACGATTTTCCTCCCCGCATCTGGGACGCCGTCCAGCGTTCGTTTGCCGACTGGCCCACCCTGGCCTATTTCCGGTCCGCTGACCGGGATGCGCTATTCCGCGAGCGAGGCGTCCGGCAGTTCATCGAGAGCGGCGCGGTCATCGGCATGGGAACCGATTCCGGCACTCCCATGAACTTTCACACCGAAGCGTTGTGGCGCGAAATCGCCGTCCACGTCGACATGGGGATGTCGCCGGAGCGTGCCATTGCGGCCGCCACCTCTGTCAACGCACGCATCCTGGGTCGTGAGCGCGAGCTCGGGACCATCGATCCGGGCAAGCTGGCCGACATCATTGTTGTCAGAGGAGATCCCATCAGCGATGTCGTGGCGCTCTCGCGCGTCCAGACGGTCGTCAAGGACGGAGTCATCGTCAGGCGCTGATTACTGGGACGTCTTGCCCGCCGCGTCCCTGGCGTTCTTGACCACGACGCCATCCTTCACAACCACCTCGACCCGCCCGATGACCGACATGTCGGCCAGCGGATTGCCATTGACCACGATGAGGTCCGCCAGCTTCCCTGGCTCGATGGTGCCCAGGTCGTTTCGGCCAACCACGCGTGTCGCATTGATTCGCGTCGCCGCCACGATCACGCGGGACGGCGCCATCCCCATCTCGACGTGCGCCTGCATCTCGCGCCAGAGCGCTTCGGTATGGAAGTTGAGCGGCGTCCCCGAGTCGGTTCCCATCCCCATCACCGCACCGGAATCGATCCACTGTCGGGCGGCCTGCTCCCGGAAGAAGAGCTCGCTGTCGATGCGGTTGAAGTAGCCCAGAGTGTGCCAGTGCTTGAACGAGCGCTGGACCTCGTCGTAGATGTCGCGGCCGAAGTCCTCCAGCAGCTGCGGGTCCTGCAGGCGCTCGGGGAAGGCCTCCGTTGCCGGATAGACCCACGAGCGATGAGCGATGGTATCCACGATGGGGCGGCCGGATTGCGCGATCCGCCGAACCAGATCCGCCGTGTACGGCGGATACGTGCCGCCGGATCCCACGTGCTGCAGGACGTCGACGCCGGCCTCGAATGCGTCTGTCACTTCCTGTTCGGTGTAGACGTGAGCATGTACCTTCTTGCCGCGCTTGCGTGCAGCGCCGACTATCGCCCGGTAGTGTTCGGCTGAGAACCCTGACTGCAGCTTGATGATATCCACGCCCGCCTCGAGCAACTGGTTGACGGCCGAGACAGCACTCTCGGGAGTGGTCACCGGCATCGTCAGGCCGACCTTCTCCAACATCCCGGGTGGGGCCCCCGGATTGCGGTTCGGTACCAGCTGGGTGCCGGAGATGACGAGCCGCGGACTGGGAATCTCGTTCCTGGCCGAACGATCACGGAGACGAAGCGACGCGTCGAGCGGGTCACCGACGTCGACCGCCGTGGTGATGCCGGCATTGAGCATCTGCCTCGCGGAGATCTCCATCACCCTTTCCGTGAGCTTGTTCTCCATCATCCATGGAAACCACCGCGGGTAGTCGCCGTGTCCCAGGATGAAGAGGTGCGCGTGCGCCTCGATGAGTCCGGGCATGATGGTCCGTCCGCTGGCGTCGATGACCGACGCGTTGGCCGGTACGGTCACCGACGCGGCGGTGCCGACTTCGACGATTCGATTGCCCTGGATGAGAACGGTCGCATGGTGCAGCGGAGGGCCGCCCCATCCATCGAGCAGCATGCCTCCGACGATGGCTGTGGTCCTGGCTTCATCGGGCTTCTGACCGCCCGTCGCGGCCATGGAGCCAACAATCATGGCAAGGCACAACCCGCCAAGGGTGAACGAACGGACGACTGACGGCATGAACGACCCTTTCAACGTGCGTGTGAATTGCTATGGCTCGGTCGGTGAACCCGGCATGAGGAAGCGATCGAGCCACTCGAGCGTTCGGGTCAGCTGATCGAGCCGGTGCTTCGGTTCACGAAACGCGTGGCCCTCGCGTGGATAGCGCACGAGCACCGTCTCGACACCGCGGCGGCGAAGCGCCATGTACATGGCTTCGGCTTCGGTGATGTGGACATCGTTGTCCACCTCCCCGTGCACGAACAGTGTCGGGGTCGTCGCGTTGCGGACATGGGCCATTGGGGACCACTTCCAGAGCTTGGCGAAGTTGTCGCCGGCCCATGGAAAGCCGCCGAATTCCGCATGGATGAGATCCTGATAGATCGACGTCGCGTAGAAGCTGATGAGGTTGGCTACGCTGGCGACCGAAACCGCGGCCTTGAAGCGATGGGTTTGTGTAATGACCCAGTTCGTCATGAAGCCTCCATAGCTTCGTCCCGTGACGCCGAGCCGCTCCGGATCGATCTGCGGTCGCGTCGCCAGGACGTGGTCGACCGCCTCCATCAGATCCTGGTAGTCGCGGCCGCCCCACTGGTCGAGGCTGCCGTCCGAGAACGCCTGGCCGTAGCCGATGCTGCCGCGCGGATTCACGTTCAGAACCGCGTAGCCATGTCCGGCGTACCCCTGAACCATGGGATCGAACACGCAGCCGAACGCGCCGTGCGGTCCCCCGTGGATGTTCAAGAGCAGGGGCACCCGTCCGCTCGTCTGAACAGGCGGGTACAACCAGCCTTGAATCTCGACGCCGTCGCTGCTCCTGAACGTCACCGTTTCGGGAGTCGACAGGCGCCAGCGGCGCAACTGATCCGCGTTGAAGGTTGTCAGTTGCTTCGGCTCGGTTGCACCGGACTCGAGGTGATAGAGCTCTCGGGGGGCCGTCGGGGTGGACAGGCCGAAGGCGATCGCGCCGTTGGTGGCCAGTGAGAACGTGCTCACCTGTGCGGCACGATCGAAGAGCGGAGTCGACACTCCGCCGCCCAGGTCGACCTTGTACAGGAGCGTCTTGCCATGGTCCGATGCGCTGAAGATCAGCGACGCGGAGTCGGCGCTCCAGGCAAACGCTCCGGTCCGGCGGTCCAGGGATCCGTTGACCTTCCTGGCTTCACCCCCGCCGACCGGTATCACCCACAGATGGGCATCTTCGGCCACGCTGTCGATCGTGGCCATGGGACGGGTCGTCGCTCTGTACGCGATCCAGCGGCCATCGGGCGATACCAGAGGCGAGGCCTCGACACCCCTGGTCCTGGTCAGTTGACGCACCTGCCTCGTGGCGAGATCGACGGCGAACAGGTCGTAGTTGTGAAAGGCGTCGGGTTCGGGCTCCCTGTTCGATGCGAAGACGATCGAGCGGCCGTCAGGCGTCCAGGCAATCGAGTGCTCGTCAAACGAGCCGCTGGTCAACTGGGTCGGCACGCCACCGGCGCTGCCCACGACGAACACATGCATCCGCCGATTGTCGGCAAATGTCGTCCGAGCCTTGTACTGCATCCGCGTCACGACGACGGGGTCCATCGACTGGGCGGGATCGGCGGTAGCGATGAATGCGAGGGAGCGGTCATCTGGCGACCACGCCAGCGACTCGCCCGTCTGCGACAGGTAGGCGTTCGATCGGTCGATATCGCAGACCCGGGTCACGGTCCTGGTCGCGACGTCGAATACCCATATCGCGGCCCTGTCGTCGCGCGCACCGATGAAGGCGATGCGCCGGCCATCGCCAGACCACCGGAAGGTCGACGCGCCGGAGGGGCCGTCTTCGAGGATCGGAATCGCCTGGCCTCCCGCGATCGGCAGCAGGAGCACGCGACTGGTCGTTCGGTTGTCGTCGAGAAGTGCTCTGGTCGTGGTCACCACCACCATCTGGCCGTCCGGCGAGAGTTGCACATCGCCGACGTCAGTCGTCGCCAGCATGTCTGCCGGCCGGAACCGCTGAGCGTCACTCGCTGACTGGGCGGCGCTGGCGAACGTGAAGTTGGCGGCCGATAGAGCCAGGGCGACAACGATGAGGTATGTTCGACTCGTCGACCTGAACGCAGTGCCGGGACCAGACGAGGGGAGGTGGCGATTCGGCAGCAGTTTCGTCTGTTGTCGCACGATCTTGATTGACGAACGAGCGCCCGAAGTACAACACCGCGCGGCCGTCCACACCGTCTCAGACGTCCCGGTGACACTGCTGCGGACCTACCCGAAGACAGGTTTGCCGACGGCATCCGCGTCCCCGCGCCGGCGTCCCCTGAATCCCTCGAAGGGCCGAGCTGCCATACGATCTGCCGCCGTCCAGGGGCTCACAATGACGCAACAGACGCTCAGAACCGAAACCAAAGGTCCCATTCGCTGGCGTATTCAGATCGAGCGTCCGCCTGCGGACGTGTTCGCATCGCTCGACTCCTCCTCTGGACGAGCCCGGTTCTGGGCAGAGTCGGCCGCCGAAGATGAAGGGATCATTCACTTCGCCTTCATCAATGGCACCCGGCACGACGCCCGGATCCTGCGGAGGGAGCCCTCGCGGCTCTGGTCGATCGAGTACTTCGGTTCGCCCGCCACCTTCGAGTTGAAGCCCGATCAGCAGGGCGGCACCGACGTCACCTCACTCACGAGCGTCTTGCTGCGTATGAGTGGTCGGAGGTGAACGCGTGTCACTCACTCCTGAGCGAGACCATGGGCTCGGCTCGTGCTGCACGCCGCGCAGGCCCGATGGCCGCACAACACCCGAGGATCAGCAGA
>CAZJBN010000107.1:0-1463 GCA_964543955.1 uncultured Bifidobacteriaceae bacterium
CCGATCGCGAGCGACGCCGACAGCGACCCTGTCACGTCGAGGATCAGCCCGCTCGGCGCCCCGCCGAGGAACGTGTTCTTCCACGCCAGCCCCAGCGTCGTGCCGTTCACCAGGCCCAGCAGATCGGCCGGCGCCGAGGGCGCGACCGGCACGCTGGCATGAACGACCACCTCGTTGGACGCCGCGCTCTTCTCCCCACCAACCAGCGTGTGCACGCGCGCAATCCACGACCCGCGCGGGACCGTCACCGTGAAGATCGGCGCGTGGCTTCCCGTCGGCAGGCTCGCCAGAATCGGCGCGGACGGAATACCGCCTTCGAGCACGTACTGGGTCGGGACTGGACCGAGGGCCGGCGGATTCCACCGGAAGGTCACCGTGTTGCCGACCACCGACGAGACATACAGCGCGCTCGGCGCCTGCGCCGTCGTCAGGTTCGCCGTGGTCAGACTGACCGTCGCCACGGCACTGCCGCCCAGCGTGACGGCCTGGTAGGTGAAGCTGTCCGCGCCGAAGAAGTTCGGGTTCGGCGTATAGGAGAAGCCGCCGTCCGCGTTCAAGGTCAACGCGCCGTTGGCCGGGCCGGATACGAGCGCCGCCGTCATCGCTCCTGCCCCGTTGGCGTTGTCGTTCCCGAGTACGCCGGGCGCGGTCTGCGTGATCGGCACGTTGGCCGACGTGCTGTACGCGTCGTTCACGGCCGTCGGCATGACCAGGCCGTCATCGTTGAGGATGGTCCCGACGCCCTGCGCATCGCCGATGATCGCGTTGATCGGCGCGGAGAGGTTGACGAAGAACGTTTCGCTCGCCTCGATGTCCGTGTCGCCGTTCACGGTCACGTTCACGGGCAGCGATGCGGTTCCCGGCGGGAAGACGAGCTGCCCGCTCGCCACCTGGTAGTCACCCGACGACGACGTCGTCGTGATGAGCAGTGAGTACCCTGCCATCGAGCCCGCATCGGCACCTGCATCGTCCACGGCAAACAGATTCCACGTGCCGTTCGGGTTGGTCCCGTTGAACACCGAGAGGTTGGACGTGTAGGGACCGGCGGGTGCAGGCGCTGCCATCGGGTCAGTTGCTCCGACGTTCGTCGGGGCAAAGGTGCCGGACACCAGCTGCGACGCCGAGGGCGCGGGCGCGCCGTCCTCGAATGTCAGATCCAGCAGGCTGGCGTCGCCGCCGCCGCCGATATCGGACATGAACATGGAGGACTGCCCGCCGGGGCCGACGAGCAGCATGTCGAGATCGGCCGGGAACGTGTGCGAGAGGCCGTTGAGGCGCACGGCGAGCTTCGTGATCGTGCCCGTCATGCCGGCCACGTTGATGCTCAGGGGATACGGCGACGCGGACCCGGACGTCGTCACGGGCGACCCTGCAGGCAGCGACGTCGGCGTTGCGACCGTTGACGTCGTCGCGGCCGGCGCGGTTGCCGTGCCGTTGCCCGTTTCGTACGAGACGCGGTGCTC
>CAZJBN010000107.1:1563-4492 GCA_964543955.1 uncultured Bifidobacteriaceae bacterium
GAGGCGTTGGCCGCCGCGAGGATGGCGTCGCGTCCCTGCAGCAACGTCGGGTTCACGGGGTCCAGCTTCATGCCATCGGTGACGAACTGCAGGATGCGCTGATTCCCGACGGCAAACCCCAGCCGCGTGATGAAACGCGCGCGGACTTCGAACAGCGCGCTCGCCCAGACCTCACCGATGTTGTGCACCAGGAAGGCGCCGTTGTCGAACGCCGGTGGGTACGCGCCGTCGCTGAGGTTCATCTGCGCCGAATCGATGTCGGCGAACGTCAGCGGGTTGTGCGGCCGTCCATTCGGCCCGACGTTGGTGCGAACCGCGTGCGGGAACCGGCGGATCCCGTAGTAGTAGCTCTCGAAGTTCGGGCCGCGCGCGGCCAGGGCACTCGTGACCCACCCGCCGAGCGCGAAGACGCCGTTGACGTCCTCGTCCGCGGTCGACAGGAGCGCGCGCGCGTAGAAGTCCGACCAGCCTTCACCCATGCCGACCGACATCGTGGCCGACAGCCCGCTTGCGTTGGCGTGCAGGCGGTTGGATGTCCCGTGCGTGAGCTCGTGGATGATGACGTCCTGGTCCAGATCGCCGGATCGGTCGGGCGTCGGACCGGTCCAGATGAACATCTGCATCCGGCCGCGCCCGCCGTCTGCCGGCGTGAGGAAGTTGGCGTTGTTCGTCCCGGATCCATCCTGTCCCTCGGCGCTCACGCGGTCGCCGGCAACGCCGCCGCGGCCGAAGTTGTCGTGCTGGAAGTTGCCGGCGGCTTCAGTGAAACCGAGCAGGTAGGTGGCGTCGTGGTAACGGTTGGTCCAGTAGAACATGTTGGTCACGTCGCCGTTCTGGTAGGCGGCCGTGAGCGGATCGTCGGTCTGCGGGTTGTATGCGAAGTTGAAGACCCGGGCCCCCGAGCCCGTGACAGGCGCGTCCACGCCGTTCGGCGCGACGCGGTCGATGCCCGCCTCGACGTTGTTGCCGTCCGTCGTGTTGTTGCCGTCAGTGATCCAGCCCAGATTGTTGAACGTGTTCGGCGCTTCGTTCCCGATCAGCGTGACGTTCGCCCTCGGAACGAAGGGCGCGTGGTACCCGTCGCCCGGGCGCGCCGGTGTGGGCGACGAGGGCGCGGGGCTCTCGCTCGTGTAGACGTTGTAGGTGACCGACTGCGTCTGGTAGTTCGTGAGGTTCTTGCGGAACAGGAGCGTTCCGGTCCCGGCGTCGATGACGGTGAGGAACCCGTCGGGGTCGCCAATGATCTCGGTGGCCCAGGCCAGCCGGACAACGCCCTGCGCCACCGGAAAATACACGGGCCACGCCCTGGCATCGCCGGCCATGTTCGCACGACCGAAGATCAGCTTCGCGCCATCGACGGAGGTCTGGACGAGCGCGCTCTCGTTCACGTTCCAGCCCACGCTTGCAGTCGCCAGCGACAGGGCACGGGCAGCGGTGATCGAGGGCGTGGCCGAAAGCGTCGAGGCGTCGATACCAGCCGCGAGCGCTCCCGTCGTGCGTGCGAGCTCGCCCTTGGATGTGAAGCCACCGCGAAGGTAGCCCTGGAAGACAGGGATGCCGTTGAAGGTCTGCTGGAGCTCGACCCAGCCCATGTTCCCGGCCGGGTTCATGTAGTCGGCGACGACTTCGAGCTCGCCGACCTGCGCGGCCGAGAGTCCGTAGGCGCCTGCGTGTTCCGCCAGGAACCCACGAAGAGCGGCCACCCGATTGCCCGATGGCGGCGTCAGGAAGCCCGTGCCCGGCGCCGCGCTCACGATCTCGGTCGTGCCGAGGGCCACGTGATTCTCGACGTGAACACCCTTGAAGGCAGCTTCGAGCGCAGCAACACCCGCCACGCGCTCGACCGCGAGGTCGCTGACGCCGGCCGGCACCGGCACGACACCCGACAGGTAGGCGATGGCCGCGTCCCTGTTCGGGAAACGGTCGTCCTGCTTGGCCGTGCGAATGTCGAAGTTCGGGTGCGCCTCGCCCGCCTGGTTCGCTGCCGGGGGGTGCTGGGCATAGGTGACGGCCGTGGCCACGAAGATCGCGGAAAGCGCCCACGCGCGGAGGCCACTCCTGCGACGGGGGGCCGATGAGCGGTGAAAGACAGATGAAGGTCGACGAGCGGACATGGATATCGGCTCCATTGGCTACCGAAAGGGGACTGAATGGGGTGTCCGAGCGACGCACCCGGCCGCGACTGCGGCAGCTCGACAATGGGTGTTCGGACGCGGTGATGGCAAACGATGACTACCGGTGAGGCGGGGGGAACCTCAGCAGCGGTCGAGAGAGTATCCGAAGTGACGCTACTTGCGCAAGTGTGACGTTAGAGTCGCGTCATTCGTCACCGATCGGCCGAGGCGAAACACAAGGGAGGTCCGGGAAGGTTCAGGAAGGTTCGGGAAGGTCCGGGAAGGTTCGGGAAGGTCCGGGGAGGTCCCCCCCGAAGGGCCCTACCCGCGCGGCAGCGCGGGTCCCTCCCGGAAGGGCCCCAATCACCCGGCTGGGCTGGAGTTCACCCTGCGCCGTGCCGTGAACATCCGCAGCGCCAGCCGCGCGGCCAGGGCGGCAGCGACAAGCGGCGACAGCAGGCGCGCGATGACACCGCCGTGCGTCCAGTGGTACCGAAGCGCGCTGACGTGAAAAGCGACGAGCGATCGAGCCGGCGCGTGTGCGCTCGTGCGCGCCGTGTGATGCACCACCTCAGCCACCGGCGCGTACATCGTCGTCCAGCCCGCGTCGAGGGCGCGCCGGCAGAAGTCCGCGTCCTCCCAGTAGAGGAAGAATCGCTCGTCGAAGCCGCCGAGCGTATCGAAGGTCTCGTGGCGAATCAGCATGAAGGCGCCGGAGACCCAATCGACTGGAACAGGTGCCCGGGTGCTCGAGTGCCCTGGTGCCCGGGTGCCCGGGTGCTCAGGTGCCCGGGTGCCCGGGTGCTCAGGTGCCC
>CAZJBN010000107.1:4592-16824 GCA_964543955.1 uncultured Bifidobacteriaceae bacterium
CGGGTGCCCGGGTGCTCAGGTGCCCGGGTGCCCGGGTGCTCAGGTGCCCGGGTGCCCGGGTGCTCAGGTGCCCGGGTGCTCAGGTGCTCAGGTGCCCGGGTGCCCGGGTGCTCAGGTGCCCGGGTGCCCGGATGCGCGGGTGCCCGGGTGCCCGGGTGCGCGGGTGCCCGGGTGCCCGGGTGCGCGGGTGCCCGGGTACCCGGGTGCGCGGGTGCCCGGGTGCCCGGGTGATCAGGGTGCTCAGGTGCTCGAGTGCTCGAGGTCCGGAGCGCCCCGGCGTCGTGCTTCAAGTTCCGTCGCGTCAACGGATTGTTCGGCGCCACACGCGTCAGCCACGAGGTGCGCCCGGCAATGCCCGTCGTCCAGTTCGGAAACGCACGCGAGGAGGCCTGCACGCTGCCATCGGTCTCCCGGACCAGGCCGCCGACCACACCAGCGCGGGGATGGTCGGCCAGGACGCGCGCGAGCGGCTCCAGGATCGGTCCCGTGAGCTCGCAGTCGGGATTGAGCAGCACGAGCGGCCCTGCGGCGGCTTCGCGCGCCGCGCGGTTCACGCCGGCGCCGAAGCCCGGATTGTCAGGCGTCGGTATGTAGACGATTGAGGGGTGCGCCGACGCGAGCGCGCGCCCGCGCGCGGCGTCGCCCTCGTGGTCGACCACGACCACGCGCGCTTCCGGCTCGTGACGCCCAATCGACACGAGGCACCCCTCGAGCTCGTCGTAGGCCTTGTAGCCGACGATGAGGATCGAGGGGCGCGCTGTGGCAGTGGACATGGCCGGGCTACTGATCCTATGCGCGGCGCGGCCGTGCGCGACACGCAAAGCCGCCCGCTTCACCCGGCTCAGGCGGCGCAGGCCACCGATCGGGTCTTCGTCTGCTCCGGGCGGGTCCCCAGTCCATCGAGCGGCTCCAGCTGGTCGAGCCAGAAGGCGTCGTCGTCGCGGCGAAAGACCATGAACCGCCCTTCGTCCTCGATGAACTTCGCGCGGTGATAGCGCATGTAGATCCGATCGGCGTCGAGGCCGACGACCTCGATCTTGCCCGTCGCGTGCGACATGCAGAACCGTGCGCGCGCGGCCAGGCCCGAGCAGCGGTTGCGCGCCGCGTCGAACAGCTGGAAGCCGCGGACGATCGGCAGCTCGTACGGCTCGTTGCCGGCGGTCGGACGGCCCTGGAACAGGTAGTACGGCGGCACGCCGATGAACGAGAGCGTCCGGTACATCTCGACCAGCGTCTCCACGTTGTCGTTCACGCCCTTGATCAGCGGGCACTGGTTGACCGCGACGACGCCGCAGGCGAGGTAGGTGGAGAGGCCCTCGATGGCGACGTCGGTCAGCTCACGTGGATGATCGAAGTGCGCCATCAGGTAGATGCGCTTCTCGGTCGTCGAGTGCTCACGCAGGACCAGCTGCAACTCGGGATCGTTGAGGATCCGGAACGGATTGAACGCCGGAATCTTCGATCCGAGGCGGATGACGTGCACGTGCGGAATGGCACGGAGCGCCGAGAGAATCTCGGCGAGCCGTCGTGTGCCGAGGATGAGCGGATCGCCGCCGGTCAGGAGCACGTTGGTGATCTCGGGATGCTCGCGGATGTAGTCGATGCCGGCCGAGACGTCGAGGGACGCTTCGTCGTTGTCGTTCATGAACAGCCGCTTCCGGAAGCAGTAGCGGCAATAGGCGCCGCACACCTCGTTGACGAGGAGGAGCGCCGTGTCGCGATACTTGTGCTGCGCGCCGCGCGCGACCGTCACCGAGGCTTCGTTGCTGGCATCGAGCTCGCCCCAGTCGTTCAGCTCCTCCTGCCGCGGGATGATCAGCTGCTTGATGGGATCGTCCGGATCGTCCCAGTCGATGAGCCCCAGGTAGTAGTCGTTCACCCGGAACACGTACCGCTGGGCCACCTCCTTCAGGCGCTCGCGATCGGCCTCGGGGATGTTCGGGATGCGGTCGATGTCGGTGATGTACTTGACGCCTCGGGCACCGGTCGAGGACCGGGTCGGTGACGGCGAAGTGATGACCGTGGTCATGCAGCCTCCTCTCGGCGGGGGGTTGACGAGCCCGGACGACACCTCCGTCCTTGCTGGAGAGCCGACTTCGGTTTGACGTGTGGACCCTGCCAGTCTACCGAACGGCCCGCGTCAGGGACAACCCACTTTCGACGCGAGGGCAGATCAGTTCGGCCGCGTTGTCAAGCACTCTCTCGCACCGCCTCGATGACGCGCGCCTGATCCTCGTCGTTCAGTTGAAAGAACAGCGGCAGGCGGACCAGGCGGTCCGCCACGTCTTCGGTCACGGGGCACTGTCCGTCGTGCCCGCCGAACCGGCGGCCCATCGTCGACAGGTGCAGGGGAAGGTAGTGGAAGACCGCGAGGATGAGGCGTTCGCGCAGGTGGGTGATGAGCCTGGTGCGCGCCTCGAGCGACGGCATCAGCAGGTAGAAGATGTGCGCCGGATGCTCGCAGCCTTCGGGCACGATCGGCAGCCGCGCGCCGGTCCGCGATGCCCACGGCGCCAGTTCGTCGGCGTAGCGCGACCAGATGACGTGGCGCCGCGCCTGAATGCGGTCGTGCGACTCGAGTTGCGCCAGCAGGTACGCCGCGAGGATGTCGGACGGCAGGTAACTCGACCCGATGTCGCACCACGTGTACTTGTCCACCTGCCCGCGATGGAAGCGCGTGCGGTTGGTCCCCTTCTCGCGGATGATCTCCGCGCGCTCGACGGCGGCGGCGTCGTTGATCAGGATGGCGCCGCCCTCGCCGCACGACAGGTTCTTGGTGTCGTGAAAGCTGAGCGTCGAGAAGACGCCGAACGTGCCGAGCGCGCGTCCCTTGTAGCGGCCGAAGAGCCCGTGCGCGTTGTCCTCGACGACGGCCAGCCCGTGGCGGGCGGCGATGGCCATGACCGCGTCCATCTCGCACGCCACGCCCGCGTAGTGCACGAGGACGATGGCGCGCGTCCGCGGCGTGATGGCCGCTTCGATGGCGCGTTCGTCGAGGTTGAGCGTGTCCGGGCGGATGTCCACGAAGACCGGCCGTGCACCGCGCAGGACGATCGCGTTGACGGTGGAGACGAACGTGAAGGGCGGGACGATGACCTCGTCGCCGTCGGTGAGGTCGAGGAGCAGCGCCGCCATCTCGAGGGCGTGCGTGCAGGACGTCGTGAGCAGCGCCCTGGGTGCGCCCGTGAGCCGCTCGATCCACTCGTGGCACTGGCGCGTGAACGGACCATCGCCGTGCAGCGGGCCCTCGGCGATGACGCGGGAGACGTAGGCGGTTTCGTTGCCGGTGACGGCCGCACGGTTGAACGGAATCGGCCTCACCGCGAGCGCTCCTTGACAGCAGCGCGCGTCTCGCGGTCCACCTCGCGGCGCCGGATCGTCTCGCGCTTGTCGTGCGCCTGCTTGCCTCTGGCGAGGGCGATGCCCACCTTCACACGGCCGTTCTTGAAGTACAGCTTCGTCGGCACCAGCGTCAGGCCCTTCTCCACCGTCTTGCCGATGAGCTTCCGGATCTCGTGCTTGTGCAGGAGCAGCCGGCGGCGGCGCCTGGGATCGTGGTCCGCGTAGCCGCGATGCGAGTACGGGTTGATGTGCACGTTGTAGAGCCACACCTCGCCCTGCTCGACGCGCGCGAAGCTGTCGCGCAGGTTGGCGCGCCCTTCGCGAATGCCCTTGACCTCCGTGCCGAGGAGCGCGATGCCAGCCTCGAAGGTCTCGAGGATGTGATAGTCGAAGAACGCCTTGCGGTTGTCCGCAATGAGCGTCTGCTCCTCATCCTTCGACGGTCTGGCGGGTTTCTGAGCCATGGCGAAAAGAAAAAGGGGTCAGGCGTCTTTTCCCGGACCGGAGACGGGGTCGGTCCTCTTCTTCCGAGCCAGCTTCGCCGCGAGCAGCACGGCGGCGACCAGGCTTCCGTGGTCCGCGCCCCCCCGACCCGCGATGTCGAATGCCGTGCCGTGATCGACCGACGTGCGGATGATGGGCAGGCCGATCGTGACGTTGACGGCCTCGCCAAACGCCAGCAGCTTGACCGGGATGAGTCCCTGGTCGTGATAGCAGGCGACCACCGCATCGAACTCCCCGCGCGACGCGCGCAGGAAGATCGTGTCCGCCGGCCACGGCCCGCTGGCGTCCACACCGGCCGCCCTGGCGGCCGCCACGGCCGGTCTCAGCACGGTCTCGTCCTCGCTGCCGAGCAGCCCCGATTCGCCTGCGTGCGGGTTGAGCCCGGCCAGCGCGATTCCCGGCGCTCGAATGCCCATCCCCTTCAACCAGTCAGCGGTCATCGTAATCGTTCGGGAGACGAGATCCAGCGTCACGAGCGACGGCACCTGGGCGAGCGGGACATGGACCGTCGCCAGCGTCACGCACAGCGGCGGGTGACGATCGGCGTAGAAGAGCATGCGGACGTGCTCGACGCCGCAGAGGTGGGCGAGAAGGTCGGTGTGCCCCTTCCACGGAAGCCCGGCCAGCGCGAAGGCGCGCTTGCTGATCGGCGCGGTCGCCACCGCATCGATCTCGCCCGCACGCGCCGCGTCGACGGCACGCACCACGGTCGCGTAGGCGGCCTGCCCGGCCTCCGCCGATTCCTCGCCGGGCCTGATGCCCGCGGTCGAGTCGGGCTCGAAGAGCACGGGTTCGCAGATCGCGCCCACGCGCGGATCGACCATGGCCCTGGCCGCGATCTCCGGACCGATCCCCGCCGGATCGCCAACGGTGATCCCCACACGGACGCGACGCATTCGATCAGTATCTCATCTGGGACTCGCGGCTGTGCCGCGAGAGTGACGACGGTGGGACCCGCGCTTTGCCGCGTGAGACGCGCGCTGCGCGCGGGGGGACTGCTCGCTCGTGCGGAGTCCCGCCGCGCCATCGGCGCGGTCCTCACGGCGCGCAGTGCCGGTCCGACTCCGACGGAGTCCGCCCGCGCCATCGACGCGGTCCTCCCGGCGCGAAGCGCCGGTCCCAATCTAAATGCTCACCGCCAGCCAGTCCGCGACGACCTTCGTTCCGGCATTGCGCTCGAGAGCCGCGAGCGCGCGGTCCACGGCCACGAACGCCTGCCTCGCACGCTCGCCGGCAAACCGCGGCGCCAGCGCGCGCAAGTCACCCGCCACGACAGGATTGGCCAGCACGCGCGCGTCCGCCTGGCTGTTGATGGCCTCGATGTCGCGCAGCATCGACGAGGCCAGCCGCAGGATCACGGCGAGGTCGTCTCGCGAACGCTCCTTCTTCGATGGACCCGCGACCACTGCGGCCGCCACCCGCAATCGGCCCGCCGTGTCCGTCTGACCCGCCGTTTCGCCAAGCAGCAGGAGCGCCGTCTCGCGAAGCACGGCCACGTCCGCCGACTCGAGCGCGAGCGCCTGTCCGACACTGCCGTCGGCCAGCGCCGAGACGGCCAATGCGTCCTCCCGGCTCTGCCCGTGATCCCGTGTCAGGATCTCGCACACATCGTCTGCGCTGAGCCGCGCGAAGCGGAGCGTCATGCACCGTGAGCGGACCGTCGGCAGCAGCGCTCCCGGGACAGCCGTCGTCAGGACGAAGACGGTGGCGGGAGGCGGCTCTTCGAGCGACTTGAGCAGCGCGTTCTGCGCCTGCGGCTCGAGCGTATCGGCCTCGCGCACGAGCACGGCACGGCGGCGGCCCTCGAACGGTCGATACGCCGTGCGCGACAGCACGTCGCGAACGACGTCGATCTTGATTGACGCCTTCTCGTCCGGTTCAACGGCGAGCACGTCGACGTGAACCCCGCGCGCGATGCGCTCACAGGAGCGGCACTTGCCGCAAGCGTCCTGAAAGACAGCCACGCCGTCCTTCGAGGCGACAGTCACGGGATCCTGGCAGTTGAGCGCCTGGGCAACGGCCACCGCCGTGCGCCACTTGCCCACTCCCGTCGGACCGGCAAAAAGAAGCGCGGGCGGCAGTGTGCCCCGCCCGATTGCCCGCGTCAGCAGACCGGTCAGCCGGCGGTGGCCGGCAATGCGGCCAAACATGCCATGTGTCGCCAAGTGCATTTCCATGCAGTCAGTTACAGGGACTCCCCCATCCTAGTCCGCGCTCCGCCCAGGCGACAACCGAAGAACGGCGATCACCATTCATGTAATCAAGAGACGGAGAATGACACACTCCCCACTTCACGGAAGAGGTTTGATATGACATGATAGGACTGAAATGACATATAAGGCCTCGTATGCCTATACGAAAGTGTTATCCACTGTCCTGGTTCTGGCAGCCGCCATGTCTGCCGGCTGCAGTGGCGACTCGCCGCTCACTCCGACATCGCCATCTGTCATGCCGGGCTCCAGCTCGACTGTAACAACGACCCCGAGTGCGGCAACCGGCTCGACCGAATCGGGCGCCGCTTCCTCTGCCGTGCAGCGTTGCGGGCGCGAGCACCTGGCGATGGACATCTACGACGACAGCGGTCAGTTCCGGCCGGCGTTCGCCGGCAACACCATCACGCTCGCCGTCGAGAACGTCAGCCAGTTCGCGTGCGAGCTCACCTTCACGTCGTGGGACCGCAACAACGGATCGTCGATCGTCCTGACCGATGGGCAGGTGCTCGTCGATGGCCAGCGATACCTCGTGCCAGCCGGGCAGCGCGTCGTCATGGGACCGCTGCGCATCCCCGATGGCTGCTATCAGCTCGACGTGAGCAACGCCGGCGGCCAGCCGATTCCGACCCGGGCGGACCGGCTCGACGCGATCCGCTGGCATACGGGCGGCGCGTGCCAGCCCACGGCGCCCACGCCGCCGCCGGACACCCGGTCGTGCACGACAGGGTTGTCGGTCTCGGCGAGCTGGGCCGACGGGCTCATCACGCTGCGAAGCGCTGCCTCCAGCCAGTCCGCCTCGCGAACGCTGCGCATCTGGTATCGCGCCGATCAGGGCGCCATCACGGAAGCGACGGCAATCCTCGGCCAGGCCGTGACCTATCCGTTCCCGCAGAGTCAGCAGCCGCACACGGTGGCCGTCCGCGCCAGCTACGTCGACGAGAACCAGGCCACGTGTGCGGCAGAGACGACGGTGGCGATCCCGGCCGCTCTGCCACCGCCGCTGACGTGCGCGAACACGACCGTCGACCTGAGCATCGTCGGCGAGAGCGACTCGGGAACCCACGTCACCGGCTCCCTGCTGATGACGCTGACGGGAGAGGGCATCACGGGACAACTGACGGTCGACGGCGTCGCCTCGACGGCGGTCAACGGCGCGCGCAGGCCATTCTCCTTCGAGCGCCCGGCGGCGGGCAGTGCCCCGATCGTCAAGACCGCGACGCTCACGAGCCGCGTCAACGGCGAAGCCTGCGCCGAACGAACGCTCCACATCACACTGCAGCCGCAGGTCGCCACGTGCGCAGGGGTTGTCGTGGGCCTCGAGCTCGCGCCCGATGCGCCGACGGCGGCAGCCATCTCCGGCACCTTGATCTCGACGCTCCGCGGCACGGGCGTCACCGGTGAGCTGCTGCTCGACGGGGCAACGAGCCAGGCTGTGGACGGCGGCCGCATGGCGTATCGCTACAATCGCCCGCCATTTGGCGCATCGCCGGTGGTCCGCACCGCGACACTCCGCGGCATGGTCGGCGGCGAGGTCTGCGGCACGCAGTCGGTGGTCATCTCGGCGCCGCCGCAGCAGGCAACCTGCGAAGGCAGCGTCACGCGGCTGCAGCTCGTGCCCGGCGTGATGTCGGACACCGAGGTCACCGGCACCCTGCGGACGACCGTGCAGGGAACGGGCGTCACCGGCACGCTGACGATGTTCGACGGTGCGATGGTTGCGGCAGCCGACGACGGCAACGTCCCCTATCGGGTGACGCGCCCGCCATACGGCTCCGCGCCGCTGAGGCTGACGGCCGCGCTCGCGACATCGACCGGCGGGAATGCCTGCGGCACGGACGTCGTCACGCTCGACGTACCGCCACAGGGGCCGCCGCCGAACTGCGTCGACGTCAAGGTCGGACTCGACGTGTTCGAGGACCCGCAGACGCCGACCGAGGCTGTCGGCCACTACCTCGTGTCCCTCCGTAACGGCTCGGGCGTGACGGGCCGCCTCACCCTGGGAGACGGCACGACGATCACCGTTGCCCACGGCGACCGCGTCCCGTATCGCTATCCGCGTCCGGCCGTCGGCCCCGAGCCGGTGGCCGTCTGGGCCACGCTCACCGCCTCGGCTGGACCATCGGTCTGCGGCAGTGCGCGAGCGCGGGTGAAAGTGCACCCACAGGTGCTGCAGTAAGGCCCGAATCACGGCTTCACCGGCGCAGGCGCTCCATCGCTTCGCGACGTCCGTTCCTCCCGGACGCCGCGGAGCGATTCGGCCGTACAGGCACAGCCGTCTGGCGCTGAATAGAGGGAATGGGGCAGTATGGCGCAACCTGGACTGTCACGCCCGAACCCGCGCGAACAGGAGGCACCGTGGACAAGGCCGTCGTCACGCAGTTGGCCAACATCGAGAAGCGGACGGGCAAGCCGCTCGCCGATCTGGCGCGCCTCATCGAGTCGAGCGGGCTCACGAAGCATGGCGATCTCGTCGCGATGCTCAAGCGGGATCTGGGGATGGGCCACGGGGATGCGAACACGCTGGTCCACCACGTCCGCAAGTCGGATGGCCAGTCGGCGGCCGAGGCCGCGGGCGTGGATATCGGAACGGTCGTGGACGAGATCTACGCCGGAGCGAAGGCGCCGCTGCGTCCCATTCACGACGCGCTGATGTCAGGCATCGAGGCATTCGGCCCGTTCGACATTGCTCCGAAGAAGGGCTACGTCAGCCTGCGCCGGAAGAAGCAGTTCGCGATGATTGGCCCGGCAACCAACAGCCGTGTGGAAGTAGGGCTCAACCTGAAGGACGCGGCGGGCACGGCTCGCCTCGAGGCTCAGAAGCCTGGAGGTATGTGCCAGTTCAAGGTGAAGGTCACCGACGTTTCGCAGGTGGATGCTGAACTGATCGCGTGGGTTCGAAAGGCATACGAAGGCGCCGGGTGAAGGGCGACGGTCAGTGGCGGTCCCCGGCGTCGGCCGGATCCATTACCGCGTAGCCGGGGAATCGACGACGAGGATCGTGGAGCACGTCGGCCCGGACGTTCCGGTCGATCCGCGTCATCGCCGAGATCATCATGCGGCCCGATTGCCGGACGACGAGCTTCGATGCCAGGAGAAGCGCGTCGCTCCACCAGACTTCGACGAGCCCGTCCTGTCGGGGATCGATCGCGACGTGGCGGTCGAACGTCTCTCCCCCTACGCGGGTCGACTCGCCCGTTGCCTTCATGCGATCGAGCGCGGCCGGATCGAATCGCATCGACCACACGTCCGCCCACCCGCGAATGCCCTGCTCGTTCCTGAGCGCGCTGTCGTCGTACACGAGAATCTGCCGCGACGCGTGATCGACGAGATAGCCTGACGCCCTCGCCGCGTCGACAGGATTTCTCTCGAAGAGCCATTCCTTTCGGCTGCCCTCGAGCGCCACATGGACGCGGTCCGCCGACCGCGTGCTCACCTGCGTCGTCGTGCCGCGCGTCCCGTCCGCCCCCCGCACGGTGGAGATCGCCGTGATCGCAAGCGGAGGCACGTCACGAGCGGAAGCGGGCAGGTCCGCCGGCCGGGGCACCTCGGGCACCGGCGCCGAGATGCGCTCGGGCAGCTCGATGGCCTCGACACCTGCCTCTCCATTCGAGCGGGCCAGGCTCGCCGAACGGAGGCCCACGGCGGTCACGCCGATCAGGACGATGGCAGGCAGGATGAACTTGAGGGTCATGGGCTGGATCGAGTGGCTGCGTTCGAGGTTCACCGTACAGGGCGACGGCCCCGCGGTGAGACGTCCTGCGGGGCCCGATCGCCGAGCGCATTGCCGTCAGCAAGAACGTGATTCCGGACGCCTCAGAAGCCGAGCGCCCGGGCCATCACCTTGTAGATGTGCGTGTTCTTGACGGTCCCTCGCACCCATTCCGACCCGGGTCCGATGGCGTAGATCGCCACTTCCTCGGCCGAATGCGTCTCCGACCCGAGGGGCACCGCCGACTCCTGGAAGTAGGCCTCGTGCGCCGGGCCGTTGGGGACCGTGCCGAGCCGTCCCGGGAAGGCGTCGGTCCGCGGATCGACACGTGTGGCGCCGCGGTATCCCGGTCCGTTTTCATAGACGAGCGCCGTGTACGGCACGCCGTTCGCGTCCGCACTCGGCGCCACGTGGCCCGTGGACGTATCGACGTCGTAGACCAGATCGAAGATGCCGTTGCCGGCGAGCGACGCGTAGCCCGGATCGAACGATCCGATCGGATACGGCATCTCGTTCAGCGGCCGCAGCGGATAGCCGGCAATGTTGAAGACGTGGCTGTGATCGGCGGACACGACAATGAGCGTGTCCCGCAGGTCGACGGCGCGTACGGCGGCGCCGATGGCGCGGTCGAACTCCTGCGTGTCGTGCAGAGCCCGGAAGGCATTGCCCTCGTGGTGGGCGTGATCGATGCGCCCGCTCTCGACCATCAGGAAGTAGCCGCGGTCGCCGCCCCGCCCCTTGCGCCGTCGTCCGTTCTTCAGCAGGTCGATGGCCTTCAGCGTCATCTCCGAGATGCTCGGCTCGGATCCCGTGTCGGTCAGCCGGTCGTACTCGTACTCCATGTGGCTGCGCTCGAAGAGTCCGAGGACGGGCAGGTCCTGCCGGCTGAGCGCATTGAAGCCGGGCGAGTTCCACACGTAGGTGTATCCCCTGGCCTGGAACTCGGCGCGAAGGTCCCGGCCGTCGCCCCGGCTCCCGCTTCCGCCTTCCTCGTCGATCGTGCTCGACGGCACGAAGAACTGCCGGCCGCCGCCGAAGAGGACGTCGATGCCGTCACCCAGCCACTGGTTGTAGGTCGGGTCTCCCGGGAGCGCCTGCAGCGCAATCGCATTCTCGTCGTCGCGGTTGTTGATGTGCGCGAAGGTGGCAGCGGGCGTTGCGTGTGTGATGCGCGCCGTGCTCACCACGCCAACGCGCATGTCGGCGCGCTTGGCCTGCTCGAGCAAGGTCACGACGCGCCGGCCATCGCCGTCGCCGTTGAAGTCGCGGTTCTCGGTCGAGTCGTCCAGGCCGATGACGCCGGCGTTGGTGTTCTTCCCGCTCATCATGGCGGTCATCGTCGGGGCGCTGTCGGGCGTGATCGAATCGGCGGAATAGGTGCGCGACAGTGCCGTGTACGGGAACTGATCGACAACCAGCTGTCCCGCCACGCCGACCGAGTACACGCGCGTCGCCGTGATCGTCGACACGCCCATGCCGTCGCCGATGAACAGGATCACGTTCTTGGCACGCGGCCTGTGGTCCCAACCGCGGTCGGACTGGCCGTCGCGGTCGCCCGTTGCGAACACCGCCGCGCCGGCAGTCGCAGTCAGGAGCAGCCCCGTGAAGCTCAACACTTGCCAGGTTCTTCTTCGCATTGTCATTTCTCCGTCCGGTCACCTCTCGTGGCAACAGCAGGTCGGAGGCGACTCTATCGGGGCGGGATGACGATGGGCTGAAGGGGAGGTGACGAGGGTGTATCGATTTCAAGAGTGGAGGGTGAGGAGTGTACCGTGCGGCGCCTCACGCCCCGAACCCTTCCCAGCGGTTCGCCTCCACGTGGATGTCGAACTGGTCCAGCAGGCGAACGGCGGTGTAGGTCACGATGTCGTCGATGGTCTTCGGCGCGGCATAGAACGAGGGGACCGGCGGGCAGATGACGGCGCCCATGCGCGCGAGCGTGAGCATGTTGGCGAGATGAATCTCGCTGAGCGGCGCCTCCCGCACGGCGAGGACCAGCCGGCGGCGCTCCTTGAGGACCACGTCCGCGGCGCGGTGCACGAGGGAGTCGCCAAGCCCGTGCGCGATGGACGCCAGCGTGCGGACGCTGCACGGTGCGATCAGCATGCCGCGCGTCCGGAAGGAGCCGCTCGAGATGGCGGCGCCTTCGTCGTTGACGTGATACACCGTGTGCGCGAGCTCGTCGATGTCCTTCGGCGTGAGCCCGGTCTCGTGCTGCAGCGTGCGTGCGCCCCACTTGCTCAACACGACGTGCGCCTGAACGCCGGTCGTCTGGAGCAGCTGCAGGGTCCGGACGCCGTAGATGGAACCGGAGGCACCGGTGAGGGCGACTATCAGGCGGTCGTCAGGCATACGCTCCCTATATTGACGGCTCGAAAGCGCGCTGACTACAATCACTTCCTTGCCGGAGTGGGGCGGTTAGCTCAGTTGGTAGAGCGCCGGCTTTACACGCCGGCTGTCACAG
>CAZJBN010000108.1:0-16626 GCA_964543955.1 uncultured Bifidobacteriaceae bacterium
ATCATGAAACTCGTCATCATCGGCGGCACGGGCCTCATCGGCTCGAAGCTCGTCACCAGACTCGGCGAGCGCGGCTACGACGCGGTGGCCGCATCGCCGGACACCGGAGTCAACACCCTCACCGGTGAGGGGCTGGCACAAGTCCTTCACGGCGCCTCCGTCATCGTCGACGTGTCGAACTCGCCTTCGTTCGAGGACGCGGCCGTGATGGAGTTCTTCACCACCTCCACGCGCAACCTGCTCGACGCCGCCCGCGCGGCCGGCGTCACGCACTACGTGGCGCTCTCTGTGGTGGGGACGGAGCGGCTGTCCGAGAGCGGCTACTTCCGCGCCAAGATTGCGCAGGAGAATCTGATTCGCGAGTCGCGAATCCCGTACTCGATCGTTCACGCCACGCAGTTCTTCGAATTCGTCAGGAACATCGCCGCCGCGGCGACCGAGGGCAACACGGTTCGGCTTGCGCCTGTGCTCATCCAGCCGATGGCGGCCGACGACGTCGCGAAGGCCGTCGGCAGAGTCGCGGTGGGGGCGCCGGTGAATGGCGTCGTGGAAGTGGCTGGCCCCGAACCGATCCGTCTGGACGAGCTCGTTCGAATGGGTCTCGAGGCTCGCCTGGACACCCGCACAGTCGTCGCGGATCCCGAGGCACGGTACTTCGGCGCGCTTCTGAACGACCGCACACTCGTGCCCGCCAACGGCGCACGGCTGGGCGAAACGCGCTTCGCCGAGTGGCTGGCTCAGACCGCGCCGGTCCCCGTGGCTGCCGGCGGACGCTGACCCCTGCGAGAGTTCAAAGTTACGAGTTCAAAGTTACAAGACGGCGGCCTTCTTCGAACTTTGAACTCGGACCTTTCGAACTTTGAACTCTTGAACTTTGAACTCCTCAGGGTCTACGCGATCCGCTCCCGGCCTCCCATGAACGGGCGCAGTGCTTCGGGAACGACCACGCTGCCATCCTCCTGCTGGTAGTTCTCCAGCACGGCAATGAGCGTCCGGCCAACGGCGAGGCCCGAGCCGTTCAGCGTATGCGCGAACTCGGCCTTGCCCGTGCCGGCCGGGCGGAACTTGATGTTGGCCCGCCGCGCCTGGAACGCCTCGCAGTTGGAGCACGACGAGATCTCGCGATAGGCGTTCTGTCCCGGCAGCCAGACCTCGATGTCGTACGTCTTGGCCGCGGAGAAGCCCATGTCGCCCGTGCACAACGTCACTGTGCGATAGGGCAGGCCGAGAATCTGCAGTACGCGCTCGGCATTGGCGGTGAGCGTTTCGAGATCGTCGTACGAGCGATCGGGCGTCGTGATCTTGACGAGCTCGACCTTGTCGAACTGGTGCTGGCGGATGAGCCCGCGCACGTCCGCGCCGTAGGACCCGGCCTCGCTCCTGAAACACGGCGTGTAGGACGTGTAGCTGAACGGCAGCTGGCGTCCGTCGAGGATCTCGCCGCGGTGCAGGTTGGTCACCGGCACTTCCGCGGTCGGAATCAGGTACAGGTCCCAGTCGCCGGCAATCTTGAAGAGATCCGCTTCGAACTTCGGCAGCTGGCCGGTGCCGTGAAGCGTCGAGCTCGACACCAGGAACGGCGGCTGGACTTCGGTGTAGCCGTGCTCGCCCGTGTGCAGCTGCAGCATGAAGTTGATGAGCGCCCGTTCGAGCGTCGCGCCCGCGCCCATGAGCACGGCAAACCTCGACCCGGAGATCTTCGTGGCGCGCTCGAAGTCGATGATGCCCAGGGCAGGACCGAGGTCCCAGTGCGCCTTCGGCTCGAAGCCGAACACGCGAGGTTCGCCCCACGTGCGCACGACGGTGTTGTCGGCGGCGCTCGTGCCCTTCGGCACGCTCGGGTGCGGGAGATTCGGAAGCACGTCGAGGATCGTCGTCCGGCGGCGCTCGATCCCGTCGAGCTCGTTCTCGAGCTGCCGGATCTTCAGGCTGCGCTGCTTGCTCGCCTCGTGAAACTGGCGGACCTCCAGCCCCTGCCGCTTGGCGCGCGCGACCTGGTCACCGGCAGTGTTCTGCTCGCGCTTGAGGCCTTCGACCTCCGGGATGAGACGCCGCCGGTGCGCTTCGAGCGACGCGAGTTGTTCGAGCTGGGCGGTGGCGTCGAGGCCGCGCGAGAGCAGGCCCTCTCGAACCTCGTCGAGGTGGTCGCGAACGAAAGCGGGATCAAGCATGGTGAGAGTGCACTATTCTAGTGCGGATGCCTGCCCCGATCCGCAAAGCCGTCTTTCCGGCCGCCGGCCTCGGCACGCGCTTCCTGCCGGCGACGAAAGCCCAGCCCAAGGAGATGCTGCCCCTCGTCGACAAGCCGACCATCCAGTACGGCGTCGAGGAGGCCGTGCAGTCCGGCGTGACGAACATCATCCTCGTCACCGGCCGCGGCAAGAACGCGATCGAGGATCACTTCGACGTCTCGACCGAGCTCGAGACGTTTCTCGAGTCACGCGGCAAGACCGAGCAGCTCCGGGAGATTCGCGAGATCTCCAGCATGATCAACGTCTCGTACGTCCGCCAGGGCGAACCGCTCGGCCTCGGCCACGCGGTGCTCGTCGCCGAAACACTGGTGGCCGGCGAACCCTTCGCCGTCATCCTCGGCGACGATGTCATCGATGCGGAGCCGCCGGGCCTGCGGCAGATGATCGACGTGTACGACGCGACCGACAGTCCGGTCGTTGCCGTCGAGCGCGTCCCGAAGGACCAGGTCTCGAGCTACGGGATCGTGGACGTCGAGCCGGCGCCGCAGTTCGGTCGCGGTGTCTTCCGTATCAAGGACATGGTCGAGAAGCCGGCGCTCGCCGATGCGCCGTCGGACCTGGCCATCATCGGCCGCTACATCCTGACACCGGACATCTTTCCAGCGCTCAGGGAAACCGCGCGGGACAAGTCCGGCGAGATTCAGTTGACCAACGGGATGCGCAGCCTCTTGAAGTCCAGGCCGATCTACGCCTACGAAATCGACGGCGTCCGCCACGACGCCGGGAACAAGCTGGGATTCCTCAAGGCCGTCGTGTACTTCGCGCTCAAGCGGCCCGACCTGGCCGAGCCGTTCCGCGCCTACCTCGAAGGCCTCAATCTGACGTCGAAGGTGTCGCGCTAGGCTTCGACTCGGACTTCGACTCGGTCTTCGATTCCGTCTTCGACTCCGACTTCGTCTCGCTCGCGGGTGCCGCGCTCGATTCGCCCGACTCGCTCTTGCCCGCCCCGCTGCCATCGCTCTTACCCGCCCGCGCGTAATCGGTGACGTACCAGCCCGATCCCTTGAACTGAATCGCCGGCGACGACAGGAGCTTCTTCACGGGAGCGCCGCACTTGGGGCAGGTCTCCACCGGGGCGTCGGAGAACTTCTGGATCACCTCGAAGCGGTGATCGCACTCGTCGCATTGGTACTCGTAGAGGGGCATCGATTACTCCAGGATGTCGCCGCCGGCGTGATCGAGCATGAGGCGCCTCAGCGCCGGGAAGGGCGCCGCGCCCTGCGCCAGGAAGGCATCGTGAAACGCCCTCAGCGTCGGCTTGCCGGCCTGCTCCTCCTGCCAGTCGCGACGCAGCTTGAGCAGCATCAGCTTGCCGGCCGAGTACACGAGGTAGGTCGGGTCGAACGTCCCGCGCTCGGCTTCGCGTCGCGCGCTCGACTCCTCCAGGAACGCCTCGTCCTTGAAGAACCGCACGCCCTGCTCCACGGACCAGTCATCGGTGTGCAGGCGGATGCCGACGACGACGCGGGCCAGGCGGATCAACGACTCGCCGAGCTGCCCCAGCCTGAGCGCGTGATCGCCTTCGCCGAACCCGGCCTCGAGCATCATCTGCTCGCAGTAGTGCGCCCACCCCTCGATGCAGGTCGCCGGCGCGAAGAGCGTCGACCGGCGCACCTTGGACGCGACGCGCCGCAGATGCTGGAAGTGCAGGTAGTGGCCGGGATACACCTCGTGCATCGAGATGGTCCACAGCATCGGGTGGTTGAAGTCGCGGAGATGCTCGAGCTTGCGCTCGTCGGACCATGAAGGATCGACGTCGGTCAGGTAGTACATCGCCCGCGACGCGCGCGGCTCGAAGGGACCCGGCGTCCACATGCTGGCCGACGACCACCGCAGGAACTCCGGCGTCGCGCCGACCATCACCTCGTCGCCCTCAGGCAGCCCGACGACGGGGTTTCGCGAGAGGAACGTGTGGAGCTGGGCGAGCTGCTCCCGGGCGGTGGCGATGAGGGCGCCCGGCTCGGGGTGCGCGCTCTTGGCGCGCTTCCACGCCTCGATCGGATCGCCGCCATTCAATCGTCCGGCGACCGAGCGGAACTCCTCCTGCGTGCGCTGCAGCTCGCGCATCGCGATCGCGAGCAGGCGATCGACAGGCATCCCGATGCCTTCGTCGAGGCGCATCTTCTGCTCGAAGCGTTCGGCGCCGAGGCGGAACGTCCCCTTCGCGCGCGGCCGGAGATCCGTCTCGAGGTAGTCGAGATACGACTCGATCTCCTTCACCGCCTCGGTCGACGCGTCGGCCAGGTCGGCCAGCAGGTGCAGGTCGTCCACGCCGGAGAACGCACGCGGCAGGTCCACGTCGACGAACGTGCGGACACCACGCCAGGTCTCGGTTCCGATCTTGACGAAGATGGCCGGCGGTTCCTTGACGTTCTCGCGCGCGGCCCGGATGATGCGCGGTACCTGCCGCAGCTTGGAGAGCACGCGGCGGGCGCGCTCGGTCTCCGACGCGTAGGTGAAGATGGCCTGCGCCGCAAGGCTCGACGCCAGGATGTCGCCGTAGAAGTGCGGGTTCCGCTCCCACGTGCGAACCTCTTCGAGCTCGAAGGTCCGGGCCCGGATGTTCCCGCCGACGATGGAGTGGTCGACCTGCTCGTGAAGAGGCAGGGATGCGACCGGCATGGCATCCAGACGGCGCGCAAACCCGGCAAGCGCGCCCAGGTGGCGGTCGATGGCCGTCCGGCTGTAGTCCTCGACCAGATCGTCGTGGACGTGCACCCCGTCCAGGGTCGCACTCGTCGGGCAGGCCTCGTACAGGTAGGACAGGTAGTCGTCTACGAAATGGGTGAGCGGCTCCGCGGCGTGCATGGGTAGGGATGGCCGCCGCCTCCGATGAGCGGCCATCTCCCAAGGTTACAATAAAATATGGCCGGCACGCTGTTCGTCGTCGCGACACCGATCGGCCACCTCGAGGATATTTCGGTCCGGGCGCTCAGGATCCTCCGCGAAGTGGCGGTGGTCGCGGCCGAAGACACACGACGGACCGGCAACCTCCTCAGGCACTTCGGCATTCCGACCCGCCTGATCAGCTTCCACCACCACAACGAGCATCAGAAGGCCGCCGAAGTGCTCGCCCGGCTGGCGCGCGGCGAATCGGTGGCGCTTGTCTCAGACGCCGGGACACCCGGGATCTCGGATCCGGGGGCCGGGCTCGTCCGGATGGCGAGAGCCGACGGGTTTCGGGTCGAGCCCATCCCGGGACCAAGCGCCGTAGCGGCTGCGGTTTCGGTCGCCGGACTGGATTCGGCTGGATTTGCGTTCCTGGGTTTTCCACCCGTTAAGTCAAAAGACCGAAACACGTGGTTCGAGTCGCTCGTCGCCCTCCATCGGAACCTGGCCGTGGTCTTCTTCGAGGCCCCTCATCGTGTGCTTCAAACCATTGAAACATTGGCTAATTATGTCACATCACCTATTTTGGTGTGCCGTGAGCTGACCAAGCTCCACGAGGAGATCCTGGAGGGGCCTCCACTCGAGCTGCTGAAGGCCGTTGCGCCACCGATTGGTGAGTACACCATTGTCGTTCCGCGCGCTCCTGACGGGGATTCGGCAGACGACGAGGTAACAGACGAGCGATTGAGACATGAATTTGGTGAAATAACCAAACTTGGTGCGGCCAGAAGCCCACGCGAGGCCGCCCGGCAGGTTGCAGAGAGGTTCGGCGTTTCGACCCGCCGCGTCTATGACGCCACACGCAATGACAACCCGGCTTGACCCGCGTTCGAGCCGTTTGCTACAACCGTCGTCTGGCATGACAGGCCGTAGCGCAAGGCGGTACGGCCCCGAATGCCTGGAGACTCGTCGCTGAACCCCCTCCACGTCGTCATTCTTGCCGCCGGCAAGGGCACCCGGATGAAGTCGGATCTCCCCAAGGTGCTGCACCGGGTCGGAGGCCTGAGCCTCATCGAGCATGTCCTCCGGACAGCCGCGCGCCTGAACCCGCTGTCGACGACGCTCGTCGTCGGGCATGGCGCCGAAGCCGTCAAGGCGCACGCCGGAGAGCGGCCGGGCCTCCAGTTCGTGTTGCAGGAGCCGCAGCTCGGCACCGGCCACGCGCTGCTCCAGGCCGAACCGGTGCTGAGCGGGCAATCCGGCACGGTCGTGCTGATGTCGGGCGATGTTCCGCTTCTTCGAGCCGATACTCTGGGTGGGCTGATCGAGACGCACGTGAGCGCGGGCGCGGCCGCGACCGTCGTCACGGCAACGGTGCCGCGGCCCTACGGCTACGGCCGCATCGTCCGGACCAAGGGGCAGATCTCGCGCATCGTCGAGGAGCGGGATGCCTCGCCGGCCGAGCGCGAGATTCGCGAGATCAACTCAGGAATCTACGCGTTCGACCTGGAACCGTTGTTCGCCGCGCTCCGGGAAGTTGGCGCAAGCAACGCCCAGGGCGAGTACTACCTGCCGGACCTGGTCGCCATCTACCGGCGACGGCGGCGGCCCGTGGCGACGTCGGCAGTGGCCGACGCTCGCGAGATTCGCGGCGTCAACAGCCGGACGGAACTGGCGGAGGTCGGAGCGATGCTGCGGCAACAGAAGAACGAGGAGCTGATGGCGGCCGGAGTGACCCTGATCGATCCGGCGACCACGTACGTGGACGTAGACGTCGAGGTCGGCCCGGACACGGTGCTGCACCCCGGCGTCCATCTCGAGGGTTCGAGCCGCATTGGCGCGGCCTGCGAGATTCACTCCGGCGCGCGCATTGTCAACTCGACGATCGGAGACCGCGTCACCGTGCTCAACCACACGGTCATCGTGGAGTCGAGCGTGGCCGATGAGTGCAGTGTCGGTCCGTTCGCGCATCTCCGGCAGGGTGCCTCGCTCGCGAACCACGTACGCGTGGGCAATTTCGTGGAGCTGAAGAAGACGGCAATGGGTGACGGCGCCAAGGCCAGCCATCTGGCGTACCTCGGCGACTCGACCATTGGCGCAAAGGCCAACATCGGCGCCGGTACCATTACCTGCAACTACGACGGGCAGAGGAAGCACCAGACCGTTGTCGGCGCGCGTGCGTTCGTGGGCAGCAACTCGACGCTCGTCGCGCCCGTCACGATTGGCGAAGGCGCGTACGTCGCGGCGGCATCAGCCATCACGACGGATGTACCCGACGACGCGCTCGGCATCGGCCGGGCCCGGCAGGAGAACAAGGACGGCTGGGCCAAGGCCAGGCGAGAGAACGCAGAAAGAAGTGAGAAGTGAGAAGTGAGAAGTGAGAAGTGAGAAGTGAGAAGTGAGAAGTGAGAAGCTTCTCACTTCTCACTTCTGACTTCTAACCTCTAACCTCTAACCTCCCTTCCCTATGTGCGGAATCATTGGCTATCTCGGACCGAAGCCCGTCGTTCCCGTCATTCTCGACGGGCTCAAGCGGCTGGAATACCGTGGCTACGACTCTGCCGGCATTGCCGTCGTCAGCAACGGCCACGTGGATGTGCGGCGGAGCGCGGGCAAGCTCTCGAACCTCGAAGAGGCCGTTCGGCGTGAACCGCTCGACGGGCTGTACGGCCTCGGGCACACGCGCTGGGCGACGCACGGGCGCCCCACCGAGGAGAACGCGCATCCGCACCGCGACGGCAGCGGGCGTATTGTCGTCGTGCACAACGGGATCATCGAGAACTATCTCGAGCTGAAGCGGGAGCTCATCGCCGCGGGGCACTCTTTCGAGTCGGAGACCGACACCGAAGTCGTCGCGCACCTCGTCCAGCAGGAGTGGCGGGACGACGGCCTCGAGCAGGCCGTGTTCCGCGCCATGAAGCGCGTTCGCGGGCTCTTCGCGCTGGTCCTGCTCTCCGCCGACGATCCCAACAAGCTCGTCGCCGTCCGCAACGGTCCCCCGATTGTCGTCGGCCTCGGCGAGGGCGAGTACTTCGTGGCCTCGGACGTCCCGGCCATCCTCGCCCACACGCGCAACGTCGTCTTCATGGACGATCGCGAGATGGCCGTCGTGACGCCGGCCGGCGCCACGTTCCGCTCGCTCGATGGCCACGTCGTCGAGCACGAGCCGACGCGCGTCACCTGGGATCCGGTCATGGCCGAGAAGGCCGGATTCAAGCACTTCATGCTGAAGGAGATCGTGGAGCAGCCGCGCGCCATCCAGGAGACGATCCTGGGCCGCGTCTCCATCGACTCGCTCCGCACGTTCCTGGACGACATCGCCATCCCTGACGTGGACCTCGCGTCGGTGGACAAGGTGACGCTCGTCGCCTGCGGCACGTCATGGCACGCCGCGCTCGTCGGCAAGTTCATGATCGAGGAGCTGTCGCGCATTCCGGTCGAAGTGGACTACGGATCGGAGTTCCGCTACAGAAACCCAATCGTCTCCGGCCGTTCGCTGGCGGTCGCCATCACGCAGTCCGGCGAGACGGCCGACACGCTGGCCGCGCTCCGCGAAGCGAAAGCCAAGGGTGCGCACAGCCTGGCCATCTGCAACGTGGTCGGCAGCATGGCCACGCGCGAGACCGAGGGCACCATCTACACGCACGCGGGCCCGGAGATCGGCGTTGCGTCCACCAAGGCGTTCACGACGCAGCTGGTCGCACTGTACTTGCTGGCGCTCCAGCTCGCCGAGACTCGCAACACGATGACCGACGCCGATCGCCATGACGCGATCGAGGCGCTGCTGCAGCTGCCCAAGGTGATTGAGGGCGCGCTCAAGGCATCCCGCGCGATGGAGGGGGTAGCGCAGCAGTTCTACAACCGCACGGACTTCCTCTATCTCGGACGCGGCATCAACTATCCCATCGCACTCGAGGGCGCGCTCAAGCTGAAGGAGATCTCCTACATTCACGCCGAGGGCTATCCGGCCGGCGAGATGAAACACGGACCCATCGCGCTCATCGACGAGCGCATGCCGGTGGTGGCCCTCGCGCCGCATGACGCGATCTTCGAGAAGATGGTCGGCAACATCCAGGAGGCCAAGGCCAGGGGGGGCACCGTCATCGCGGTCACCACCGAGGGCGACAGCGTCCTCGACGAGGTCCTGGATCGCAATCACGACTCGATCGTTGCAGTTCCTGCAACCACACGACTCCTCACGCCAATCGTATTGACGATTCCTCTGCAACTCCTCGCGTATCACATCGCGGTGAGGCGCGGCTGCGACGTCGATCAGCCGCGCAATCTGGCCAAGAGCGTCACGGTAGAATAGGAGGAGTGGATCTTCTCTCCTCCCTCAATCCCGAACAACAGGACGCGGTCAGGCATACCGAAGGTCCGCTGCTGATTCTGGCTGGCGCGGGCTCCGGCAAGACGCGTGTCATCGCGCACCGCATTGCATATCTTGTCTCCGAAGTCGGCGCCTATCCCGACCGCGTGCTGGCGGTCACCTTCACCAACAAGGCCGCGTCCGAGATGCGGGCGCGTGTCGAGGCGCTGCTCGAGGTCGACTGCCGCGCGATGTGGATCTCCACGTTCCACGCAATGTGCGCGCGGCTGCTGAGGCGCGAGGCGCCTCATATCGGTCTCTCCCGAGACTTCACCATCTACGATTCCGCGGACCAGCAGTCCGTCATCAAGCAGCTGCTCAAGACGCAGAACATGGACGATGCGACCTATCAGCCGCGGATGGTGCTGGGCCGGATCAGCCACGCCAAGAACCGCATGGAGGGTCCTGAGGCGCTCGAGAACTCGTGGAACCATCGCGACCGGGAGATCGCGAAGCTGTTTCTCGGGTACCGGAAGGCGCTCGTCGAGGCGAGCGCCCTCGACTTCGACGATCTGCTGCTCAAGACGGTGGAGCTCTTCGACACGGTGCCGGCGGTTCGCGAACGCTATGCAGGGCGTTTCCGGTTCGTCATGGTCGACGAGTACCAGGACACCAACCGCCCGCAGTACCTGCTCATCAAGCAGCTCGCCGGCGTGCACCGCAACCTGTGCGTGGTGGGCGACCCGGACCAGTCCATCTACAAGTGGCGCGGCGCCGACCTGAACAACATCCTCGACTTCGAGAAGGACTTTCCCGAAGCGGCGACCGTTCGCCTCGAGCGCAACTACCGCTCGACGGAGGTCATCCTCGACGCGGCGTCGGCCGTCATCGCCAACAACAAGAACCGCAAGCCGAAAGCGCTCTGGACCGACCTGAAGGGAGGCCAGAAGATCACGTACTTCCGCGGCGCCGACGAGCTCGAGGAGGCGGAGTTCATCACGCGCATCGCCAGGCAGTCGCTCGACGACGACGTCGACGCCACGATGGCCGTGCTGTACAGGACCAACGCGCAGTCGCGCTCGGTCGAAGACGGGTTGAGGGCCGCCGGCATCCCGTACCAGATCCTCGGAGGCGTCGGTTTCTACGAGCGCCGCGAGGTCAAGGACGCGCTGTCGTACCTGAAGCTCATCCTCAACCCGCATGACGACGTGGCGTTGAGGCGGGTGATCAACGTGCCCGCTCGCGGCATCGGCAAGGGTGTCATGGACGCGCTCGAGCAGGTGGACATCGGGCAGGCCGACGCGGATCTGCCGCCGCTCCTCGCCGGGCTGCAGCCGACCGACACGCGCAACTCGCTGTGGATCAAGCTCGTGACCGCCGTCGACCAGCGTCTGCTGGCGCCGCGGCAGGTGTCGGCGCTGGCTGCGTTTCGCGACCTGATCGCGGCGCTGGCCGAGGTCGCCCGTCACGACACCGTGGCCATCACGCTCGGAAAGGCGCTCGATCAGTCCGGCTATCTCCGCGACCTGCGCGAGGACCGCAGCGAGGAGTCCGAAGGGCGCATCGAGAACCTCATGGAGCTCGTCTCCGCAGCCCGGGAGTACGAGGCGCGTGAGGCCGAGACCTCGCTCGGCGGGTTCGTGGATCGGCTGGCACTCCTCTCCGACGTCGACAAGGAGCAGGGCGGACGCGACGCACGCGTGCTGATGATGACGCTGCACTCGGCCAAGGGACTGGAGTTCCCCGTCGTCGTCATGGCCGGCCTCGAAGAGGGATTGTTCCCCCACTCCCGCTCGCGGGAAGACGATGCCGAGCTCGAGGAGGAGCGGCGGCTGTGCTACGTGGGTATCACGCGCGCGCGGAAGCGCCTCGTGTTGACGAGCGCCGCGAGGCGGCGCGTGTTCGGCGAGTATCAGTCCACCGAGCCGTCACGCTTCCTGGACGAGATACCCGCTGACCTCGTCGAACAGGAGTTGTCGACCTACTCGTCGCCGTACCGCGGCACGCGCGGCGGGTGGGAGTACAAGGCCAACCCGTACGGCCGCCGCGGGTCTGGCGGGTCTGAAGACCTGCCCTACGGACGAGGAGCAGGGCGGAGCTTCAGCTCCGCCGATCGCGGTCGTCATTCCGGCCGCGTCAAAGAAGCGCCGCCGCCGTTCATGTACGAGGACGAGGATCAGTCCGGCGACCTTCGTCCAGGCTCCAGGGTGAAGCACAGCCAGTTCGGCGTGGGCACGGTGCTGAGCGTGGAGGAACTCGAGGACGACCAGAAGCTCGTCGTCCGGTTCGTGGCGGTCGGGCAGAAGACGCTTCGCGCGAGGTATGCGAAGCTGGAGCGGGCGTAGGGTCCGGCTGAATGACAGGCATGGACGCGGTTGTCGGGGTTGCTGACCTGCCGTCTTCCAGCGGCTCAACGTGATTGTCGCGGGGCGGCGCGGCGGCGAGGTGTGCGCGTCGCCGGTCTGCGCGCCGCCGTCGACTGCAGCCGCTTGCTCGCCGGCCGTGCCAATCCGCTCTGGGTCTTGCGGGGACGTGGTGCCGGAACACCGCTGAGCATGCCCTCAGCGCTGATGTCCTCATCGACAGGTCAGAACGACCGTTCGATCCAGAGCTTGGCCTGACTTCGCTCACGGCACCTTCGAATGATGCACTCCTGGGGATCGGTCCTCAGCCGAGTCGGAACCCGGGAACGTGTCTTCCGTCAGTGCCGTGCCGCCCTGGCGCGTGCGCCCCCGCGCACCGTACGCACGTCACTATTCCCGCGTGCCCCTGGTCGACGCCCCGCAGGCTCGACGTGTCGTCGCCCGGGCTCACACCACCGTGGCGGACGCGCCGGTGATGCGCCGCAGGCGCCACCGTCAATGTGCACTACCAAATCACCCGCACGCTGCCGGACTCGCGGATCGCCGTGTCGCGGGTGACGAGCGGCAGGCCAAGGTCGCGCGCGGCGGCGACGACAAGACCATCGAACGGATCGCGGGTGAAGCGCAGATCGGCGGCGTCGAAGACCTGATCGGGCGTGAGGTCGTGCGGCTGATAGGCGGGGTTGCTGAACAGGTCCGCGAAGAACTCACGCACCGGCCGGCGGAGATTCACGCGCACGATGCGGGCGAGCACGGCCACCTCCCAGATGACGGCCGCCGGCACGTAGACGATGGTGTCCCCGGCTTCGGCCGCGGCAAACAGTGCCCTGGCCCTGGTGCCGAGCCGTCCGCCCGCCGCGTGAAAGACCAGCGGGTGCGTGTCCGTGACGGCCGCGTTGAAGTCAGCCACGCCGCGTCTTCCTGACGGCTGGCGTCTTTGCAGAGGACACCGCGCATTCGGGCGATGTCTCGAGCGGGGTGACCGGCCGGCTCGATGATTCGTCGAACAGCGTCCGGACGGCCGCATCGGCCTGCTCGAGATTCGGGTCGTCGATCGCGATGTCGATTGTGCCGACAACCGATCGCGGGGCATCTGCGCCGTGGCCGCCCCGCCGCGCCTCGGTCAGGATCTCGTCGAGCGCATCGCTGAGGCTCCGCTTCTTCCGTCCCGCAGCCCGGCCCTTCAGCCAGAGCAGATTGGCGTCATCGAGTGTCACCGAAAGAGGTGTTTTTGGCATAAAGATACGATAATACGACACTGAGAGTTGACCAGCCAGCGCCAACCCGTGTCCAGGCACCCGAAGCACCCACCGATCCCGTCGCCTATCTCTGGAGTCTCGGCGTGATCGTGGCGGCGTGCCTGTCAGCGGCGTGGATTCCCGCTGCGCGCGCAGCGAAGGTCGATCCCATGCGCACGTTGCGGCAGGAATAGGCCGCTTCAGGCCGTCCCGATGGGAGTCCCCATCAGGCGAAGTCTGTCTCGCCAACGCCCGCGAGGCGCCTTCGCCCTGCAGGCGACGGCGGACAAGACGGCGAGTCCGCCAGAGCCTTGGCGACGGCGGAAGACCCGCCCTACAACCCCGCGATCCTGGTGATGATCCACTTGCCTTCGCGCTGGGTGTCGCCCTGCGTCCCCACCACGCGCATCATCGTCACGACGAGGTCCTTCTCGGACACCTGATCTTCGGGGCTTCGGACCTCCGCCTTGATCGCAATGTCCTTGCTGACCGTCTCGCCCTTGAACGTCTTCGAATCGAACGGCGGTTGTCCCGGCTGGGTCAGCGAGGCCTCGGCCGGACCGGTCGCGGCCTTCACCGCGGCGCTCGCGGCGGACATGTTCTTGACGTAGGTGGCGGTGTCGGCGCGCCACTTGTCCCAGATCGGCTTGACTGCTGCCTGCTCGCGGGTCAGCTTGGCCGTCGGATCGCGCTCGAGTTTCAGGATCTCCTCGATCGTCTTGAGATTGGCGTCGGAGTACACCTTCTTCTGCCGCTGGAACTCGGCTTCGGCCTCGCGCGCCTCCTGCTCGGCGGCCAGGAGCGCCGAGAAATCGAGCGGCGCGCGGACTTCGGGGCTGATCGACGTGATGGTGAAGTCCTCCACCGCGCCCTGCTGGCGGGGATCGAGCGTGACGGCAGACATCATGGCGGCCGTCGTGCTGTCGCGTCCGCGAGCCGCGCGGAAGAACTGGGTGAGCATCTGCTGCTCGGGCGGCCGCGAGCACGCCGCGGCCAGGAGGGCCAGCGGCGTCAGCACGAGCATGATCGACAGAACCGCGCGAGCGTCGGATCGATTCATCATCCCTCCATCCGGGGGGCTGAAGGAACGGCGGCCGGTTACTGCTCAGGCGTGTCGGCTGCCGCCGCTTCGCCTTCTTCTCCGCTTCCGCCGTGCTCCCCGTTTCCGTTTCCGTTGCCGTTTCCGTTGCCGTTCTCGTCCGGGTCGACCAGGGCGATCGACACGATGCGATCGTCGTCTCCAAGGTCCATCAGGCGCACGCCCTGCGTCGCACGCCCTGCCGTCCGGATATCGCCTGCCGGCGTTCGCAGGATCTTGCCCTGTTCGGTGATGACCAGCAACTCGTGGCCCTCATGCACCTGGGCAATGTTCACCACGGGACCGTTGCGATCGGTGATCTCGATGTTCTTCACGCCAAGGCCGCCGCGGGCCGTCACCCGGTATTCGTCGACGGCCGTCTGCTTGGCGTAGCCGAGCTCGGTGACCGTCAAGAGCGTCCCACCAGGCTTGGCGACCTGCATGGCGACGACCTCATCGCCCTCGCGAAGCTGGATGCCGCGGACGCCGTAGGCCGTGCGTCCCATCGACCGCACGCCGTCTTCGCCGAAGCGGATGGCCTTGCCCTGGCGCGTGCCTATGAAGACCTCACTGGATCCGTCCGACAGCTTGACGCCCATCACGGCGTCCCCGTCGTCGACGCCAATGGCGATGATACCCCCCGCGCGCGGGTTGCTGAAGGCGCTCAGCTCCGTCTTCTTGATCGTCCCCTTGCGTGTGGCCATGACGATGAAGTGCTGGTCGTCGAATTCGCGGACGGGCAGCATGTCGGCAACCTTCTCGCCGCTCTCCAACTGCACCAGGTTCGCGATGGACTTGCCGCGCCCGTCCGCGCCGACGTCGGGGATCTCGTGGACCTTCAGCCAGTAGGCGCGCCCGCGATCCGAGAAGACCATCAGGTAGGAATGCGTCGACGCGACGAAGAGGTGGTTGACCACGTCCTCCTCACGCGTGCGCATCCCGATCCGGCCCTTGCCGCCCCGGCGCTGGCTGCGATACGTGGAGATCGGCGTCCGCTTGATGTAGCCGGTGTTGGTGACGGTCACCGCCACGTCTTCGTCCGCGATCAGGTCCTCGATGCCGAGCTCGCCTTCCTCATCGAGAATCCCGGTCCGCCGCTCGTCCCCGAACTTCGCCCGCACGGCCTTCAGCTCGTCCACGATGATCTGCAGGAGCAGCTGCTGGTCCGCCAGGATGGCGCGGAGGCGTTCGATGAGCCTGGTCAGCTCGGCGAGCTCGTCCAGGATTTTCTGCCGCTCGAGCCCAGTGAGCCGCTGCAGCTGCATGTCCAGGATGGCCTGCGCCTGGATCTCGCTCAAGCCGAACCGGGTGACGAGCCCGACCCTGGCCTCCGGCGGGTTCTTCGATTCGCGGATGAGCGTGATGACCTGGTCGAGATGGTCGAGCGCGATTCTCAGGCCTTCGAGAACGTGCGCGCGCGCCTCGGCCTTGCGCAGCTCGAACTCGGTCCGTCGGCGCACGACCTCGCGCCGGAAGTCGACGAAGTACTCGACGATGTCCAGGAGCGGCAACACGCGCGGCCGGCCCGCGACAATCGCGAGCATGATGATGCCGAACGTCTGCTGCAGCGCCGTGTGCTTGTAGAGGTTGTTGAGGACGACCTCTCCCACCTCGCCGCGCTTGAGCTCGATGACGACGCGCATGCCGTCGCGGTCCGATTCGTCCCGGATGTCCGAGATGCCCTCGATGGTCTTGTCGCGGACGAGATCGGCGATGCGTTCGACGAGCTTGGCCTTGTTGACCTGGTAGGGGATCTCGCTGACGACGATCTGCTGGCGATCGCCGCCCTTCTTCAACGGCTCGATCTCCGCCCGGGCTCGAACCTGGATGCCGCCCCGCCCGGTCACGTACGCTTCGTGGATGCCGCGACGGCCCACGATCTGCGCGCCGGTCGGGAAGTCCGGGCCGGGAATCAGGCGGATGAGCTCCTTCAGCTTCTGCTCGCGCGTGTAGACCTGCGGCGGTTCCCCGGCCGGCGTCCGCATCAGCGTCTGCTCGATGAGCCACACGACGCCGTCCACGACCTCCCGCATGTTGTGCGGCGGGATGTTGGTGGCCATGCCGACGGCAATGCCCGTCGACCCGTTGACGAGCAGGTTCGGGAACGCGGTGGGCAGGACCGTCGGCTCGGTGGTCGTCTCGTCGAAGTTCGGGACGTAGTCGACGGTGTCCTTCTCGAGGTCGTCCATCATGGCCTCGGCAAGGGCCTCGAGGCGGGCTTCCGTGTACCGATACGCCGCCGGCGGGTCTCCGTCGACCGACCCGAAGTTGCCCTGGCCGTCGACCAGGGTCTTCCGCATGTTGAAGTCCTGCGCGAGGCGGACGAGCGTGTCGTAGGCCGGCGCGTCGCCGTGCGGGTGGTAGTTGCCGATGACCTCGCCCACGATCTTGGCGCACTTGCGGTAGGCGCGATTGCTCGCCAGGCCCATCTGCCGCATGGCGAAGAGCACGCGCCTGTGGGCCGGCTTCAGTCCGTCACGGACATCCGGCAGCGCCCGCCCGATGATCACGCTCATCGCGTAATCGAGGTACGAACGCTTCATTTCGTCTTCGATGT
>CAZJBN010000109.1:0-16418 GCA_964543955.1 uncultured Bifidobacteriaceae bacterium
TACCTGCTCGGCAAGTTCGCGCGCGTGTGCCTCAAGACGCCGTTCATCGACTACAACGGCCGGCTCTGCATGGTGAGCGCCGGCGCCGCCAACAAGAAGGCGTTTGGCATCGATCGCACGACGAACCCCTGGTCGGACATGGTGGGCACGGAGGTCATCTGGGTCGCCGGATCGAACGTGGCGGAGTGCTCGCCGATCACGACCAACTACATCTGGCAGGCGCGCGAACAGGGCGCGAAGGTCATCGTCCAGGATCCGCGCATCACGCCCGTGGCCAGGACGTGCGACCTCTACCTGCCCGTCAAACCGGGACGCGACGCGGCGCTCTTCGCAGGCGTGCTGCAGATCATGATCGAGCACGACTGGCTGGATCACGCCTTCATCGAAGCGCACACGACCGGCTTCGACGAGGTCGCCGCCTACTGCCGCGAGTGGACGCTCGCGCGCACGGCGCAGGTGACCGGTGTGCCGGCGCGGGCCCTGTCGCAGGCCGCGGAGTGGTGGGGCACGGCCGGCACCAGCTTTCTCTTTCACGCGCGCGGCATCGAGCATCACTCCAACGGCGTGCAGAACGCGCTCGGCTCGGTCAATCTCGTGCTCGCATCGGGAAGGATCGGCAAGCCCAAGTCCGGCTACGGGACGATCGTCGGGCAGGCCAACGGCCAGGGCGGACGCGAGCACGGGCAGAAGTGCGATCAGCTGCCAGGCTGGCGCGACATCAGCAACCCGGAGCATCGCAAGTACATCGCCGGCGTGTGGGGCATCGACGAGCAGGCGCTCCCCGGCCCCGGCGTCGACGCCTACGAGATGTTCCGGAAGATCGACGCCGGCGAGATCAAGGGCCTGGTGTCCATCTGCTTCAACCCGAAGGTGTCGCTGCCCGACAACACGTTCGTCACGCGCGCGCTCGAGAAGCTGGAGTTCTTCACCGCCATCGACTTCTTCCTGAACGACACGGCCTGGCACGCCGACATCGTGCTGCCGGGCAGCCTTCACGAGGAAGACGAGGGTACCGTCACGCAGGTCGAAGGCCGCATCATCAAGATCAACAAGGCCGTCGACTGCCCCGGCGACGCCCGGCAGGACTGGCGCATCGTCCAGGACATCGCGAAGGCGCTCGGGCGGCCTCACGGCTTCACCTTCGAAAGCGCCGGCGAGATCTTCGAGGAGCTGCGCGTGGCCAGCAAGGGCGGCGTCGCGGACTACTCCGGCGTCACCTACGAGAAGATCGAGCGGCAGATGGGCGTGTTCTGGCCCTGCTACAGCGAGGACCCGAAGACGGGTGACGCGATCGATCACCCGGGCACGCCGCGCCTCTTCGAGCACGGCAGCTACAATCCGGTCGCGAAGGGGACCGGCCCGTTCTACTTCGCCGACGGACGGGCGCGCTTCAACGTCGCCGACTACCGGGACCCGGTCGACGACGCGTCGGCGGAGTATCCGATCTTCCTGACGACCGGACGGGTGGTGAGCCAGTTCCTGTCGGGCACGCAGACACGCCGGATCGGCCCGCTGGTCAAGCAGTATCCGGAGCCGCGCATCGAGATGCACCCGAGGCTCGCGCAGACGCTCGGCATGGCCGACGGTGACTGGGCGACGGCCGAGACCCGTCGAGGCACCATCACGCTCCGGGCGAGTGTCGTGACCACGATCCGACCCGACACAATCTTCATTCCGTACCACTGGCCCGGCCGGAAGAGCCCCAACCAGCTGACCGTCGCCGCGCAGGACCCGATCAGCCGCATCCCGCAGTACAAGGTGTGCGGCTGCCGCGTCCGCAAGGCCGCTGGGCCGCCGGAGTACGACTCGTACCTGGAATCACAGCAGTAGCCAAGAGCGAAACCCGATGGCCAAGCCCGACTATCTGCACTTCTTCATCGACCCGAGCCGCTGCATCGGCTGCCAGTCGTGCCTGCAGGCCTGCACCGAGTGCGACACGCACCGCGGGGACTCGATGATTCACCTCGAGTACATCGACCGCGCGACGAGCGTGCAGACCGTGCCGGTCATCTGCATGCACTGCGATCAGCCGACGTGCGCGGAGGTCTGCCCGGCCGACGCAATCAAGCGGACCGAGGACGGCGTCGTGCAGTCCGCGCGCAAGCCGCGCTGCATTGCCTGCGGCAACTGCGTGTCCGCCTGCCCGTTCGGCGTGCCCGAGGTCTACGAGGACCGGCAGATCATGATGAAGTGCGACATGTGCTACGACCGCACGAGCGTCGGCAAGAAGCCGATGTGCGCGACGGTCTGTCCCAGCCAGGCGCTCTTCTTCGGGACACGCGAGCAGATCGAACAGCTCCGGCCGCAATCGGTCCCGGTCAACCAGTTTCAGTTCGGCAACCAGTCCATCACGACGCAGGTGTTCGTCATGACGCCGCGCGGCGTCGTCCGGGCGGCGCCCTACATCGACGTGACGGCGGCCATGGACGAGAAGCCGCGGAGCCGGACCGTCTCGCTGACGCCGGTGTCAGGGGCGCCGGCGGCGGCTGACCTCGATCCGTATGCGGAAGTCGAGATCTGACACACGAGCCGAGAGCCGGTTACGGGAAGGGAGCATCAGGCGTGGCCGATTCCGAGATCGATCCTCGTTCCGCGATTGACGCCCGGGTGGACACACCGGGCCGCGAAGGGCTGACCGGCACGGCGCCGGCCGATCTGTACTCGGCCAGGCGCGAGCGCGAGACCATTTCTCTCCCTCCGGACGGCAGTCCGCCAGGGGCGCAGCCGGCATGGCGCCAGGACTTCCCCATCGACTGGCCGCAGGATCAGTATGTCGAGCGCCGTGACTTCATGAAGTTCATGGTGCTCACCAGCCTGGCCTTCACGATCGGCCAGTTCTGGATCGTGGGACAGAACTGGCTTCGCCGGCGGCGGGGACAGCACGAGATACGGCGGATCGCGTCGCTCGACGAGCTGGCCGTGGGTGGGTCGCTCGTCTTCACCTATCCGGGCGAGCATGACATCTGCGTGCTGGTTCGACTCGCCGACGACGAGCTGGTCGCCTTCAGCCAGAAGTGCACCCACCTGTCGTGCGCCGTCATTCCAGAACCCGAGAAGAACGTCCTGCACTGCCCCTGCCACGCGGGCTACTTCGACCTGCGATCGGGCGCGCCCATCTCGGGACCGCCGTCCCGCCCGCTGCCTCGCATCCTGCTCGACGTGCGCGGCCGCGACATCTACGCGACCGGCATCGAGCTTCGGACGACGTGATGGCGGTCCGCTACCCGTTCAGCCGTGCGCAGCGCACCACCGTCGTGTACGGGATGCTTGCGTTCGTCCTCATCGTCGTCATCCTGCAGCTCTGGCTGCTCACGGCAACGATGAATGCGTACCTCGGCGGGGACGAGTCGGTCATCTGGCCGGCCGCGTTCGCGAGTCTCTTCTGCCTGCTGCTGAACGTCGGACTCCTTCGCTATCTCCGACGCATGGAGACGCCCACCGAGCGATCGACGTAGGGCCGCCCATTCGGGGATCGGCATCGAACGTCAATGCATCGGCTGTCGCTGCACTATGGTCGAGCTGCGCGCCCGATCGCGGAACGTGACTGGCTTCGATCGCCAACTGGCAGTAGAGTGACGAATGGCCTCGCGTCCGCGAGGCCGGCTCGACCGCGCCTGCACGGGCGAAGAGGAGGCGGCATGTCGGTTGCCAAAGTGTCCGAGATCAGCGCGACCTCGACGAAGGGATTCGAGGACGCGGTTCAGAACGGCCTGTCCAGGGCCAGCAAGACACTGCGCAACATCCGCGGCGCGTGGGTGAAGGAACAGCACGTGCGCTGCGACAACGGGAAGATCACCGAGTATCAAGTGAACATGATGGTGACGTTCGTGCTCGACGACTAGCGCGTCGCCATTCGACCGAGGATGACCTATCGGAGGCAAGCATGGGATTGAGGGACAAGTACGCACACGCCATCGCGACCGCCAAGGGCAAGTTCCACGGTGGAGCCGAAGAGCGCGATGGAAAGCTCTACTGGAAGGGCACCGTCGCGACCGAGGCCGAGAAGAACGAGATCTGGGACGCGATCAAGACCGTCTCCGACTGGCGTAACGACATCGTGGCGGAAATCACGGTGACGGGCCCGCCAGCGGGCGCCGCGGCCGCACGCACCTACACGGTGCAGGCCGGCGACACCTTGAGCAAGATCGCCAAGGACACGCTCGGCAGCGCCAACGACTACATGAAGATCTTCAACCTGAACAAGGATCAGTTGACCGATCCGGACAAGATCAAGCCCGGCCAGGTCCTCAAGCTGCCGTAGGAGAAGTGAGAAGTAGAAAGTGAGAGGTGAGAAGCCACTTCTCGCTTCTCACTTCCAGCTTCTCACTTCTCACTTCTCACTTCTCACTTCTCACTTCTCACTTTCCCACTTCTCAGAGATCTGCACAGCAGGCCGCGCAGCGCTTCGCCGCCAGTGGAATTGCCGTCAGGCACCGTGGGCACTCCTTCGTCGTCACGGCCGGGGCCGCCTTGAACCGGTTCGCCTGCTTGACCACCATGAAGACGGCAAAAGCGACGATCAGGAAGTTGACGATGTCGTTGATGAGCTGCCCATAGGCGATGACGGGCACGCCCATCGTATTGGCCTCCGCCAGCGAGACGGGCGTTCCCCTGGAATCGTCGAGCACGACGAACAGGCTCGAGAAGTCGACGTTGCCGAGAAGCATGCCAATGGGCGGCATGAGGATGCCGTCGACCAGCGAGGTCACGATCCGTCCAAACGCCGCGCCGATGATGACGGCTACCGCCAGATCGATGACGTTCCCGCGGTTGATGAACTCCTTGAACTCCTGCAGCATGCCGTGCTCCTGCCTCGGGTTGACGGACTCGACGTGCGGAGAGCGCGATGCATCGCTCGACGCCGGGCCGACGCGCCATCTTACACTGCCGCGGGAACAGGGTCGACGACGCGCGACGTGCCGTCGGTCGATCGGACGCCGTGCGATCTCAGGGCATGGCCGGAAACACATGCGCCCCCGACTCGTCGAGAGGGAGCGGCTCGACCCATTGCACGGCGGCCAGCGGCAGATCCGCATGGAGATGCGGAAAGAGATCCCCTCCGCGCGAGGACTCCCAGCGAAGCGATGACCCGAGCGCCGCGGTCGAGACGGCGACGAGCAGGAGGCCGCTCTCGCCGGCGAAGTGCCGCGCGGCGGTCTCGCGCACCTGTGCGGCCGTCGAGAAGTGGATGTAGCCGTCGCGGCGATCGACCGGCGAGCCGGTGAAGGTCCCGCCTGCAGTGACGGCGTTCCAGAACGGCGCGGGCACGATCTTGTAAATCGTCTCGGTCATGGTCGGGAGTGTCGACGTGGCTCGGGTGCTGGCGGAGACAGGATATCCCCGGCCCGGGCCGCGCGCGCGGGCCGTCTGGCCGGCCCTTCAGCGGCTCGTGACGTCTCGTGACGGCCCCCGAAGCTGGGCCGCAGTACAATCGCCGCCCGAGAGGTGATGATGTTCAGACACTGTCTTTTCCTGACCGTCGTGCTGCTGACGGCCGCCGCGCCGGCCGCGGCCAGGCAGGCGCAGCGGCCAGCGGCGGTCCCGTCGATCGCCGATCGTACGGACGGCATGAAGAAGCTCGACGGGTACTTCCCGCTGTATTGGGACGAGCGGACCGGCTCGATGTACGTCGAGATTCCCGGGTTCGACACCGACTTCCTGTTCACGACTGGCCTCTCAGCCGGCCTCGGCTCGAACGACATCGGCCTGGACCGCGGCCGGAGCGGTGGAGGCCGCATCGTGCGGTTCGAGCGCGTCGGGCCCCGCGTCCTGCTCGTGCAGCCGAACCAGTCGTTCAGGTCGAGCAGTCAGAACCCGCTCGAGCGCAAGTCCGTCGAGGACTCGTTCGCACGCTCGGTCCTGTGGGGGTTTTCTGTCGCGGCCGAGTCCGACGGCCGCGTCCTCGTCGACGCGACGGACTTCCTGCTGAGAGACGTGACCGGTGCGGGCCGTTCGCTTCGGCCGGGCACCTACCGCGTCGATCGCACGCGAAGCGCGGTCTACCTGCCGAACACGAAGAATTTTCCGAAGAACACGGAGATCGACTTCACGCTGACCTTCACCACAGAGCCGGCCGGCGGCGGAGGCGGCGGCCTTGGCCCGACGCAGGGTCCCGCGCCCATAGGGGCGACGGGCGGTGGCGGCGGCTTTGGCGGCGGTCTTTTCTCGGGCAGCGTGGCCAGCGTCACGCCGACGGCCGATGCGGTGACGCTTCGGCAGCACGTGTCGTTCGTCGAGCTGCCGGATGGCAACTACGAGCCACGGCTCGACGATCCGCGCGCCGGGTACGGCGGGCTCACCTTCGTCGACTACAGCGTGCCGATCGGCGAACCGATCGTGAAGCGCTACATCCGGCGGCACCGTCTCCAGAAGAAGGACCCCTCCGCGCGGGTGAGCGAGCCGATCAAGCCGATCGAGTACTGGGTGGACTCGGGCGCCCCCGAAGACGTCAAGCAGGCCCTCCTCGATGGCGCGAGGTGGTGGAGCCAGGCGTTCGAGGCGGCCGGTTTCCAGAATGCGTTCAAGGTGGAGGTGCTGCCGGAAGGCGCCGACCCGATGGACATCCGCTACAACATGATCAACTGGGTGCACCGCTCGACTCGCGGCTGGAGCTCGGGCGGCACCATCAACGATCCCCGCACCGGCGAGATCATCAAGGCCACCGTCACGCTGGGCTCGCTTCGCGACCGGCAGGACTACATGATCTTCGAAGGCCTCTTGTCGCCCTACACGACCGGGACCGAGAAGCCGTCGGTGCTCTATGAGACCGCGCTCGCGCGCATCCGCCAGCTCTCCGCGCACGAGGTCGGCCATACGCTGGGCCTCGGCCACAACTACTACGACAGCGAGAAGGGCCGCATCTCGGTGATGGACTACCCTCACCCGCTCTCGGAGATCAGGCCCGACGGCTCGCTCGATCTCTCCAACGCGTACACGGCGGAGATCGGCGAATGGGACAAGGTCGCGATCAACTACGGCTATCGCGTGCTCGAGCCGAGCGCCGACGAGGCGGCAGCGCTGACGACGATTCTGGACAACGCATGGGCCCAGGACCTGCGCTACTTCACCAACCAGGACATGAACATCCACCCGCGCGCCGAGCAGTGGTCGAACGGGGTCAACCAGGCCGACGAGCTCGCGCGCCTCATGCGGGTCCGGCGCCTGGCCCTCGATCGCATGGGCGAGCGGACCATCCGGACCGGTGCGCCGATGGCGACCATCGAGGAGCCGCTCGTGCCGATCTTCATGTACCACCGCTACGCCGTCGAAGGAACCTCGTCCATGCTGGGCGGCCAGGACTTCATCTACGCGATGCGGGGCGACGAGCGGACGCCGGTGACGTGGGAGACCGGGGCCAACCAGCGGAAGGCCCTGGAGGCGCTGGCCGCCACGCTGAAGCCGTCGGAGCTGACCATTCCGAAGCCGATCCTCGATGCCATTCCGCCGCGCCCGCCGGGCTACGGAATCCACCGCGAGCTCTTCCCGCGAACGACCGGTGAAGGCTTCGATCCGATCAACCCGGGCGCCATCGCGGCGGATGTGACCATCGGGTTCATCCTGCAGGCCAACCGTGCGGCCCGCCTCGTCGCGCAGAACGCCGTGGATCCGTCACTGCCAGGCCTTGGCGAAGTGATCGATCGCCTGGTGCAGGCCACGTTCGACGCCGCCACCGCGTCGCCCTACGAAGCGGCGGTTCGCCGCGCGGAGGAGCGCGTGCTGGTGGATCGGCTGCAGTGGCTGGCAACGTCCGCACCAAACGGCGAGGTGCGTGCGATCGCGTCGCTCAAGCTGCAGCGGCTGGCGGACCGCATCCGCGACAACGGCACCAAGAACGAAGCCGATATCGCCCAGCACACGTTGCTGGCCGCCGACATCAAGCGCTTCCTGGAGCGGCCGATGGCCGACGGCGTCGAGGTGATGCCGGTGGCGCCGGCCCCGCCGGGCGCGCCGATTGGCGACATCGGGCAGGACTGGCTGGCCCGGCCCTCATGGTGCGACTGGGACGATGAGCCGGGAATATGGTGATCCGGGCTATCTGGTGATGTGGTGATCCAGGTGGCGAGCTGGTGATCTTCTGATCGATCGGTTGATCATCAGCTCACCACATCACCAGATTCCCCATCTTTCTCCAGGTACTTGACGAACACCACTTCATTCCTCTGCTCGTTGTAGATCAGCTCGTCCACGCTCGCGCGGACGGTGAGCAGGCCGAAGCCGCCCGGCCTGATGCCCCGGGCTTCGCGCACGTCCATGTGGGCGATGGGATTGTCCGGCGGCTGCCCGATGGCCGAGTGCGGCAGGTTGTCGATGTCGAAGCCCGGACCGGGATCGGCAATGCGGTAGAGGATCATCCGGCGCGTCCTCAGGCTGGCGATGCGCACCGTGCGCTTCGGATCGAGCCGGCCGCCCCACTCGATCGCGTTCATCAGCAGCTCGCGAAAAGCGTAGCCGATCGAATCACGCAGGTCCGGCGGCAGGCTCGTGTCGAGGCGCGCGATGACGTCCTGGATGCGGTCGGCCGCCTCGCGGGTGCAGGGCACGACCATCTCCACCCACTCCGGCCGTGCCGAGATGACCTCGATCGGCAGCGCCGGCGGCGCGGCGAGCGCGTCACGCACCACCTCGAGCAGGGCTGACGCGGTCACGGGCTTGTGCACGTAGCGCTCCGCCTGTCCCCTGACCGCCTTCAGCAGCGTCTCTGGTGCATCGTCCGAGGTCATGACGATGACGCGCGGGCGGCGCTTGCGCGGGCGCAGCCGCGCGAGCAGCTCGAGACCGTTCATGCGCGGCATCCAGACATCCAGCAGCAGCAGATCGAAGCGCCGGCGGCGAAGCGTCTCGAGTGCCTCGATGCCGTCCTGTGCGACCTCCGCCGCAAAACCGTCCCTGGCGAGGATGCTCTGCAGCACGTGACTCGTCGTGCGATCGTCGTCCACGACGAGGATCCTGGCGCCCATCAGCCACGCCCCTTTCCAGATGCCGCCTGGCGTCGGGCAGACGTCGGTTTCGACACTCGCGATGACGCCAGTCCGGCATCCGCGAACGCGGCGTCGAGGAGTCGGATCTCGCGGTGGAGACGCTCCCGCGCGGCTGGCGCCTTGTCGAGCACTGCCGTGCGCGCGAGAGCTTCGAGGTCCGCGGCGGCCTCCCGCGCGGCGGACGCACCGACGTTCGCCAACGCTCCCTTGAGCGCGTGCGCCGTCATCCGCAACGTCTCGGCATCGCCGCCCTCGATCGCCGCGTCGATCCGCGCGAGCGATGCGGGACAGTCCTTGCGGAAGAGCGTGACGATCTCCTTCAGCAGGCGGCGGTCGCCGCCGGTGCAGGCGAGCGCGGCGGCTTCGTCGAGCACCACCAGGGTCGGGCGCGTGTCGCTGCCGGCGTCGCGAGCAGGCACGGGTGCGGCACCGTCGCCGAACGTCTCGACGGTGGTCACGAGCTGGTCCACGTCGATGGGCTTGGTCAGGTAGCCATCCATTCCCGATGCGAGCCCCCGTTCGCGGTCGCCGTCCATCGCGTGCGCGGTCAGGGCCACGATGGGCAGGTGGCGACCGGTTCCCTGCTCGCTCTGTCGAATGGCCGACGCGGCCTCGAACCCGCTCATCTCGGGCATCTGCACGTCCATGACCACGACATCGAACGGTTCGTCGACCGTCTCGATGGCCTGCACGGCCTCGCGGCCATCGCCGACGGCAGTGACGGCATGTCCGCGCTTGGACAGGAGCGTGACGACCAGTTTGCTGTTCACGGCGTTGTCCTCGGCGACCAGGATGCGAAGCCGTCGGGCCGGTTGGCCGCGCGCGGTCGCCTTCTTTCCGGCAGCGCGCGGGCGGCGCGTCGACACGCCGAAGATGGTGACGAGCGCGTCGAGCAGGTCCGACTGTTTGACCGGCTTGGTCAGGTAGGCATCCAGTCCCATCCTGCGGCATCGATCCGCGTCTTCGGGACGGCCCATCGAGGTCAGCATGACGACCGGCGTGGTCCCGAGCCGCCGGTCCTTCTTGATCTGCCGCGCGAGTGTGAAGCCATCCACGTCCGGCATCTGCCCGTCGGTGACGACCACATCGATGCGCGTGCCGGAGAGGTCGGCGCTCCTGAGCGCGGTCATTGCCGAGGCCGCGTCGATCGCCGTGATGGCCACCATGCGCCAGTTGCGCAGCACCTGCTCGAGGATGCGCCGGTTGGTGGCATTGTCGTCGACCACCAGCACGCGCAGCCCCTCGAGCCCGCGGATGTCGTGTGCCTCCCGCACGGGCGGGACCGCCGTCGGTATCGCGAAGTCGGCCGTGAAGCGGAAGACGCTTCCCTGACCCTCGCGACTCTCGGCCCAGATATGGCCGCCCATCAGTTCCACGAGCCGGCGTGCGATGGCCAGGCCAAGGCCGGTGCCGCCGTAGCGCCGGGTGGTCGAGCTGTCGGCCTGCATGAACTCGTTGAAGATGTGAGGCAGCTTGGCTTCCGGGATGCCGACGCCCGTGTCTCGCACCTCGAAGAGGAGGCGCACGGACGTGTCGTCGCGCGGCTCGGCAGCCACCCGGACCAGCACTTCGCCCCTGGACGTGAACTTGACGGCGTTGCCGAGGACGTTGAGGATGACCTGGCGCAGACGGCCCGCGTCGCCCACGAGGACGGCAGGCACGTCGGGGGCGACCTCGCAGGCAATCTCGAGCCCCTTGTCCGACGCCCGCAGCGCGAGGAGCCGCGTGGCGTCCTCGATCGTCTCGCGCGGATCGAAGTCCTGGCGCTCGAGGTCCAGCCGGCGCGCCTCGATCTTCGAGAAGTCGAGGATGTCGTTGACGATGGCGAGAAGCGATTCAGCGGAGGCCGCGACCGTCGAGAGGTAGTCCCGCTGCTCGACGGAGAGCTTCGTCTGCATCGCGAGCGCGGTCATGCCGAGAATGGCGTTCAGCGGCGTGCGGACCTCGTGGCTCATGTTGGCGAGAAAGGCGCTCTTGGTCTGAGCCGCTTCTTCGGCCCGCCGCTTGGCGATCGCCAGCTCCTGTACGAGCTCCGTCATCGTCTGTTCGGCGGCCTTGCGCTCCGTGATGTCGCGTGCCGCGGCATAGACCACCTGTTCCGAGAGCAGCGGTGTCGCGGCCCAGAGCAGCCAGCGGATGGTGCCATCCTTGTGGCGATAGCGATTCTCGAAGTAGACGACCGACTGGCCCTCGCGGCCCTTCTCCATCTCGGCCATCGTGGCCGCGCGATCGTCGGGGTGGACGAAGTCGAGGAAGGGCCGGGAGAGCAGCTCATCGTCTGCGTAGCCGAGCTGCTTGCGCCACGCGGGGTTGACGCGCCTGAACACGCCATCGAAACCCGCCACGCACAGCAGGTCCTGGGAGAGGGCGAAGAACCGGTCGAGCTCGTCGAGCGCGCGGCGGCGATCGATGAACATGCCAATCTGGCTGCCGACGGCGGTCAGCATGGCGATCAGGTCGTGGTCGGGTTCGCGTATCTCCCGGCTGAAGAACTCCATGACGCTTCGCACCTCGCCGCGAAGCAGGATGGGGAAGCCGAGCGCCGCGTGCAGGCCTTCGCGCGCGGCGACCTCGGCCCGCGGGAAGTTCGCGTCGCGGGCGACGTCGGGAATCCAGGCGGGCTCACCGCTGGCCCACACGCGCCCCGGCAGGCCGATGCCGCAGGCAAAGGTCGACGAGAGGCTGACCTGGTCGAATGCGGGGAACGCGAGCGCCGGCGGGTTCCAGATCGTCGAGCAGCGGAGCCGCTCGATCGCGTGGTCCACGACCCAGATGGCGCCGTGCTCCCAGTCGAGCGCCACGCACAGCGCTTCGAGGATCTTCGGTGCGGCGTCGTCGATCGTCGCGGCCTCGATGAGCGCCCGCGCGACCGCATGCTCGGCCGTGAGCCGCCGCCTGTCGAGCGCCGCGGAATCGGGCCGGTGGGGAGCCGTCATCGCTGCACCATGTGGGCGCCAGTCGGACCCGGCTTCTCGGTGTTCCGTCGGCCCGACGCGCCGCTCAGCGCGCGGGACAGCTCTCCGGCCGCGGCTGCCACGACTCGACGTCGAAGACGGTCTCGTCGAACGTCGAATTCCTGCCGGGGCTGCTCGAGCCTGGCGTCGGCGTGGGGCTGATGCGGACGCCTCCGACCGAGGCACCCGGTGCGGTCATGTCCGACTTGCGAACGAGCCCCGTCAGCTGAACCATGGATCCCTCCCGCTTGCGGATCTCGTCCAGCACTTCCCTGCTCCCCTGCAACCTGAAGCGCTTCCCCGGTGGGACATCCGATCGGCCCGGCTCGTGCTCGGCACGCGGCCCGGCAACGAACACCCTGCCGCTGGCGCAGCCCGGCACGGTGATCCGCATCGAGTCTCTCGGGACCTCACGCTCCTGCCCCGTCAGGGCCGCGGAAACGGCCGCCATCGCCACGATCAGCATGAACTTCATGCCTGCAGGATACACACAATTCCATCCTCCGTGCCGTGAACCGTCGTGCCTTAGAATTCCTTTCGTGAAACAGACTCAGGTGCACGAGCCGGGCGGGCCGGACCGCATGATGCTCGTGGACGTCCCGGTGCCTGTACCGCCGGCCGGCCACGTGCTGGTGGCCATCCACGTCAGCGGCGTGAACTTCATCGACATCTACTTCCGGTCCGGGCTCTACAAGGCGGACCGCCCCGTCACCCTCGGCAACGAAGCGGCAGGCGTCGTCGAGCGGGTCGGCGAAGGGGTCACGGATCTCTCGCCGGGCGATCGCGTGGCGTACACCATGGTGCGCGGCACCTACGCCGAGTACGCCGTCGTCCCGGCCGTGAACGTCGTGAAGATTCCCGACAGTGTGGGCTTCGACCTGGCGGCGGCGGTGATGCTGCAGGGAACGACCGCGCACTATCTCACGCGGTCCACCTTTGCCGTGGAGCCGCGGCACGCGTGCCTCGTGCACGCGGCGGCTGGCGGCGCGGGCAGCCTCGTGGTGCAGATGGCAAAGGCTCGCGGTGCACGCGTGTTCGGGACCGTCTCCACGGAGGCGAAGGCCGAGCGGGTCCGCGCGATGGGCGCCGACGCGGCGATCGTGTACACGGAGCAGGACTTCGAGGCCGAGGTGAAGCGCCTGACCGAGGGGCGCGGCGTCGACGTCGTGTACGACTCGGTGGGACGCACGACCTTCGACAAGAGCCTGCGGGTGCTGAAGCCGCGCGGCATGATGGTGCTCTTCGGCCAGTCCAGCGGACCGGTCCCGCCGTTCGACCCCAACACGCTCAACGCTCTTGGATCGCTCTACCTGACAAGGCCGAGCCTCGGCTACTACCTGAATCCGCCCGACGAGCTCCGATGGCGCGTCGGCGAGGTGATGGCCCTGCTTGCCTCGGGCGCCCTCCAGGTGTCGATCTCCGGGACCTACGCACTCGCAGACGCCGCACGGGCCCATCGCGATCTCGAGAGCCGATCGACCACCGGCAAACTGATTCTGCGCGTCAGGTGAGTCGCACGGGCGCGGGCCGATGCGCGCGCGACGACGGCCGGTGAGGCGGTCGGAGGCCGACACGGCCCTGTCGTGCCCCGCCGCGCCGTCATTACGTAATTTGAGGTAATCATTACGTATAATGCCGTAATGGCGGAAGGCAACCCGTTCATCTACGGCGAGATCGTCACGGCCGGCGCCTTCGCGGACCGCGAGGCCGAACGCGCGCACCTGGCGAGGGACCTGGCCGCGGGCCAGAAGGTCTTTCTCATCTCCCCGCGCCGGTACGGCAAGTCGTCGCTCATCCGCGACGTCATGCGCGGCCTGGCCCGCAAGCGCATCCTCACGGTCGAGGTGACCGTGGCCGCATCGAGCTCGTACGTCTCGTTTCTCGAAGCCTACGCCCGTGCGCTCGTCAGCGCCGACACCCCGGCGGGGCGGCTGCGCCGCTGGGCGACGGAGATCCTGGGCGCCCTCAGGCCCGAGCTGCGCTTCGACACCAGGCCGTCCGGCGAACCCCGGTTCGCGGTCGCCTTCCCCGCCGTCCAGACGCCGCGCGACACGGCACGGCTGGCGGCGGAAGTCTTCGCCCTGCCGGCGCGCATTGCCGAAGCCCGGGGTCAGCCCCTCGCCATCGCGCTCGACGAGTTCCAGGCCGTGGCCGCCTTCAACGGCGGCTCGGTCGAGCACGCCCTGCGGGCCGCGGTCCAGGTACAGCGCGATGTCGGCTACGTGTTCGCCGGCTCCGAGCCGTCGCTGATGGAGCAGATGCTCACGCCCAGGCGCCCGTTCTACAAGGCCGGACCGGTCATCCGGCTGGACAAGATCGACGAGGAGGTCTTCGCGGACTTCATCGAGCGGCGCTTTGCCGCCAGCGGCCTCCGCGCCGAAGATGGCCTTGGTGCGGCCATCGTGGACCTGGCCGCCAACGTGCCCTACGACGTGCAGCGCCTCGCCCACGAGACCTGGGACGATGCGAAGGCGGCCGGGAGGAAGGTGGCAACGGTCGACGACCTGCACGTGACGCTGACCCGCCTGCTCGGCGAGCACGACACCGTGTTCGAGGAGGCGTGGCAGCGGCTGACGCTGGCGCAGCGGGCCGTGCTGCGCGCGCTCGTGCTCGAACAGGGCCGCGAACTGCTCTCGGCCGACGTCCGCGCGCGACACCGGCTGCCGGTCGCCTCTACCGTGCAGTCGTCGCTGGGGGCGCTCGTCAAGCAGGACGTCGTCCTGAAAGAGAACGCCACCTACACGGTGAACGACTCGCTCTTCAGGGAGTGGGTGGCGAGGAAGACCTTCTGATCCGGCGTGCGGGCCGTCACTCGGCGCAGTGGCCGCGGTACAATTTTCGCAGGGAGCATGGTCATGAGTCGACGGACACTGGCATTCGCGAACCGGCGACTGATCACTGCGAGCGTGATTGGTGTCCTCACCGTGTGCGCTCTGACGGTGACAGCCCAGACGAAGATCACACCACCGAAGAACAAGTACACGCCCGAGCAGGACGTGCAGCTGGGCCGTGAAGCCGCGGCCGAGGTGAGGCGGGAGTACCCCGTCATCGAAGACGCGCAGATCAACGACTACCTGCAGCGGCTCGGCCGCCGGCTGGTGGAGCACGCGCCCGCCGAGCTCAATCACGCGGCCTTCGAGTACTCCTTCACGCCGGTCAACCTGAAGGAGATCAACGCGTTCGCGCTGCCGGGCGGTCCGATGTTCGTCAATCGCGGCATGTTCGAGGCGGCTTCGAGCGAGGGCGAGGTCGCCGGCGTGATGGCGCACGAGCTCAGCCACGTGCTGCTTCGTCACGGCACCGCGAACGCGACAAAGGCCCAGGGCTTCCAGCTCGGCGCTCTGGCCGGCGCCATTGCCGGTGCGGTCGTCGGCGGCGGCTGGGGACAGGCGATTTCGCAAGGTTCCCAGTTCGGGTTGGGTACGTGGCTGCTCAAGTACAGCCGTGAGTACGAGAAGCAGGCTGACCTGCTTGGTGCCCAGATCATGGCGCGCGCGGGATACGACCCGCGCGATCTGGCACGGATGTTCGAGACGATCCAGGCCGAAGCCAGGGGCAACACGCCGCCGCAGTGGCTCAGCAGCCACCCGGATCCGGGCAATCGCTCTCAGTACATCGCGCGCGAGGCCGAGTCGCTGTCGGTCAACCCTCGCAACGACGACCGTGCGTTCGAGCAGGCCAAGAGCCGCTTCGGGTCCCTGCCGGCCGCCCGATCGATGTCCGACAGCGGGCGCGGCGGAACCGCCGGCGAATCAACGGCCTCGGTGGGCACCGTCGGCCAGCCGGTGCCCCCGCCCTCCACGCAGTACCGCACACAGCGGGGCGGACAACTCTTCCAGGTGAGCGTGCCCTCGAACTGGGTCGCGGTGTCGTCCAACAACGCCGTGAAGTTCGTGCCGCAGAACGCCTATGGAGACGTCCGTGGCACGCGCGTGCTGACGCACGGCGTCGAGCTCGGCGTGACGCGCGCGGCCTCGCGCAATCTGCAGGAAGCCACCAACGCGCTGGTGAACTCGTTCGTCCAGGGCAACGAAGGCATGCGCGCCGGCGGAAGCCAGCGCCAGGTCCGGCTGTCGAACCGCACGGCCATCGGCACGCCCCTCGTCGGCCGATCGGTCCTCGGCGGCAACGAACGCGTCGGGCTGTACACGACGCTGCTCGCCGACGGCAACCTGTTCTATTACCTCACGGTGGTGCCGGAGAACGAGGCGCAGAACTACGCGGCGGCCTTCGACCGTGTCGGCCAGTCGCTCCGCCTGACCGATCGCTAGTCAGAGGGACAGTTCAAAGTTTCACAGTTCAAAGTTACAAGACATTACGGTGCGGCAGGCACCTGTGCACCAGTGCACCCCGGGCACCCGTGCACCCCGGGCACCCGTGCACCCGTGCACCCCGGGCACCCGTGCACCCGTGCACCCCGTGCACCCGTGCACCCCGGGCACCCGTGCACCCCGGGCACCCGTGCACCCCGGGCACCCGTGCACCC
>CAZJBN010000110.1:0-10323 GCA_964543955.1 uncultured Bifidobacteriaceae bacterium
TGCTGGCGCGCGTGTTCTACGCGTTCATCTCCGTGCTCTTCCACGTGGATTACGACTACCGCGTCGGCAACTTCCGGCTGCTCACGCGGCGCGCGGTGGAGTACTTCCGCGATCACCGGGAGCGGGGACGCAACGTGAACGCGATCATGGCGCTCATGGGCGTCAGGACGGCCTACGTGGACGTCCGGCACCGTCCCCGGCGGCACGGGCGCAGCACCTACACGCTGGCACGCTCCGCACGGATGGCGGCGGGCGTCGTCGTCGGCTACTCGCAGATTCCACTGCTCGTCTCGGGCCTGCTCGGCGGACTGCTGGCCATCGCTGCGCTTCTGTGGGGCGTGGTGCTCGGCATCCGGGCATTTGCCGACCTGCCGGTCTCGGGCGTCTCGATCGTCGTCTGCGCGGTGATCGGCATGGGCGGCCTCGTGCTCCTCAATCTCGGCATCGTCGGGGCGTATCTCGGACGGTCGGCGACGGAGGCGAAGGGGCGGCCGATGTATTTCGTCGGGGAGGAGACGACGGACGAGCGCGGTGTCCGGCGCACTGTCTGAACGCACGCGACGGCCTGGGCCTTGGCGAAGGGCGCTGGAGTTGGTGTAACATCAGAAGTCTGTCACGTGGGCGGCTAGCTCAGTTGGGAGAGCGCCGCGTTCGCAACGCGGAGGTCGGGAGTTCGAGCCTCCTGCCGTCCACCAGCCTTCGCTCCCCAAATCAATGCGAAGCGGTCCGCCCTAGCTTGGCTTCAGCCGGAGGCGGACCGCTTTCACGTCCTCGGGCCTGCATGCGCCCGTCCGGTCCCACGTTTCTTTGTCCCGCGGCGAGTCCGGCCCGCCTGTCGAACGCCGTTGTCAGTTCCTGAAACGCTCGTCCTTCACTTCAACTCCTCGCCTATCGGCTCGAGGGCCAGGCCAAGCCACAGTGCCGCCGCACGCTCCACGCCGGCCAACTGAGCCGGTGCCAGCTTGCCGAGACTCCGAATCAACTTGGCGTGAGGAATCGTCAAGAGGTTCTGCGCATCGAAAACGCCGGCCCGCAGGAACGGCACCGAGACAACTGCTTCGAATCGGGAGCCGCGCCCGCTGGTGGTATGAGGAACAATCGTCACGAGCGCCCGATCGGTGTCGTCGGCGGGGATGCTCATGACGAGACCGGGGCGAACCTTCGCGGCCAGGCCGAGGTCCACCAGCCAGACCTCGCCCCGCTGCGGCGCCTTCATTGCGACCGCTCGCGCCGGTCGAGTTCCACGAAGATCTCATCGGCGACCACCGCCAGGTCGTCAGAATCCGGCAGGTCATGCGGCGACAACGCCACACGTCGCAATAATTCAGTGAAGACCTCCGCCTGTTCCTCTTCGTGCAGCGCGTCAAACTCTTCAAGGAACTTCCTGGCGGCCTGCGTCATATAGACAGAGTCCCATCGTCCGCGGTCGCCGTCAAGGGTAGGGACCTCTCCAGCAGGCGCGACGAGCGGACCCTCGAACTGAAGCCCCGGCGCTCCTACATCGCGCGTCCCATGAACAACCGCCCGCGCATGAACTCCACCTCCAGGGACTCGCCGGCCTTCCGCGACACGTCCTCGCAACTCCCAGTCCCCGGATCGCAGAGCTGACCGGCAAACCCGCGCGCCACGCGCAGCGTGTACTTCCCCGGCGGGCCGTCGATCGTGTACGCGAAGCGCCCGTCGCCCGACTGCCGCCCATCGACGCGAACCTGCCCGAGCGCTTCGAGCACGCGCCTGGAGGCCCAGGTCTCGCCCGAGTGGTGCGACGTGCCGTAGGTCATCACGTCCCGCGGCAGGAGCTTCACGGCACGCGGGGTCGAGAGGAATCCCGCTTCGACCGACAGGCCGCGATCGATCATGACGCCCTCTCCGCTGAACCACACGTGCGCCTGGCGCCCGAGGATCGACCCGAGCGCGATGAGCGCTACCGCCTCGTCGTCCAGTTCGTGCTGGTTCTCGGTCACGCTCGCCTTCTGCCCGCTGCCCGGCGGCTCCGAGCTCAGTCCGAACGGCAGGCGCGGCGCATGCTCGTAGGTGTAGCCCCACGCATGACGCCGCTTGTCCCACGAGTGCCCGCCGCGATAGCTGTGGACGTCGAAGGCGTCGGCGGGGTCGAGCGCGTAGGTATCGAGGGTCACGGTCGGGTCCCCGGAGACGTGGACCGGCGCGTCGGTCAGCGTCTTGAGCGCACGGCCGCCCGCCGCCTGGTAGGCGCGGACGCATTCGGCTAGGCGCTGCGGATCCGGCTCGCCGGTGGCGTAGGCCTCGTTCCCGCAGTCGATCCAGTCGATGACACCGCCGACCGCATTGTCGATCTGCGCGAAGCGCGCCATCGACTCGTGGCGCGGCTGGAGCGCGCCAATGTCGCCCTGACTCCACACGAGCCGCAGGCCACGAACGTGGACGTCGCGGAAGAAGCGCTCGACCTGGTCCCAGTAGTCCGGCGTTATGCGGGGCCCGACTTCACGCCCGTACCAGAAGCCGGAGGCGTCCTCGCACCGCCCGCCCTCGCAGCCGAGCGTCGACCACACGCGCAGGCCGTGATAGCCCGCCGCGGCAACCGCGTCGAGCTCCACGACCGCCCGCGCGCTGTCGCGCACGTAGACCGAAAACAGATCGCCCGCATGCGCGTAGATCGGATTGACGCATCCCGTGTCGTCGCGGAAGCAGTCGTCGGCGATATGGAGGCGTCCACGAAGGCTCGAAGCACGAGGATTCGCGGCCTCCCCGAGGTCCGGACGCGCGCCAGCCAGACCCACGGCGCCGCACCAGCTCGCCGCCAGCACGCACAGCATCAAACCTCGCCGCATGCCTTAGTCTCGCCTGTTTTCGGCCCACCCGCCTTCGCTCGCCTGTCCTGTCTGGCGAGCTACGGCGAGGCAGGCCCTGAGCACCCGCCTCCGCTCGCCCGTGCTTGGCTGGAGAGCTACGGCGAGGCAGGCCCCGAGCACTTGAGCACACGAGCACCTGTGCACCCCGGGCACCCCGGGCACCTCGAGCACCCGCGCACCATGGGCACCTGTGCACCCGGGCACCCTGAGCAGCCCTGTCCGCCCCGTTCTGCTATGGTGGAGACAGCGTGCGGCCTACCCACCTCATCCTTGCGGCCATCATGGCCCTCCCGGCGGCAGGGGCAGCGCAATCTGCGGATGCCGCTGCGGCGCTGGCCGCCAGGGTCCAGGCCCATTACAGCGGCATCCGCGACTTCGAGGGCGACTTCACGCAGACCTACGAGGGAGGCATCCTCCGCACCCGCACGACCGAAAGCGGGACAATGGCCGTCAAGCGGCCGGGGCGGATGAAGTGGGTCTACCTCGAGCCCGAGCACAAGGAGTTTGTCTCGGACGGCGTGCGCATCTACAGCTACATGGTGGCGGACAGGCAGGTCATCGTGAGCCCGGTGCCTGGGCCTGGCGAGGCCACGACGCCTGCGCTCTTCCTGGCCGGACAGGCCGACCTGGCGCGGGACTTCACGGCCAGCTTCACGGATCTCCCCGGTGCGCCCGAGGGCCTGCTGCAACTGAAGCTCGTGCCGAAGAAGGCCGATGGCGAGTACGAGTGGGTCGGCATTGGCGTCCATCCCGACACCCTGCAGATCCGCTATCTGGTGGCGGTGGACCAGCAGGGCGGGCGGTCCGCGTTCACCTTCAGCAATCTGAAGGAAAACCGTGGATTGACCGATAAGACGTTCGAGTTCCGTGTCCCTCGCGGTGTCGATGTCATCACCAATGGTGCCCGCACTCCCCGGTAGGCGCGTCCTTCGCCTGGCCGCGCTGGTCGGCGTCGCCGTGCTGACGCTCGCCTGCGCCACGGCCCGTGGACTCTCGAGCGCCCGGGACGCCGAAGCCCGACAGGACTACGACACGGCCGTCGCGGAGTACAACCGCGTCCTCCGGGAGCAGCCCGACAACAGGGACGCCCGGAACGGGCTCGAGCGCGCCCGACTCCGCGCGGCACAGGATCACGTGACCCGCGCACGCCGCTACGCGGCGACGGGCAAACTCGAGGAAGCGCTCATCGAGTACCAGATCGCATCGGAGCTGAACCCGTCGGATGGCGACGTCAGGGACGAGCTGAGCGCCACTCGCACGCAGCTCCGGACGCAGATCGCCATCCGTGAGGACGGCAAGACGCGCCTCGAGGCGCTCATCGACGAGAGCCGCGTCGCTCCCCTGCCGGGGCGCGACCTGCCCGCGGATGTCACGCTGCCCGACTCGCTCGTCTTCCGAGACGCGAACGCCCGGGACGTCTTTTCGGCCATCGGCAAGTTCGCGGACGTCAACGTCGTGTTCGATCCCACCTATCGGGATCAGCCCGTCTCGATCGACCTGCGGAAGACCGGGCTCGACGAGGCGCTCACGTCGCTGACCTCGGCAACCCGAACCTTCTGGAAGGTCACGACGCCGCGGACGGTGACGATCGTCCCCGACACCCAGGCCAAGCGCCGGGAGTACGAGGACGAGATCGTCCGCACGTTCTACCTGAGCAACGCCGAGCTCAAGGAAACCGTCGACATCCTCCGTATTGTCGTGGACGCGCGGCGCATTGCGGCGCTCGCGGCCACCAATGCCATCACCATCAAGGACACGCCGGAGCGCGTGGAGGCCGCCGGCCGGATCATCGCGTCGCTCGACAAGGCACGGCCCGAGGTCATCATCGACGTCGAGCTGCTGGAGGTCAACCGCTCGTATCTTCAGGAGTTCGGCTTGCAGCTGGCGTCACCCTCCGCGACGGGGACGCCGACGGGCATCGACGGCCAGGCGGACATCAACCGCGAAGGCCTGACGCTGCGGGATCTCACGCGGCTCACGTCTGCCGACGTGCTGCTGACGAACCTCCCTGCCCTCTACTACCGCCTGCTCAAGAACGACGCGGCGACGCGCGTGCTGGCCAATCCACAGCTGCGCACCTCGGAGGGCCAGCCCGCGCAGGCCCGGTTCGGCGAGCGCGTGCCCGTGCCGGTCACGACCTTCTCGCCCATTGCGGCCGGCGGCGTCCAGACCCAGCCCATCGTGTCGTTCAACTACGAGAACATCGGCGTCGGCATCGACATCACGCCGCGCACGCACCACGACGATGCGGTGACGCTGGCGGTGAGGGTGGAGCTGAGCAGCATTTCGGGCGTGGGGTTCGGCGGGCTGCCGACATTCGGCAACCGGTCCATCCAGACGGTGATTCGCCTGAGGGACGGCGAGACGAACATGCTGGCCGGCCTCATCCGGGACGAAGAGCGCCGGACGTTTGCCGGCGTGCCCGGGCTCGTCGACATCCCCGTCATCGGGCGGCTCTTCGCCTACAACCACAAGGAAACGACGGAGACGGATATCATCCTCACGCTCACGCCCCGCATCGTGCGCGTCCTCGATCTCACGGAAGCCGATCTGGCCCCGTTCCGCATGGGGCGCGATGGATCGACGGCCGGCGCGCCGGAACCGCCGCTTCCCCTTCCGGTCCCGCAGCAGGCCAATCCGCCGGCCCGCCCGCCCGTTGGCAATCAGGATGGCGAGCCAGCAGTGCCGCAGCCTGGGCTGGCGCCGGCGGTTCCGCCGCCGACAGGACCGGCGAAGCCGATCAAGCCGCCGCCACCTCCACCGCATTGAAGGTGGCCGAGGATCCGCCGGGCTAGAGCCGGCTCACGTCAGCCCCCAGCGCCTGCAGCCTCTCGATCAGCCGGCTGTAGCCTCGTTCAACGGTCTCGAGCGGCTCCACCCGACTCTCTCCTTCCGCCGCCAGCGCGGCGGCAATCAACGCCATCCCCGATCGGATGTCACGGCTGTCCAGCGTCTTGCCGCGGAGATTGCACGGGCCCGTGACGATGATCCGGTGGGGATCGCACAGGAAGAGATCCGCGCCCATCCCGCTCATCTGTTCGAGCGCGAAGAGGCGCAGCTCGTACATCCAGTCGTGCACGAGCGTGGCGCCTTCGGCCTGCGTGGCCAGCACGGTGACGAGGCTGACCAGGTCGCTCGGAAAGCCAGGCCACAACCCGGTCGTGATGCGGCCGGCGCCCACCAGCCTGGTCCGGCGTACGCGGAACACGTCGGCCTCCTGAGTACACTCGACATCCATCTTCCTCAGAACGCTGGCCACCACCTCCATGTCCACCGGCCGCGTGCCGCCAATCTCCACTTCGCCGCCGGTGATGGCGCCGACGACCGCCCAGCTTCCCGCCTCGATGTAGTCCCCGTCCAGCGTCTTCTGCGCGCCAGACAACCGGGACCCGCCCTCCACGCGGATCGTGTGCGTGCCCTCTCCGGTAATGCCCACACCCATCCGGCGCAGGAACTCGCAGAGCTCCACGACGTGCGGCTCGCAGGCGGCGTGACGGATCTCCGAGACGCCGGGTGCGGCCGCGGCGGCCAGCAGCGCCGTTTCAGTTCCGGTCACCGACGCTTCGTCGAGGTAGATGGACGCAGGATGGAGGCCGTCGGGCGCCTCCAGGAGATGCCCGGCGTCAGGAAGCACGCGCGCCCCCATGGCCGTGAGCGCCGCCAGGTGCGTGCGGATGCTGCGGCGTGCCGGGAAGTCGCCGCCAGGCGGCGCCACATGCGCACGTCCGCGCCGTGCCAGCAGCGGGCCGAGGAGCAGCACCGACCCCCGCAGGCGGCCGACGAGCGTCCGGTCGGGCTCGTCGCTCCTGATCCCGGCGCACTGGATGCGAAGCGCCGAGCTGCCGATGCCGTCCACCTCCGCGCCAAGATCGAGCAGCAGACGCGCCATCACCTCGACGTCGGCAATGCGCGGCACGTTGTCGAACAGGCAGGGCTCGTCGGTCAGCAGACAGGCCGCCATGAGCGGCAGGGCGGCATTCTTGTTGCCTTCGACGTCGACCCGGCCGCCAAGCGGCCGGCCTCCGTGAATCACCAGAGTGGACATGAGGTGGGTCTCAGTTCAAAGTCCAAAGTGCAGAGTTCACAGTTCAGAGTTCGAAGTTCAAAGAGTGCACGGTGGCAGCGGCGACACTGCTGCGTGCCGGGCACCGCGAGGATGCCCGACCTGAATACCGGGGACTCATAGACGAACGATCTCTTCTCGCAGGTGCACACCGAAGCGCTCGCGGACGGTACTCGCACAGCGATCGATGAGCGCCGCGATGTCGGCCGCGGTGGCGGTGCCGTCGTTCACGATGAAGTTGGCGTGTGTCGTCGAGACGTGCGCACCCCCGTGCCTTGCGCCCTTGAGTCCCGCGCGGTCGACGAGTGCGCCGGCCGATGGCGGAATACCGGCGGGCACCGCGTCCCGCGATGGATCCGGGTTCATGAAGATGCACCCCGCACTCGGCGACTGGAGAGGCTGCGTCTGCTTGCGAAACGCGAGCGACGCGCGTGCCGTCGCGCGCAGCGCCTCCGGATCGGCGCCGGGCAGGATGCGAAAGGCCGCCCACAACACGACCTCGCCCGTCCGCTTCAGCCGGCTGTCGTCGTAGTCGAACTCCATGCGGTCGGCAGGCACCTGCAGCAGCGTGCCGTCGGGGCGCACCACACGCACGCTGTCCACGAGATCGCCGATGTTCAGACGCTTCCAGTGCACGTTGCCGTAGATGGCGCCGCCAACCGTGCCTGGCGTGCCGGCAAACGCCTCGAGCCCGGCGTATCCGCGATTGATCGTCCAGCGCACGAGCCCGTTGATGGTGACCGACGCCTCCGCACGCGCCACGCGATTCCCGACGAGCGTCACGTCACCGCCCCGCGGGCGGATCACGAGGCCGCGGACACCGGCATCGTCGACGAGCACGTTCGAACCGCCGCCGAGCATGCGGACCGGCACGCCCGACTCCCGGGACAGGCGCAGGGCCTCGACGACCTCCTCCGAGCTTCGCGTCTCGAGCAGGACATCGGCCGGCCCGCCAACCCTGAACGTCGTGAATGGTGCCAGCACCACGTCCCTTCGCACGCGGTCGCCAAACCTTGCGACAAGTGCGGCCGCGAACCGGTCGAGCCCCGCGATGGGGTCTCGGCTCATGACTGGGCCACCCGCGTGGAGACCTGCGCCATCAGCTCACGCTCGCGGGCGATGAGCGCCGCGACCGCCTCGCGGTAGGTGCAGCGATCGAACTCGATGAACTCGCCTGGCGCGAGCTGGCCCGCCACGCACAGGTCGGCGGCGATCATATGGCCGATCTTCGGATAACCCCCGGCCGTCTGGCGATCGGCCATGAGGAGGATGGGCTCGCCCGCCGAGGGCACCTGGATGGCGCCGATGTTGACAGGCTCCGAGATCGGCTCGTCGTGCCGCAGCCGCATGAGCGGCGGGCCCTCGAGACGATACGCCATGCGGTTGGAGCGCGGCGAGATGCGGAAGCTGACGCTCGTCAGCGTGTGCCAGGCGTCGGGCCCGAACCACTCGTCCTGCGGCCCAGGCAGGACGCGCAGGCGGGCTCGCCCGGCCGTCGGCAGCGTCAGCCCTCGCACCCGGTTGTGCGGGCACAGGGCCGCTGCGGCAATCGGCAGTCGATCCCCGGCGGCAAGCGCCCGGCCCTCGTGGCCACCCATCCGGCTGACCACGTGCGTGGCGCGGCTGCCGAGCACGGGCTCGCACAGAACGCCTCCCCCGGCAAACGCCAGGTACGCACGTGCGCCCAGACGCCGGCGCCCGAACCGCAGGACGTCGCCCCGCGCGGCACGGAAAGTCGTGCCAAGCGGCACCGATCGACCGCCGCACGTCATGTCGAAATCCGCTCCCGTCACTGCAAGCATCGTGTCGGTCTCGATCTCGAGCACGGGACCGATCAGGGTCGTCTCGAGCGTCGCCGCCTCAGGGGCGTTCCCCACGAGATGATTGGCCAGGCGATGCGAGAAGGCGTCCATCGGACCGGCCACGGCAACGCCCGCCGACTGATGCGACCAGCGGCCAAGGTCCTGCACGGTCGTCAGGAGACCGGGCTTCACCACGCGAATCGAAGCGGGCGCGCTCATGCGGGCACGAATCGCACGAGGTCGCCGGGCTCGAGCAGGCTGGCCGGTTCCCGGTCCGGGTCGAACATCTTCAACCCCGTCCGCGCGATGATCTGCCAGCCGCCGGGCGTGTCCATGGGGTACACACCCGTCTGCTGGCCGGCAATGCCCACGGACCCGGCCGCCACGCGCTCGCGCGGCACGCGATGGCGTGGAGCGGCAATCCGTGCGTCCACCCGCCCCATGTAGGTGAACCCGGGCACGAAGCCGAGCATGTAGACGCGGTAGACGGCGCTCGAGTGGATGGCGACCACGTCGTCCGGCGAGAGCCCGCTCATGTCCGCAATGGCCTGCAGGTCGGGCCCCGACTCGCCGCCGTAGACTGCCGATATCTCCATGACCGGCCGTGGCGGCAGCACCTCCACCCGCTCCACGGCATGCGCATCGTCTGCGATCGCGCGCTCGAGGGCCGCAAGGTCGGTGCGGAGCGGATCGAAGTGCACGCCGAGCGTGCAGTAGCCGGGCACGATGTCGCGCACGCCCTGCAGCTCGCGCTGTGCCAGACACTCACCCAGCTCGATGGCCCGCTCGTTCACGATGGGATCGATCGTCGGCGAGATCTCCACGATGACCATCGAATCGCCGGCCAGCCTGACCACCATCACAGTGCCTCGAGCAGCCGGCGATGAATGCCGTCGAAACCGCCGTTGGACATGATGACCACGAGATCGCCCTCGCGCGCCTCGGTGGCAACCGCCGAGACGATGGCGTCCACCGTGGGAAGGTGCCGCGCTGCCACACCGGCAGCGGCCAGATCTCGCACGACGTCGGATTCCGACAGCCGCTCGGCCTCGGGCAGCGACGACCGGAAGACCGACGCCAGCACGACCTCATCCGCGCCGGCCAGCGCCCGCGCGAAGTCCGCCTGAAAGACACGCCGGCACGACGAGGCCGATCGCGGCTCGAAGATGGCCCAGACGCGCCGGCCCGGCGCCATCCCGCGAACGGCCTTCAACGTCTCGGCGACGGCCGTCGGGTGGTGCGCGAAGTCGTCGTACACGGTCACACCCCGCCGGGTCCCGGCAACCTCCAGCCGCCGCCTGACGCCTAGGAACTGCGGCAGTCCCGCACGAAGCGTGTCGACAGGGATTCCCATCTCGACACCAATCGCAATGGCCGCCACCGCGTTCCTGACGTTGTGCTCGCCAGGCAGGGGAAGCGTGAACACGCCGAGGTCCTGGTCGTGCCTCAGCAGCCGGAAACAGGTTGACGACTGCGACTCCGGCGATTCAGTCGGGACCTGCGGCTCGCTCGGGACATGCGTGGCAGTCGGGACCGTCGTAGCCGAAGTCGGGCCGCTACCCTGCTCGGTGTCTCCGTGTCTCGGTGGTCTCGTTGTCTCGGTGTCTCCGTGTCTCGGTGGTCTCGT
>CAZJBN010000110.1:10423-16405 GCA_964543955.1 uncultured Bifidobacteriaceae bacterium
GTCTCGGTGTCTCCGTGTCTCGGTGGTCTCGTCGTCTCGGTGTCTCCGTGTCTCGGTGGTTCCGTCGTCTCGTCGCCTCCATGCCTCTGTGGTCCGTACGTGATCTCCACGGCACGCCACTCCGCTGCCTCTGTGGTCCCGTATGTCTGGACGCGGCTCCGCGCGAGCGGCGCCAGCGCGGCCGCGTCTGCACTGTCCACACCGAGGAGCGTCAGTCCTCGTCGCGGCACCAGGTTGACCAGCCGTCGAAACGCAAGTCGGACCTCGTCGATGTCGGCGTAGATGTCCGCGTGGTCGAACTCGATGTTGTTGATGACCGCCACGTCCGGCAGGTACTTCAGGAACTTGGCCGTCTTGTCGAAATAGGCGCTGTCGTATTCGTCTCCCTCGATGACGAAGGCCCTGCCCGTCCCGAGCCTGTAACTCGCGCCGCCGTCCCCGAGATTTCTGGCAATGCCGCCTACCAGCACCGTCGGATCCAGCCCGCCATGCGTCAGCAGCCACCCGGCCAGCGACGTGGTCGTGGTCTTGCCGTGCGTGCCGGCAATCACGATCGAGTCGGCCTTCCACAGGAAGAAGTCGCGAATCGCCTCGGGCAGCGACGTGTAGCGCAGCCCGCGATCCAGCACGCACTCGAGCTCCAGGTTCCCCCTCGAGATCGCATTGCCCACGACGACGAGGTCGAGGTCGGATGGGATGTGCTCTTCGCGGTAGCCCTCGAGCAGGTGGATGCCTTCCGCGCGCAGGAAGTCGCTCATGGGCGGGTACACGTGCTGGTCCGAGCCGCTGACGTCGTGGCCCGTCCTGGCGAGGAGAGATGCCAGCGTCCCCATCGCCGTACCGCAGGCGCCAATCAGGTGGATGCGCATGGGGTCAGGACACCGCGGCTTCTTCGATCACGAGCGACCCTCGATCGCCGAGGACACGCGCACCCACGCCGATCGGGATCGTCCACGATGCGCCGCTCGTGTGGCCGGAGGGAAAGCCGTACAACACGGGTCCGGGAAAGCCGCGCACGAAGTCGCGGAGCACGTCGCGGATGGCCGGTCCGCCGTTGGGCTCGTCGCATCGAGGGAACTCGCCAAAGACAATGGCGCCGGCCTGGGCGAGCGAGCCCGATTGCGCCAGCTGGGTGAGCAGGCGGTGAATCCGGTACGGACGCTCGTTCACGTCCTCGAGGAACAGCACCGCGCCGCGCGGTACGACAAAGGCCCACGGCGTGCCCAGCAGCGACACGACCTGTGTGAGCGTGCCGCCGACGAGCATGCCCGCCGCCTCGCCCGGCACGAAGGCTTCGAGTCCCGGTGGCCGCAACTCGCCCATGGGCTCGGCCACCGTAGCGGCACGGAGAAAGCTCGCCTCGTCGTACGCAGAGGGCCCGACGGCAAACCGCCCTTCGACCATGGGGCCGTGAAGAGCAATGACGCCGTTGGCACACGACCAGCACAGGAGGCTCGTGATGTCGCTGTAGCCGATGAGGAGCTTCGCGGCATCCCGCATGACCGCCGGATCGAGAAGCGGGAGCAGCTGCTGGCTGCCGTATCCGCCCCGCACGGCCAGGATCGCGGCAACCGACGGATCGCGCCAGGCGTCGTGCAGGTCGCGAGCCCGCAGCTCCGGAGGCCCTGCCTCGAAGCACCCGCGGGCCAGAATGGCTTCGTCGTAGACGGCCTCGAACCCGAGACTCGACAGCTCGGCCGTGCCGCGCTCGAGATCCTCGGGACGAAACGCGCTGCCCGGAGCGACGAGGCGGATACGGTCGCCCGGGCAGAGGCGACGGGGCCGAATCACAACCAGGCCGCCATTTCGTTGGCGATGGCTCGATGGTCGTCGTGCCCGAGGACCGCACGGAGCGACGTGACGCGCGCGCGCGTGGAGCGTCGCGCACCCGCGAGGAAGCGTTCCTTCGCCCGCTTCAGGCGTGCAAACGCATCGTCCATCCGGGCCGCGGAGATCACGCCCGCCTCGACGGCCTTGACGAGCGCCTCGAGCGTCAGCGCCTGGAGCTCGAGGTCCCCACTGCAGACGAGCACGGCGTCGCACCCCGCGCGGATGGCCTGGACCGCGGCGTCCGGGACGCGGTACCGCCCGCTCACGGCCTTCATCTCGAGGTCGTCGGTCAGGATGACACCCTCGAAGCCCAGCTCGTCTCGGAGCATGTCCTGTACGATGGCCGGCGACAGCGTCGCGGGCCGCGTGTCATCGACCGACGGGACCAGCACGTGCGCCGTCATGATGAAGGCCACCCGTTCGGCGACGGCTTCCCGGAACGGCTCGAACTCGACGGCGCGCAGCCGATCGGGGGGATGTTCCACGAGGGGCAGTTCCAGGTGCGAGTCGGTGCTCGTGTCACCGTGGCCCGGGAAGTGCTTGCCGCACGCGGCAATGCCCTCCTCCTGGAGGGCGCGCACGATGACCCGGCCGAGGCGCGCGACATCGGCCGCCTTCCCGGCAAGCGCGCGATCGCCGATGACCGGGTTCTTCGGATTGGTGTGGATGTCGAGAACCGGCGCGTAGTCCAGCGTGATGCCGACCGCACGGAGCTCGGCGGCCAGCGCACGTGCGAATCGTTCGGCCAGCGCGTCCGAACCGGCGCGTCCGAGTGTCGCCATCGGCGGCCACGTGGTGAACGGCTCTTTGAGCCGGGCCACGCGTCCGCCCTCCTGGTCCACGCTGACCCATGCCGGCATGGCGCGGCCGAGCGCCTCCGCGTCCGCGGCCAGCTCCACCACCTGCTCGGGCGCCTCGATGTTGCGGGCGAACAGAATCAGACCGCCCAGGTCGAAGTCGCGTGCGATGGACCTGAGCTCCGGTGGAACGGTGAAGGCGGGCACGCTGCCGATGAGCAGCTGTCCGATATCGCGGCGGGTCGCGAGAGGCATTGGCTTTCGAGAATTATAATTGCGCCGTGCGAATCACGGCGTCCGCGCCCACGCGGATCGATCTGGCGGGCGGCACCATCGACATCTGGCCGCTCTACCTCTTCCACCCCGGCGCCCAGACGATCAACGCGGCCATCAGCCTCCGCGCGCACGCGCGCATCGACCCGCGGGCCGGCAGCGAAGTCGCCCTGGTGTCCGAAGACACCGGCCGGGAAGTCGTCCTCGATTCGGGCGACACGCTCCGAGACGACGAGACGCTGCCGCTCCTCGGGCGGCTGGCGCATCACTTCGGCGCGCGCGGCCTGACGCTCACCACGCGCGGCGAGTCGCCCGCCGGCGCCGGGATTGCCGGTTCGTCGGCGCTGAACATTGCCGTCTGCGGGGCGCTTGCCGCATGGGCCGGCCGCGCCAACGGCCACGACGCGCTCCTCGACATTGCCAGGGACATCGAAGCGCAGGTCATCCGCGTGCCGACCGGGCTTCAGGACTACCGCCCGGCGCTCTACGGCGGCGTGGCCGCACTCGAGCTCGCGCCGGGAGCCACAACCCGCGTCGCGCTCGACGTCGACGTCTCCGAGCTCGAGCGCCGGCTGATCCTGTGCTACACGGGCGAGCCGCGCAACTCCGGCACCAACAACTGGGACATCACCCGCCGGCACATCGACGGCGACGCGCACATCTTCGGGTGCTTCGAGCGCATCCGCGACACAGCAGCCGCCATGCGTGAGGCGCTGGCCCGCGGAGACTGGGAGCGCGTCGCCTGCCACCTGGCCACCGAGTGGGACAACAGGAAGCGCCTGGCGCCCGGTGTGACGACCGACGCCATCGACGCGCTCATCGCGCGCGCCCGGGCCGCGGGCGCCCGGGCCGCCAAGGTCTGCGGGGCGGGCGGAGGGGGCTGCCTCGTCGCCATGGCCGAACCAGCCGGCGTTCCGGCCGTCCGGACCGCGCTCGCCGCCGGCGGCGCCCGCCTCCTCGACTTTCACATCGAGTCCGATGGCCTCCGCGTGGGATAACCAGGCGGTCGCCCGCATCCTGGGCCAGATCGCGGATCTCATGGAGATCAAGGGTGAGAACCCCTTCAAGATCCGCGCGTACCGCAACGCCGCCGACGTCGTGGCCCATGCCGCCGAGGCCGTCAACGAAATGGACGCGGCCGCGCTCCGCGCCTGGGCGGGCATTGGCAAGGACCTCGCCGTCCGTATCGAAGAGATTGCCGCGACCGGCGACACGGCCGTCCGGCGCGAATTGCTGCAGGAGTTTCCCGTCACGCTGCTGGACGTGCTCGGCCTCCAGGGCGTCGGACCCAAGACCGCGGCGCGCCTGTACCACGAGCTGCACATCAGCAGCCTCGAGGACCTCGCAACGGCCGCCAGGACCGGGCGAATCCGCGGCCTCAAGGGGATGGGCTCGAAGAAAGAAGAGCTGATCCTGAAGGCGCTCGAGGAGCGCCAGCAGACCTCTGGACGGCATCTCCTCTCCGATGCCGCCGCCGCGGTCGCGGCCGTCGTGGACTGGCTCCTCGCCGCCGAGCCCGGGCTCGACCTCCTGCCCGTCGGCAGCCTCCGGCGCGGCAGCGAGACGTGCGGCGACGTGGATATCCTCGCGGTCGGCGCGGAGGGGCCGGTCCTCGAGCTCTTCACGACCTACCCGCTCGTGGACCGCTTGCTCGGCCGCGGCGCCACGAAGGCGTCAGTGCGGCTCCAGGGCGGCCTGCAGGCCGACCTCAGGTCCGTCGCCGTGCACGAACGCGGCGCCGCCATGCAGTATTTCACCGGTTCAAAGGCCCACAACATCGTGCTTCGGGACCGCGCGCTCGAACGCGGCTGGCGGCTGAACGAGTACGGGCTCTTCGACGCCGACGGCACGTCGAGGATTGCAGGTGAGACCGAAGACGAGCTCTATCGTGCCCTCGGGCTCGCGTGGGTACCGCCCGAACTGCGCGAGAACCGCGGCGAAATCGCCGCGGCCGTAGACGGCACGCTCCCCGTGCTGCTCGAGGCCGGCGACCTGCGCGGCGACCTGCACATGCACACTACCGAGACCGATGGCCGCGATACGCTGGAGGACATGGCCGCGGCCGCCGCCGCCCGCGGCCTCGAGTACATCGCCATCACGGATCACAGCCGCGCGCTGGCGATGGCCAACGGCCTGGACGAAGACCGCGCGCTCGCCCACGCGGCGCGCATCCGCGCGTTGAACGGCCGGCATCGCCGCCTCACGCTCCTCGCCGGCATCGAATGCGACATCCTGGCCGATGGACGGATGGACCTCCCGGACGACTGCCTCGCTCAGCTCGATCTCGTCATCGGCTCGGTCCACAGCGCCCTGTCGCAGACCGAAGAAGAAATGACGGCCAGGCTCATCCGCGCCATCGAGCATCCCTGGGTCGACATCATCGGCCACCCGACCAACCGCCGACTACTCCGGCGGCAGGCCTCGCGCGTCCACATCGAGAAGGTCGTCGACGCCGCGGCCCGAAACGGCGTCGCGCTCGAGATCAACAGCAACCCCGAACGGCTGGACCTCTCCGACAGCCATGCCCGGCTTGCGCGCGATCGCGGCGTCAAGCTGGTCGTCTCCACCGACGCTCACTCGACGTCCGAACTCCTGATGGTGCGCTGGGGCGTCCTGACGGCGCGGCGGGCATGGGCGGCCCGCGAGGACGTGTTGAACACGCTCCCTGTCGAGCAGTTCCGGAGATCGATCAAGAGGGGCGCACGGGGGAAGCGCAGGCGACCCTGAAGGATCGCCTCTACACCCGTGTCTCTGCAGGGGCGACCCTTCAGGGTCGCCCACCGCTATACTCCTCCCGTGGACCCCGCCGACGAGATCAAGCGCCTGTACTACGGCGCGACGAAGCAGACCATCAACGAGGACCTCGCGCGCGCCATCGATCTGCTGAAGTCGATGCCGAACGAGGAAGACCGGGATCGCGTGGCCGTGTACATGAACGGCCTGTCGAGCATGCGCGCCGAGTGGCGGATGGGAGGCCGGTCGGCTACCGCGCCGAAGCCACGACCTTCTTCCGCGCGGCAACCCGCAGCGGCTCGGGCACGTTCCGATCGATCGATACCGCGCGAACGTCGCGGTCGTTGAG
>CAZJBN010000111.1:0-16332 GCA_964543955.1 uncultured Bifidobacteriaceae bacterium
ACGGACGGGACCACCGAGGCACGGAGGGCACCGAGACACAGCGGCGCGGACGCGCATCGGCGCAAAGCGCCGACAGGGATGGCCACGGATCAGGATCCACATGAGCCCACGCGTCATGAATTGGCTGGCGCGTGCCGAACTATCATGAGCGGATGCATGCGATGCGAATGAAGAACCTGATGCCGGTCGTGGTGGCGTGCGCCCTGCTGGGCGCCTGCGGAGGAGGGCGGACGCAGACCGCCGGACGGCCTCAACCGAGCCCGACGATGCCGGGGACGACGGTCGCTCCCCCTGGGGACGCGCGGCAACGATGGGTCGAGATGTTTGCCCGCGGTTTCTTTCCGGGACGGAGCGGTCAGATCTTCGTCGTCCCGCGCGAGGGCGACATCATCACCAGCAGGGATCCGCTGTACGGCTTCATGCATGGGTCGCCCTGGGACTACGACACGCACATCCCGTTTCTGCTGCACGGACCGCCGTTCATCAAGCAGGGTGAGTGGCGGGAGGACGTGTCGCAGCAGGACATGGCGCCAACGCTTGCCGCCATCCTCGGGACGGCGCCCGCCGGTACAGTGACGGGCCGGGCCCGCACCGAGGCGCTCGACACATCCGCCGGCCGTCCACGCGTTGTCGTGCTGCTCGTCTTCGACGGTTCGCGCGCGGACTATTTCGACAAGTACGCCGACCAGATGCCCACGCTGACCCGGATGCGACGCGAGGGCGCGTGGTTTGCCAGCGCGCATACGACCGTGCTCCCGACCGTGACGAGCGTCGGCCACGCCAACATCGGCACCGGCACCGAGCCACGCATTCACGGCCAGCCGTCGAATACGATCTTCAACTACGTCACGGACCGGCCGCAGCCGGCATACCGCGGACTCGATCCGGCGGAGCTGACCGCGCTCGCGATCGGGGACGTGTGGAACATCCGGACCGACGGCAAGGCCATCGTCATCGGGCAGGGCGGCGCCATCCGCGCCACCGCAGGCCTCGTCGGCCACGGCTCGTGCATCGTCAACGGGCGGACGGTGGTAGCGGCCAGCTACGACGCGCGCAACGGAGGATGGGAGACCAATCCGGACTGCTATCGGCTGTCGCCGGCGCTCGCGTCCATCAACGCGCGTCCTTACTGGGAAAAGGTCAACGGGACGTGGATGGGGCACAACATCGCATCGCCCACAGCGTTTCGCGCGTCGAGCATCTTCCAGCTGTTCGAGGGCGATGCCCTGATGGCGATTCTCGAACGCGAGGCCATCGGCGCCGACGATGTCACCGATCTGGTGCTCGTGAACATGAAGGGCCCCGACTATACGGGACACGCCTACGGTCCGGATTCACCGGAGATCAAGGAGACGCTCTCGGAGCTGGATCGTCAGGTGACGCGCCTCCTGACCCTCCTGGAGAAGAAGGCCGGGACCAACCAGAGCGTCGTGGCCATCACGGCCGACCATGGCATGCCGGCCGAGCCGCAGCCGGGCCGCCGGCACTTCGGAGACGACGTGACGAAGCTCGTGCACGATCGCTTCGACAAGGAGGGGCGGCTCGTCAGACTCTACGGCAACGATTCGGCGAACAGCCAGCTCTATCTCGATCGCAACCGCATGCGTGCGCTGGGCATCTCGCTGACGGACATCGCGACGTTCCTCGAGTCGCAGGATTTCATCGCGGCGGCGTTCACCGAGGACGAGGTGGCGGCCGCGCAGGGGCGGCTCCCGCGTCCGTAGGGCGGCGGGATGTAGGGCGGAATGTAGGGCGGAACTTCAGTTCCGCCCGCGAGGCGGGTCTAACCGCCTTCGCTGAAGCTACGGCGGTCCGCCAAAGCCTTGGCGACGGCGGAAAACCCGCCCTACAGGACGACGGTGAAGAGCTGGAACGGCGCCCAGTAGTACGGCTTCGGGAAGCCCTGCTTGATCAGTGCAAGCTTCGCTTCTCGCAGGGCCGCCGCCGGCGCGGCGCCTTTCGCGATCCGCGCGTAAACTTCGTCCATCAGCATCGCTGTCGATCGGTCGTCGACGTCCCACAGCCCGGCCACCACGCGCCGGGATCCCGCACGCAGGAAGGCCCACGCGAAGCCCACAAGGCCCTCGCCCGTGTACGCGCGTTCGCCGGCGCTGCGGCAGGCCGACACGGTGACGAGATCGGCCGCGAGCGGCATGGCGGCGACATCCCTCGCGTAGAGTTTGAATCCCTGGGCGGGACCGGAGAGGATGACGGCAGAGTCGAGCGGGCTCTCGAGGCTGGCCACCGCATGCGAGGTGAAGTGGATCGCCGAGAACCGCTCGGGGGCAGCAGCTCGGAACGCATCTGGCGTCGCCTGTTCGCCCGCGAGCGATGTCACGTTCGCGGCGCCGAAGTGCTTCGCGATGCCGCTCATCTCCGCCGACGCGTAGCTGAGCGCCGGGAACTCGGGCGCGCGCGGCGTCGGGTTGCCCACGAGCAGGAGCGAAGCAGGCGACGTGCGCGCGGCCTGACGCTGCAGGAGCGCCAGTGACGGCGCGATCTGGATCGTCACATCCTCGATCCAGTAGTGCTTTCCGCGCTCGGTGCCCTCTCCCGTCGTGAGCGTCTCGAAGTTGATGCGGCCCAGCGCGCCGTCCGGGACGACCACGACGGATGCGCCAGGTGGAATGTGCGACTGTATCGGCGCGACGAGCGCCTGGTAGAGACGATCGCCCGCTGTCGGCCCCGGCGCCAGCGGATCGGCCACGGCATTCTGCATGACCGACTGATGATCGGCGACGAGCTTCTCGATGTCGGCTGCCGGAGGAAGCGACTCGCTTCGAACCGCGTCGCCCGTGACGACCCAGACGCGCGATTCGCGGGGTGCCAGCCAGTAGAAGAGCAGCACGCTCCCGGTGTCGCGTGCCAGCCGGCGGAACGATGCCGCGGTCACCCGTGCCGGCGCCTCGACGCCGTGACCTTCCGCCAGCACACGCCCGCGGCTCGAATCGGCAATCTCGAGCGCGCGGTCGACGCGCCCCTGGCCGGCGAGCAAGTTGACGTACGCCTGGTAGAAGCTGATTCGACGTGCCAGAAACGAGAGCCTCCAGTCCGCGCGAACCAGATCCGCGCGCGTCCGCTCCGCTTCAGCCAGCGCCGCCTCGAAGTGCCGAGCCGCCTCCTGAGATCTCCCCTCTTCGATCGCAAGGCGACTCAGGCCGTCGTACGCGATGAGGCGCACGCTCGACTCGGAGCCGGACTTCTGGAGCACCGCCTCGAACTGGCGGCGCGCCGCGTCGCGCTGTCCCTTGCCGGCGGTGACCTGGGCCGCAGTCACCTCAGCGAACAGCTCCGATGCCGGCCGCGCGTTCGGCTCGAGCCGGCGTGCCTCGGCAATGTAACGCTCCGCCTCGTCCCATCGACCGAATCTCGTGTGCGCAGACGCGAGATTACGCGCCCAGAGCGCGGCCTCCGCCGCCAGGCCGCTTTCGACGGCCGTGTCGAACGCCTGCTGCAGCAGTGGCAGGGCACGCTCGGCGTCCTGTTGCAGAAGGAAGGTGTTGCCAAGCTCGCCGAGTGCCTGCAGGTAGTTCTGCACGCCGCCATCCTTGTGAATCTCGATGGCACGACGCTGTGCCGCTTCGGCCCGGTCGTATTGACCCAGCCTCGCGAGACAGATGCCGGCGTTGTTCGACGCAAGGCCGGAGACGGTCATGCCGTCGAGCTCCCCGAGGGCCAGGATCCGCTCGAAGTACGGCAGCGCTTCGTCGAAGCGGCTCCGGACGACGAAGCCCATCCCGAGATTGTTGAGCGCGAGAGCCTCACGATAGTGGTCTCCGGCCGCGGCCGTCTGTTGCACAACGTCCTTCAACCGGCGTTCCGCGTCGCCCCATTGGCCCATGCGGTATCGAATCTGGCTGTAGAGGATCTCGACGTCGAACCCGAGGTCAGCCTCGTCGGGCGCCAGCTGCGAGGCCCGATCCAGGGCGGCTGCCGCCTGCTCGAGCTGCCCCCGGGCGACGTGCACACGAGCCTGGAGAAACTGCTGTCGCCCCCGCAGCGCAGCAAACTCCGAAGTCTCGGGAAGAGCGGCCTCGATGAAGGGCATGGCCGCGTCGATGTCCGATCGTGTGATCAGAACATCCGCTCTCAACAAGCGGAGGCGCCAGACGTCGGCCGAGTCGGGGTCTGAACCAGCCTCTTCAATCCGCTGTTCGATCCGTTCGGTCGCGCGCGCCAGGTTGCCGCGACGGAGATCGGCCTGGACTTCCGCGACAGTCTCCGAAATGGAGGGCGGCGCGCTGCCCGTGCATCCGATTGGCGCCAGGATGACTCCCAGCGCAGCCACGATAACCCAGCGCGTCATCCGGTTTCCTGTCGAGACGGGGCGATCGACGCCGGGGCTCACGTTGTCAGGTGCCCCGGGGCTCCGGTTCTCTAAATCGACCAGGACCCGTTGGTATCGACGTCCCCGGCGATCGCATCCCCACCCGTCGGCGACCCCAGCGCAAACCGCACCATCGACAGCCGCCGGCTGTGCTGCTTGACGATGATCTCGCCGAAGTGCACGCGCCCGAAGTTCGGGATCGTCACCGTGTTGGGCCCCTCGATCACCGCTCCCTCGTACGGCTCCCCTTCCCACCTCAATCCCTTGACGATCGTCCCGATGAACTGGCCGGCGGCGGACGAACGCGCCTGGGCGCCGGCCTTGCGGACGAGCGGACGCGTCCGGCCGAAGTGGGCACCGTGAGCCTTGACGAACGCGGGGACCGACAGCGACTTGGCCAGCCTTGCGTGCGTATCGTTGGCGCGGAAGATCTCCTCGTTGACCTCCACGATGAGGCCGTGGCCGTCGATGGAGATGCCATCGAAGACTGCCTCGTTCAGGTACACGGCTGTCTCCCGGCCGGGCGGCTGGCTCTGCGAGGTCAGCGCTCCGCTCAGCCTCCGCGCACGGAACTCGGGCTCGCGCGGATCGTTGGGTGTGAGCGGCGGCGCGCCGCCAACCGCCAGGTCCCGTAGCTCGGCGCGGACGACCGTGATCGCATTGAGCGTCTCGGCCTTGCGCTTACCGTAGGTGACCTCGATGGCGTGATCGCGGTTGTCGACGAGCCCTTCGGCCGACGTGAAGGCAAAGCTCACGCGAAACGCCTTGCCGAGGCGGATGTTGGTGTCGGACCATACCGACCGCCCCCCGGCCTGCGAGAGCGCGCTCCCCCCGTTGGACGAGAGCACCACGTCGTCCGGGCGCACGAAGCGGCCGCCGTACGCGGCGGCGCTGCCATTGAAGATGTATCGCCGAGTGGAATCCATCGATGTCTCCACGCAATGCCGCGTGGCGGCATCGCTCAGTGTTCCGTGACGGTGAAGCGAAAGTCGATCGGCGCCGGGCCCGACGGGCCGTCCGCGCGCACCGTCAGCACGTAGCCGCCGGGAGACGCGAGCGCCGTACCGGGAATCAGCAGCAGCAACGGGGTACCGGGTGCCGGTGCCTCGGCGCGGCCGGACGCGGTCAGCTCGCCGCTGGCCGTGCGCAAATCATACGTCAGGCGCGTGCCGGCCTGGACGCCGCTCACGTCCATCGCAAAGGTCATGGGGCCGGACGACGGCACCACCTGCGGTTCGGCGCCGCGGGTGGCGGCCCGGAGCGTGATGGGAGAGAGCGCCTGCGGCTCCAGTTGCTGCCGGAGCCCGGGCACGACGGCAAGCGACTGATATCCGACGGCAAGGGCCAGCACGGCCGCTGCGGCCCACGGCAGGACGACGGATGGGGTCCAGGTCTTCTTCGGGCGGAAGGCTGCGACGGTTGCGGGTTCTCTGACCGCTGCCGACGCCGCGCTGCCCAGCATCCCCGACTTGACGCCTTCCTGCATGAGCGCACCTGCCCGGAGATCCGCGGCACACTCCTGGCAGTCGAAGTAGTGCTCCTCGAACTGGTGCCGCTCGAGCTCGGTCATCTCGTCCAGCAGATACCGCTCGACGGCGTATGTGGCCACCGCGGCTGCGTGCGTCATGAGCCTACTCCGGGCCTTCCTCGAAGACAGTGCGAAACTGCGCCTTGGCTCGATGGACGAGCACACGCAGGTAGTTGCGATCGACATTGAGCTCCCGGCAAATCTCGTCCTTGTCCCGTTCCTCGAAAAACAGCCAGCGCAGGAGGTTCTTGTCCTTGTCGTTCAACTGCGCCAGCGCCCGCTGCACGCGGCCGCGCTCCTCGTCGGCCATGAGCCCCGCTTCGGCGCTCGCCGGCCTGATGTCCGGTTCGTCGTGGTTCTCCGGCAGGGGCTGGACCCGCGATCCGGCCCGGTAGAGCTCGAAGAGCACGTTATTGCAGACGCCGTTGACGAAGGCGCCCAGGCTCTCGGCGCTGGCCAGACCGCCCTTCTGCTTGAGGGTGGTCAGGACCCGGCGGAACGTTTCCTGCCGGGCGTCCTCCACGAGCGCGGGCGACCTCAGCCGTGAGCGGAGCTTCATCGAGAGCAAGTCGCCGAAGTAGCGGGCAAAGTGTTGCTCCGTCTCGGGATCCGCGGCGAGCAGGCGATCGATGTAGCCCTGATCGAACTCGTATCGTTGCAGTTGCAAGGGGCCGATCGTAGCCCCGCCCGCCCTGCCGCGCAACCTCATGACCTTCCGGACTTTCCGTCCGCGTCTGTCCAATGGTGATGGATTGCTCTCGCTCGTTACATGGGCGTGGCGCATCCAGCTCGGCCGTTGAAACGGAGGCCGTGAGGGCGGCACTAGTGAACGAGTCGCAAGACTGTAGGGCGGAACCTCAGTTCCGCCTTGGAGGCGGGTCTAAGGAAAGGCGGGTCTCAAGACCCGCCTACAGCATGTTGAACGGGAGACTCGAGACCCGCCCTGCGGCATGAGGGAATTCGGACTCGAAAAGTCGCTTGACCAGGTAGAAAGGCACCGGTCGTTCCCCCGACAGACCGGACTTCGGCTCCAGACGCCTCGGGCGTGGGAGCGACAAAGGCACGGCATCATGAGGACCGCAGTCACCCCCGAGCTTCGCTTCGTCGGCGTCAGCGACGCCGCCCGCCAGGTTCTGGCCGATATCGACGTGGCCGCCCAATCCGACGCCAAGGTGCTCATCACTGGCGAAACGGGCGTCGGCAAGGATGTCGTCGCACGGCTGATCCATCAGCGGAGCTCGCGGCAGAGAAGCCCCATGTCCACCATCAACTGTGCGGGGATGCCCGATACGCTCCTCGAATCGGAGCTCTTCGGGCACGTGCGCGGCAGCTTCACGGGGGCGTTTCGCGACAAGGCCGGCCTTTTCGAGTCGGCCGATCGCGGCACCGCGTTTCTGGACGAAGCCGGCGAGATGAGCATGCGCATGCAGGGCGTCCTTCTGCGGTTCCTCGAGACCGGCGAGCTCCAGCGCGTCGGTGCGGAGCGAAGCGTCCGCCATGTCAGCGTGCGGGTCATTGCGGCCACCAACCGCGACCTGCCGCAGCTGATGGCATCCGGCGCCTTCCGCGAGGACCTCTACTACCGTCTCAATGTCATCCGTATCCACGTGCCATCGCTCCGCGAGCGGCGGCAGGACATCCTCGTGCTCTTCGAGCACTTCCTGGACGAGTTCGGCCGGCAATACGAGATGGCGCCACGGACGCTCACCACGGAGGCGGCGGTCGTGCTGCGGGACTACCGCTGGCCGGGAAACGTCCGCGAGCTCAAGAACCTGGCCGAGCAGCTGGCCGTCAAGTCGCCCGGCGAGCCGGTGCGCATCCAGGATCTGCCTGCCGGGTACCGCTTTGCCAACGACACCAACGTCGCCGTCATGCCACGTCAGGCGGTCGACACGGCCCGCGAGACCACGGGCCAGCTGGTCCACCGCATGGTCGACGGCGGCGAGTCGTTCTGGAAGGTCGTCCACGAACCGTTCATGGGCCGGGACATGTCACGCGATCAGCTCCGCGCCATCGTTCGGGCAGGCCTCGAGCGCACATCCGGGAACTACCGGATGCTGGTGGAGCTCTTCAACATGATGCCGGGCGACTACAAGCGCTTCCTCGCGTTCCTGAGAAAGCACGACTGCCACGTCCCGTTCCACGCGTTCCGCGCCATCCGCATCCGGCCGCAGACATATGAAACGGCAGCGCCGCCCCTTCCGGGCGACGCGTCCGGGTACGCGCACGCGAGTGGCATGTAAGATTGCGAATCTGATGATCTGGTGATGCGGCGATCTGACGATCGATCTGACGGTGTGGTGATCTGGAGGATCGATCTCCAGATCTCCAGATCTCAAGATCAACAGATGCCCCGATCTGCTTCTCCCGGACACCCCCGCGGCTCTTCACCGGGCTCGGCGATCTTCTCGACGGCAATCGTCGCCGGGTCGCCGGTGTTGTTCTCGTAGTAGCGCCGCCAGCGGCTGGGCCATGGTGCGATGGCGTCGTTGACGAACAGGAAGAGCTCGCCGGTGCGCCGCACGGTGAGGACGGTTTCGGGGCGATCCAGCACGTAGTGACCGGCGCCACGCTCCCCGATGCGCGCGATGGGCACGAACCAGTCCGCGCCCCAGATGCGGCGGAACGGCGTGCCCGCCCGCAGCCGCCATCCATGTCCGGCCGCCACTTCTGACGTGCTGCTGAAACCGGCCGGCGAGAGGATCGGTATCGAGCAGTCGCGCCATTCGCCGGCGGCGCACGACGGCAGCGTCACGTGTATGCGATAGGTTGCCCCCGCCTCGAGCAGCACGCCGGTTGGTTCGCACACGCTCGACGGACGGAGGGTGGCAACGGCCCGCCCGCTGGGGTTGCGCGGAATCGGTGCCGGTGCAATCTGGCCCGCCCGGCAGACGAGGCCGGCGCTGCTGGCCGCATCGAACGCGACACGCGTGCCGCCGCCCGCGAGCAGGAACGTCCCGCCCAGCACGAGCACGGCGAGCGACACGATACCCGTGATTGCGGGGAACGCGTTGCGGCGCATGAACGCCCAGAACCTGATGTACGCGTCAGTGGTCCTCAGCTCGCGTGTCAACCCATGCACGAGCCGCGTGTGGGCTCTTGCGAACAATCGCGACAGCGTCGAGCGCGAGTCTCGCGGCGTAATCGATGGCAGCTGGTCGCCCTCGCCGGAGAAGATCTCGTGCCAGGCGCGGCGCATGCGCTCGCCGATGCCGTCGTTGATCCGCCGGCCCACGAACTGGAGCACGAGGATGGCCGCCACGAACACCAGGAGCTCCAGCGGCCGGACGTGGTAGTAGTCGGTCCACGGTGAGAGAAATCCCGGCAGATACTGCCTCACGAAGTCGACGGCGTTCGACAGCAGGTGTGCTCGCGTCGGCAGGTCCTCCGCGCGAACGCCCACAACGAGCGGCCGGACGAGCGCCGTGATGGAGACGAAGACCGTGGTGAAGTACACGGCCCGGCGCCACCACACCAGATCCCACGCGTCCTCCTGGCCGGCCAGCCTGATCTCACGCGCCTCGGGTGAGTCGAAGTGGTTGGCGCGCGCAGGCGAGGAGCCATCGCCCGGTCCATCGTCCAGGATGCGCCGGTCCTCGGTGACCACGGCGTACTGGCGGGGGAAGACGATGGGTGCGTAGCCGTCGGGCCTCGACGTAATCCGCTGGAACACGCTCTCGTGAATCTTCGGGCGCGCCACGCGCACGGTCGGCGCGATGCCCGGCCACAAGCCGGCCAGCAGCCGGCGCTCGCGCGACTGCCCATCCGTCAGGCGATCGATACTGCGCGGGTTGTAGCGGTAGTAGCCGCCGAGGCCCGCTCGCGGGTCGTACATGCGGCCCAGCGGATCGCGCTTGGCCAGCACCGCATCGCGCAGCGACGGGACGAACCGCAGCCCCTGCCGCTCGGCCTCGTCGGTCATCCACTGGTAGGAGACGTAGGCCAGCGCGTCGTTGGGATAGCCGCCGCCCACGCTCGAATGAACACCGGCAAACCAGACCTGTGAGATGCGCTCGTCGTCCAGGGTCAGCGTGTCGCGGCCTTCGGGCGACGCCGCCTCCGGCTCGGTCGACTCGTCCCACAGCAGCGGATGAAACGTGTTGCGCTCGTCGTCCAGTGCGAGCGCGTGACAGGCGCGTGCCACCTTGGGCGAGAGCTGCTGCTCGCGCATCGACAGCGGCCACACCCACCGATCGATGCCGTCGGTCCACTCGTCGATCGGCATGCCGTACGCCGCCACCGTGTCCCACACGCCGACAAACGCGATGAGACCGCGCTCGTGCGCGGCGCGATCGGCGTCGCCTCGCGCGGCCGGGTCCTGCTGCCGGTCCTGCGGCGTCGCCTCGCGCACCTGCTCGCGGACGGCGTCGGCGTAGGAGGGCCGTCCTGCGCGGAGATCCGCGCGCCTCAGCCACCAGTCACGGAGATTCCTCAACGGGCCGACGAGACCGCCCGTCGTGTTGAATTGCCGCCGGAATGCCCGGTACGCCCAGCGGCCCAGGTGATCGAGGTCGGCGCCCTGCGCCCGGCGCACGTTGCCCGCCGCGTCCCTGACGCCCCAGACGATGCCCTCGGCAACGATCACGCCGATGAGCAGGCGAATGGTGAAGGCGCCCCGGCTGAAGCCGAAGGCGAAGATCCGATCGCCCGGCTCGTAGTGCTCGCAGAGGAAGCGGTACAGATGGAGGATGTTCCGCTTGAGCCCGATGCCGAAGACGCCGCCCAGGATCTTGAACGGCCTCAACGACGAGGTCCCCACCCCGTCGTCGTAGATCGCGATCTGCCGGCGCGGGTCGGACAGGTCGAGCGCCTCGTAGGTGCGCCAGACATTGGTCTTGAAGAGCTTGGCGGCGCTGTTGCCTGTGCCATCGGACAGCAGGACGATGTTCTTCGGCATGACCTGCGGAAATTACACCCATTTCGGTGCGGAGTGTGCGCCCCGGTTCACGAAGTTCATGGTCTGGCCCGGGCGCGGGTGTCCCGCACCGCTCGTACACGGCCCGGGGGCGGCTCGTGGAATGTACCCACAGAGGTCCGGCGCCGGCCCGTCTGCGGTTTTCGATATCCGCTCGCCCGGGGACGCTGTTATGGTTGGCCAGGGATCGAGGTCTGACATGCCGACCGTCAGGTTCACGGCCAACATCCAGCGGCACGTCCAGTGCCCTCCCCTCGAGGTGCCCGGCGCGACGCTGCGCGACGTCCTCGAGGGCTATTTCCAGTCCAACGAGCGGGCGCGGGGCTACGTGCTCGACGATCGCGGACGGCTGCGCCAGCACATGGCCGCCTTCATCGACGGACGCCAGGTGCAGGATCGCCAGTCGCTCAGCGACCAGGTGCCGGCCGACGCCGTTGTCGACCTGGTACAGGCGTTGTCTGGAGGGTAGGGGAGGGTGGCGCTTCAATCTGTTGATCTCTCGATCTGGTGATCTGGCGATCGATCCAGAGCTGAGGATCTGGGGATCTATCTGGCGATCTTCTGTTGATCTGTTGATCGGTTTGCAGGAGCGGGAGATGAGCACACGTTGTCATGTGGCGACTCGTAAGGGGCTGTTCACGCTCGATCGCGGACGACAGGGATGGTCGATCGCGCGCGTCAGTTTTCTCGGCGACAACTGCACGCTGGTCATGCACGATCCGCGCAGCGGCCACCTGCTGGCCGCCCTCAACCACGGCCACTTCGGCGTGAAGATGCACCGCTCCACGGATCACGGCGCGACCTGGGAAGAAGTCGCGACGCCGGTCTACCCCGAGAAGCCCGAAGGCTACGTGCCGAAGACGCCGGTCGAGGGCACGCCCGCGGACTGGTCGCTCAAGCTGGTCTGGGCGCTCGAGCCGGGCGGAACCGACGAGCCCGGCGTCATCTGGTGCGGAACGCTGCCGGGCGGGCTCTTCAAGTCCACCGACCACGGCTCGTCCTGGGAGATCAACCGCCCGCTCTGGGACGAACCGCTTCGCGAGGAATGGTTCGGGGGCGGCGCCGACCACCCGGGCATCCACTCCATCTGCGTGGACCCGCGCGATTCGAACCATGTGCTCGTCGGCGTGTCGTGCGGCGGCGTCTGGCGTACGCGGGATGGCGGTCAGACGTGGCAGATTGGCGGCTCGGGCATGCGCGCGGAGTTCATGCCGCCCGAACGCCAGTTCGAGCCGAACATCCAGGACCCGCACCGCGTCGCCCAGTGCCGCGCGCATCCGGACGCGCTCTGGGTGCAGCACCACAACGGCATCTTCCGCTCGACCGATGGCGCGGGCTCCTGGCAGGAGATCACGGGCGTCTCGCCATCGGCATTCGGCTTTGCCGTCGCCGTGAACCCGCACGATCCCGATTCCGCATGGTTCGTGCCCGCGGTCAAGGACGAGAAGCGCTATGCCGCCGACGGCCGTCTGGTCGTCAACCGGACGCGCGACGGCGGCCAGTCCTTCGACACCTTGTCGCGCGGCCTGCCGCAGCAGCACGCCTACGACCTGGTGTTCCGCCACGCCCTCGACGTCGACGAGGAGGGGCAAAGCCTCGCGTTCGGCTCCACGACCGGCGGCGTCTGGACGAGCGACGATGCGGGCGAGTCGTGGCAGAACGTATCGTCCAATCTGCCGCCCGTGTATGCGGTGAGGTTCGAGAAGAGCTGACCCGGGCCCGCCAAGCTCAGCTTGACAGGCGTACGGCCTCGCCATCTAATTGCGGCCTCCCACCCGATTGGAGGCTCGCATGTCTGTCCGACGCTGCCTTGCATTCACCCTCGTCCTGACGTTCGCTGTCGCCGCAGGCACGGCTCACGCCACGACTGCGCTCGCGCTCACCAACCGCGCGATGACCGACGCCGCCGCGCTCATCCTCACCGGCCGCTGCGTGGAGGTCCGCAGCGCGTGGGAAGGGCGCACGCTCGTGACCCTCGCCACGCTCGAGGTCACCGATGTGCTCAAGGGCGACGCGCCGTCGCGCGTCACCATCACGCTCCCCGGCGGCATCGACGCGACTCGCAGATTCCCGGTGGCGATGACCTATGCCGGCGCGCCGCAGATCATGGTCGGCGAGGACGTGTTCCTGTTCCTCGGCCGCGAGAACGAGATCGGGTCCGGGCTGACGGTCGTCGGCTTCTCGCAGGGGAAGTTCTCGGTCGTGGAGGACGCGGATGCCGGAAGGGCCGTGTCGCGCAACCTGAGCGGCATGACCTTGCGATCGCCGGCGGGCACGCGCCGCGGGACGGCCACGCGCGTCCCGCTCAACGAGTTCAAGAACGAGATTCGCGGCTATCTCGGCGGACGCTAGGGAGGCATGCCATGACGAGACTTCGCATGAAGACGATCGCGGCGTGCAGCGTGTGCCTCTCCCTGACGCTCGGGTTCAGCCTGTCGCTCCAGGCAGGAGGACGGCTCGAGACCGTGGATATCACCGCGGGACTTCCCTCGCCGATTGCCGGACATCTGCTGGCGCGCGTGATTGGCATCGAGTGGGACGAGCGGACGCTCCCGGTGCAGTACCGGGTCAATACGGCGACCGGCCGCGGCGTGCCGAATCCGCTCCCTCCCGGAACCCCTGTGCTGAGCCTGGCTCAGGCGACCAGGGCACTCCAGGTGTCGCTCGATGCCTGGAACAGGATTCCCACGTCCTATATCGAGATGCACATCGTGGGCACGCTGTCGAATGCGGGTCTCCGCGGCTTCGACATGGTCAACGAGCTCACCTTCGTCACCGACGCCGCCTTCTCGGCCATTGCGTCGTCCCCTTCGGTCAGCCTGATCGCGGATTCGACTCTGGTCGATGGCGACGATATCGACGGAGATGGGGACTCGGATGTCTCGAACACCATCACGCGGGCGAAAGACGTGGACGGCGACGGCGACATCGAGTTCCCGGCCGGCTTCTACAAGGCCGGCACGATTCTCGACAACGACGTGCAGTTCAACACCAAGGCGTCGAACGGGTTCCGCTTCACGGTCGGCAACGCCGCGCTCGATACCGAGGTGTTCTCGGTCGACCTCAACACGGTGGCGACGCACGAGTTCGGCCACTCTTTCGGCCTGTCGCATTCGATGGACAACAACACGAGCGCCAGGGACGGCGACGGCGCCACCATGTTCCCGTTCATCGACACGGGGGATCCGGACGCGGAGCGCAAGCAGCGGGAGCTGCACACCGACGACATCGCGTGGGCGTCGTACCTCTATCCCGAAGGCACAGGCAAGTCCGGGCCGCGCGCCCTCCAGAAGGGCGATGTCCCCTTCGACAAGGTGTACGGCCTCATCGCCGGGTCGATCGCTCACGGGACGCTGGGCGGCCCGGTCGCCGGCGCCAGCGTGTACGCCATCGAGCAGAAGGGCGACCGCGTGGTGGCGAGCGGCTATTCGGGCACGACCAACCTGTCCTTCAATCCGGTGAATGGAGGGTTGTTCTTCGTCCCCGATCCGGCAATTGGGGTGATGAACGGCCGCTACGTCATTCCCGTACCGAAGGGCAACTACGCCGTCGGCGTCGAAGCCGTTGACGGATCGCCGGCCGCGGCGGCCAACATCAGCTTCACGTGCCAGATCGGCGGCTTCTACGGGCAGTTGAACTTCAACGAGGAGTTCTACAATCACCGCCGCGAAGGCAGCCTCGAGATCCGGCCGGGCGACGACAAGAACGTGATCGTGCTGGCGGGCAAGACCCGCAAGGGCATCGACATCGTCACCAACGACTCGTTCAACATCAGCAACTTCGGTGCGCGCAACGCCAACGGCTTCATCAACAGCGTGCCGGGCCGCTACTACGCCGTCCAGATTCCGGCGGCTCAGATCAGCGCGTTCCTGCCGGGGCAGCCCATTCTCGTGCAGTCGGCCCTCTTCGAGACGACCGTCGTCGATGCGTCGGTGGCGCCGGTCTTCTCCGAAGTGATGGTCACGACCGGGACCATCAACCCCGATGGCACGGCCAACATCGATCTGCGCCGGCCGCTCGATTGGCAGAAGAAGTTCGCGGCACAGGAGAACGACTTCTCTCCCTTCTTCCTGAAGAACCCGCGCCTGCTCGGCTGGCGCATCCGCCGCGGGATTGAACGAGGCGAGATCCAGAACCTGTTCCTCGTGCTGCGTATCCCGACGACGGTGCCGTTCGAGGGGGTGAGCGGGCAGCCGCCGCTCATCGGGCTCAACAACACGCCGACGTTGTTCGGGCTCTCGTTCACGTCGGTCGACGGCGGGGCCACGTTCACCCCGCGCGCGGACTTCAACTTCCGCTTCTCGCTGGTGCTGGCGGCTGTGCCGCGATCGCACTGACCACTCCGCACGACGCGGACGGGACGGGCGCGCACAGCCCGTTCCGTCCCGGCTCGCGGCAGGGGGAGGCCCGCCAGCCGCGCGCCAAGCCTGCCGCCTGCCTGCGATTGCCCATTCGTTCACGCCGATATCGCAGCCCACCTCAAGCCCGCGCGCGGCCGTGCCGATAGACTGGACCGCAGACGTACCGTCTGCCCACATTCGGAGACGTCATGGACATCGCACTCCCCGCGGCGGCCACGTCCGACTCGCGCCCCAGGCGCTTCAAGCTGCCCTCATTCGGCCGCCTCGAGGACGTCAACAGAGAACTGTGGGTCGTGCTGTCCCTGTTCGGGGTCAGCCTTCTGCTCAACTACCTGGTCTCGTCGCAGCGGATGGTGTTGAGCTTCTACACCTTCCCCACGCTCATCTCCGCCTACGTCTACGGCCGGCGGCACGCGACGCTGACCGCGCTGGCGAGCCTGCTGGTCGTCGGCCTGATGGCGCTCAACGATCCCGACATGCTCATGAAGTCCGCGACACTCGGCGACGGCTGGGAGCGGTGGATCGACATTCTGGCGTGGGGCTGCACGCTCGTCTTCACCGGCTACCTGATGGGCTCGCTCTACGAGCACAAGACGGCGCAGGTGCGGGAGCTCAAGGACACCTATCACGGCGTGCTGATGCTGCTCCGCCACTTCATCTCCAACGACAAGTACACCGAGAATCACTCGTATCGGGTGTCCGTGTACTCGGCGCGGATCGCCGCGCGAATGGACCTGAGCGCGCAGCGCATCGAGGACGTGCGGGCGGCCGCGCTCCTGCACGACATCGGCAAGCTCGAGATCAGCCGCGAGCTGTTGTACAAGGCGGCGCGCCTGACGAAGGAGGAGTTCGAGGAGGTGCAGCGGCATGTGGACCGCGGCGTCGAAGTGCTGGAGTCGGTCGGCGGCTCGCTGAGGCGCGTTCTCCCGATCGTCCTGGCGCACCACGACAAGTTCGACGGCAGCGGATATCACCCGCTGCGCGGCTCCGAGATTCCCCTCGAGGCCCGCATCATCTCGGTGGCCGACGTCTACGACGCGCTGACGAGCGACCGTCCGTACCGCAAGGCGATGTCGCCGTACGAGGCCAAGGAGATTCTCGTCAAGGGCGCCGGCACCGACTTCGATCCCAACGTCGTCAGCGCCTTCGTCGTGGCGCTCCAGAAGGGCGAGATGGAGGTCCCGACCGTCCTCGTGTAGGT
>CAZJBN010000112.1:0-16158 GCA_964543955.1 uncultured Bifidobacteriaceae bacterium
GACGAACCCGAGCGGGCCAGCCGGCCGTTCGACAAGGACCGCGACGGGTTTGTCATCGGCGAGGGCGCCGGCATCCTGATTCTCGAGGAACTCGAGACCGCCCGGGCCCGCGGCGCGCAGATCTACTGCGAGCTGGTCGGGTACGGCCTGTCGTCCGACGCGTATCATCTGACCGGCCAGCCGCCCGACGCCAACGGTGCCGTCCGCTCGATGCAGATGGCCCTGCGGAAGGCGGGCATCACGCCGGACCAGGTCAACTACATCAACGCCCACGGCACGTCGACGCCGATCAACGATCCGACCGAGACGCTGGCCGTCAAGCGGGTCTTCGGCGATCAGGCGCGCAAGCTGGCCATGTCCTCGACCAAGTCGATGACCGGGCACCTGCTCGGCGCCGCCGGCGGGCTCGAGGCGGCCATCTCGGCGCTGGCCATCCGCCACCAGACGATGCCGCCGACCATCAACCTGGACACGCCCGACGAGCGCTGTGACCTGGACTACGTGCCCCACGTCTCGCGCCAGGCGTCGATCCGCTATGCGCTCTCCAACTCGTTCGGCTTCGGCGGCACGAACGGGTCGTTGCTGTTCAAGCAGTTCGAGGCCTGAGCGCTCCGCGCACAGGCCTCATGACAGGCTTAGGCTTCAGGCTCCAGGATTTAGGCTCTGGGAAGCCAGAGCCCAGAGCCCAGAGCCCAGAGCCTAAAGCCTAAAGCCTAAAGCCCAAAGCCTATGAAGATCGCAGTCTGTATCAAGCAGGTGCCCACGCGCGAGTGGCAGCCGCGTCTGAACGACGACAAGACGTGGATCCGCGAGCAGGACGTGAGCTACGAGATGAACGAGCCTGACGCCTACGCCCTCGAGGAGGGGCTGCGTCTGCGCGAGAAACACGGCGGCGAGGTCGTCGTGTGCTCGGCGGGGCCGGCGCGCGTCCAGCAGGTCATTCGTGAGGCCCTCGCCCGCGGTGCCGACCGCGCGCTGCACGTGGAGGACACGGCGCTCGGCTCGGCCGATGCCTTTACGGCGGCCGCGGCCCTGACCGACGGAATGCGCGAGGAGCAGTTCGACCTCATCCTCACCGGACTCCAGTCCGATGACCAGGGGCACGCGCAGTTCGGCCCGGTGCTCGCCGAGAAGCTCGGCGTGCCGCACTCCACGATCATCATGGAGGTCGTCGCCGATCCGGACGCGAAGTCGATGAAGGTGAAGCGCGAGCTCGAGGGCGGCTGGTTCCAGCACGTCACGATGCCGCTCCCCGCGCTCCTGACCATCCAGAGCGGGATCAACCAGCTGCGCTACGCCACGCTCAAGGGAATCATGGCGGCGAAGAAGAAGGAGATCAGGAAGGTGGCGCCGCCGGCCGGCCTCGCGCCGCGCCTCAGGGTCGTGGCGCTCTACGCGCCGCAGAAGGCCAAGCAGACGGTCATGATTGGCGGGTCGCCCGCCGAAGCCGCGCAGGAGCTGGTCAAGCGGCTGCGCGAGGAGGCGAGGGTCCTGTGATTCTGGTCATTGCGGAACAGAAGGGCGGCCGCCTCAACCGGGCCAGCTGGGAAGCCGTGGCCGCGGCGCAGCAGTTGTCGGGTGGCGCGTTGCCCGTCAAGGTCGCCGTCTGCGGTTCGGCTATCGGCAGCGTCGCGGCCGAACTCGCCGAAGCCGCTGTTGCCGAGGTCCTGGCCGTGGACCAGGAGGCCCTCGCGGCGTACACGCCCGACGCGTTCGTGAGTGCGCTCCAGCAGGTGGTGGCCCAGGTGTCACCCACCCGGGTGGTCTTCGCACACACGTACCAGACCCGTGACTTCGCACCCATGCTGGCCGCCCGGCTCGATCGCGCCCTCGTCACGGATGTGATTGGCATCAAGGGTACGGGAGAAGGCGTCACCTTCGCACGGCCGATGTTCCAGGGCAAGCTCGTCGCCGATGTGTTGCTGGAGGGTCCGACGCCACACCTCGTGTCCGTGCAGATCGGCGCGTTCCGCGCCGACGCCGTGCAGAAGGGTACATCCGCGGCGCCGGTGACGTCGGCCGCCGTGACCGTGAACGCCGCCGACGGGCGCCAGACGGTCGAGGCACCATTCCAGGAGGCCCGACAGGCGGTGGATCTGTCACAGGCCGAACGGATTGTCGCCGTCGGCCGCGGCATCAAGGCCCAGGAACACATCGCCCTTGCCGAGGAACTGGCCGCGGCGTTCGGGGCCGAGCTGGCCGCTTCGCGGCCGATCTGCGACAACGGCTGGCTGCCGATGGAACGCCAGATCGGAAGCTCCGGCCAGACCGTCGCGCCGAAGCTGTACGTCGCCCTCGGTATCTCGGGGGCCATCCAGCACCTCGTCGGCATGAAGGGCTCCCGGACCATCGTGGCCATCAACAAGGACGCCGATGCCCCGATCTTCGAGGTGGCCGACTACGGCGTGACGGGCGATCTGTTCGAGATTGTGCCGGCGCTTGTCGCCGAACTGAAGAAGTAGGCGTCGGGCGTTGGAGTCCGGCGCCCCCGGCCTGATACCCTGTCCTCGATGAATCGCGAGACACTCGAAGTCGATGTGCTGATCGTCGGCGGCGGACCGGCAGGGCTGTCGGCCGCGCTCCGCCTGGCCCAGCTCCAGAAGCAGCGGGGCGGCGAACCGCTGTCCATTGCCGTGATCGAAAAGGCCCGCGAGGCTGGCGCGCACCAGTTGTCCGGTGCCTTGCTCGATCCCTCGACGCTCGGCGAGCTCATCCCCGACTTCGAGCGGAAGGGCGCCCCGCTTGCCTGTCCCGTGCGGCAGGACAGCATCTACTTCCTGACGCAAAAGCAGAAGCTTCGCCTGCCGATCACGCCGCCACCGTTCCAGAACCACGGCAACTACATCGTCTCGCTCAGCCACCTGACGAAATGGCTGGCCGAACAGGTCGAAGCCGAGGGCATCGATCTCTTCTGGGGCTTTCCGGGCCAGTCCGTGCTCTACGACGGGACCCGCGTCATCGGCGTCCGCACGGGGGATCGCGGGGTCGGCAAGGACGGCAAGCCCAGGGGCATGTTCGAGCCGGGCGCCGACATCCACGCCAGGGTCACGATCTTTGCCGACGGCGTTCGCGGGCACCTCACGAAGGAGCTCATGCGGACGCTGCAGCTCGGCGCGGCGAGCCATCCCGCGCAGTTTGCCATCGGCCTCAAGGAGCTGTGGGACGTTCCCCCGGACCGGCTCGAAGCGGGCACGGTCATGCATACGCTCGGCTATCCGCTGAAGCAGGAAGAGTTCGGCGGGAGCTGGATCTATGCGATGCCCGAGGGCCGAATATCGATCGGGCTGGTCGTGGGGCTCGACTATCGCGACCCGCTGCTCGATCCGCATGCCGCGTTCCAGCGCTTCAAACTGCACCCGTTCATCTCGGGACTGCTCGATGGCGGCCAGCTCGTGCGTTTTGGCGCGAAGGCGCTGCCGGAAGGCGGGTGGAACACGCAGCCGCGCCTCCACGTCGATGGCGGGCTGATCGTCGGGGATGCCGCCAACTTCGTCAACTCGCTCCGGCTGAAGGGCATTCATCTGGCGATGCGGAGCGGCATGCTCGCGGCCGAGACGGCCTTCGATGCCGTGCGCGCCGGCGATACGTCGAGCCACGCGCTCGGCCGCTACAAGCGGCTCGTCGACGAGAGCGCCATCCGCACCGAGCTCTATCCGGTGCGGAACGTCCACCAGGCATTCGGCGGCGGGCTCTACGCCGGGAGCGCATTCGCCGGGCTCGCCATGCTCACGCGCGGCCGCTTCGTCGAAGATCTGCACGGCCACGCCGGGCACCGGCGCCTGCAGACGATCGATCACTACTACGGCATGGAGAAGCGGGACTATCTGCGCGGCTCCAACGCCGTCGTCGCCGATCGCCGGATCACGTTCGACAAGCTGACGAGCGTCCATTACTCCGGCACGCACCACGACGAGGACCAGCCCGTGCATCTGCAGGTGCACACCGAGGTGTGCCACACGATCTGCGGCGACGAGTACGGCCATCCGTGCGTGCGCTTCTGCCCGGCCAACGTGTACGAGATGGTGGACAACGGCCGGAACGGCCTGCGGCTGCAGATCAACGCGTCCAACTGCGTGCACTGCAAGACGTGCGACATCATGGACCCCTACGGCGTGATCACGTGGGTCACGCCTGAGGGCGGCGAGGGTCCGCAGTACGACGGGATGTGAGTATCTGAACGTCTGTAGAGGCGACGCTTCAGGGTCGCCTTCTTGCCCTGCCTCCTACCGCCCGCTGCCCCGAGCTGCCGCGCGCAGGGCCGCGATCAGAACCCCCTCATTGGCCTTGTAGGTCGATCGAGCGTCGTCCAGTCGCGCCATGCTGTCACTCCCGGCGTGGTGCAGCGCCACCGCCTGCCAGCCTTCGCTGTCGAACACCGGACTGCCCGAGCTCCCGCCCTCGGTGGGCGTGCGGTAGTGCGCGAGCGAGGCCGAGCAGGCGAGCAGGCGATTGTCGTGCAGCGAGAACTCCAGGTCTCGCCCGCCCGGATGCCCCATGATGTAGACGCGCTGCGGCGGCGACTGCAGTGTGAGGGGCGTGCGGCAGAGCGGGATCGTGTCGATCCCCTCGGGCGCCCGGCCAAGGGTCAGCAGCGTCGCGTCGAGCTGGCTGACCGGCGAGCTCCACGCCACGCGGTCGAGCGGCAGAATCACCCGCGTGCCCTGGAAGTTCGCGCGTGCCTGCTCGGGCCGCAGGGCCTGCCCGCCGTCGGCGTCGATGACGTGCGCGTTGGTCAGCAGGAGCGGACCCCGGCCGTCGGGGAAGAAGTCCGCCGCGTCGACGAGCCACCCCGTGCCGTGGCCGCGTCCGTTCAACCGTTCGATGCGCGCGACCGACCGCGCGCGCTTCAGGCCCTCTTCGTACCACTGGATCGTCTGCGTACGGTCGTCGCCGAAGACGCGTTCGAGCGTCCGGCGGGCACGCTGCACCGTGTCGATCTCCTGCACCAGCGACTCCAGGCCCACGGTGCCGCCCTCGCCGCGAAGCTGTGCCGACTGGATCAGCGGCAGGATGGTGCTGCCGGGCGGCACGTCGCTCGTCAGCATCCAGACTTCGACCAGTTGGCGTAAGGTCCCGGCCGACTCGAACGAATCGGTGTCAGGGTGGTTGACGTAGTCGAGCGCGGCGCGCTGCGCCTCGTGCGGACGGTCGAGCGCCAGCCACGCTTCCATGCGCGTCGCCAGGTCCCACGGGCGAACCACAGGGTAGCCGTCGCCGCGGCCATGCTGGTCGAGATGACCGAGAATGGTGCGGGCAAGCGCCTCCGGGTCGACGGCATCCGCCGGGGCGACGCCGTCGCGTCTCGCCATCAGCGTGAGCGCGGCGACGTTGATGCCGTGCCAGACGTTCTCTGCCGGCGAGATGGCGTAGCCCCGCCGATACTCGGCGATCGCGCGCGCGAGGAAGGCCGGCGCCCGGCTGCTCCGTGTCGTTCGCGTGGCCACGTAGAGCTGCTTGTAGACCCGGCCCAGGAGACCGCAGGCTTCGGCGCGCTCCCCGTCATCGATGGCCGGCGAGGCGGCCAGTGCCTCGAGCACCATTTCGGGTGCGACCCGGAGCCCGCGATCGATCAAGGCCTGTGCGTAGTGCCGACGGACGAGCGGGGCGTCCTGCCCCGTGCGCATCAGGGCTTCGGAGAGGCGCGCAATGAGGTTGAACCGGCGCTTGCGCCTGAGCGCGCCCAGCGTCGAGCGGACGGCCGGGAGTGGGAACGGCTCTGGCTCGACGTACAATCGTTCGACGAGCGTGGCGATCACCGCCTGAGCGCTGGTCCAATCGTAGGCGCGGAGCGCCAGCGCCAGGGACCGCTCGATATCCGCCGAGTCCGACCAGCTCATCCCGTGGCCTCCCTGTGCGCCGGCGCGGTGCGGCCCTCACTCAGTCCTCCGATGAAGCGGCCGCGGCAACCGCGACTGGCACCGTGTCCGCCGGGGCGCGCTTCGCCGAAAAGAAGTACGTCCGCTCAGTGAGCTGAGGGGTTAATCTACCTTGAATGACCACGACTTTGCAGCGTGCCGGACTGGCGACCGCCCTTGTTGCGGTGCTGCTCGCGTCCGCGTGCGACGACACGCCGGCGTCGCCCACACCCCCCGCATCCCTCACCGCCGTCACCGTCACCCCCGCGGTCGTCGTCGGCGGGAACGCCGTGCAGCTGACCGCGACGCTCTCGACGTCGGCTCCGTCGACAGGGGCACTGATCGAACTCACCAGCAGCGACGGCGCCGCGATGGTGCCGCCGAACCTCGTGATTGCGGCTGGCGCGACGTCGGGAAGCGTGGCCGTCCCGACCGCTGAGGTCAGCCAGGATCGTTCGGTCACCGTCGGCGGCAGCTACAGGGGTGTCACGCAGTCGATTCTGCTCCGTATCACGCCCTGAGGCCGATCGGTTCCATGCAGATCCAGTGGACCGCGCAGCCAGCCACGGCGCGAACGGCATCATCGATCATCGTGGCCGTGACGCTCCTCGACGGGCGATAGAAGGATGGCCGCGTCCGATTGGCAGACCTCGAGGTTGAAGCGTCTGCAGGTGCGCCTGATCGCGGGGGTCGGTGCACCGCTGATTCGGCTGCTCGGGTCGACGTGGCGCTGGCGTGTCGAAGGCGCCGCCCACCACGAGGCTGCAACGGGCGAGGGCAGCCATGCCATTCACGCCTTCTGGCACGGGCGTATCCTGCCGGGCACCGTGTACTTCAAGGACCGCGGCATTGTCGTCATCACCAGCCAGAACTTCGACGGCGAGTGGATTGCGCGGATCATCCAGAAGTTCGGCTACGGCACCGCCCGCGGCTCGTCCTCGCGCGGGGCACGCCAGGCATTGCTGCAGCTCGTCCGGGACGTCAAGAGCCACGGCGCCGCCTTTCCGCTCGATGGCCCGAGGGGTCCGGCGCGCGTGGCGCAGCCCGGTGCCGTCTGGCTGTCGAAGGTCTCCGCCAGTCCCGTGCTGCCGTTCCATCTCGAGGCCGCCTCGCACTGGTCGCTCCGGAGCTGGGACCGCACGCAGATCCCGAAGCCGTTCACGACGATCGCAGTCGTCTTCGCCGAGCCTTTCGTCGTGCCGCGGGAGAGCGGCGATGAGATGCTCGAGGCGTATCGGAAGCGGCTCGAAGAAGACCTCGCCGCGTGTGAAGCGCGCTGCCTTGCGCTCGTAGGGTCGTCCTCCTAGACGCGGATGCGCAGACGAACGCAGATGCACAGATCGACAGATCACAAGTTAGATCTTCAGATCACCACATCTCACGATTGATCGTCAGATCGACACTTCACCAGATCACAAGATGCTCGTGCTGATCAGCTCTCCTCAGTTCACCAATCACCTCACCCCTGCCGGGCATCCGGAGCGGCCCGAGCGTGCGTCGGCGATGGCGGCCGTTGTCGCGCGGTTCCGCGACGGTGGCGGTTCAGTGCTCGAGCCGCGTGCGGCGACCGACACCGATCTCGAGCGCGTCCACACGCGCGCCCATGTCGAGGCCATCTCGGCGGCGCGTGGGCGGAGCGTCATGCTCGACCCCGACACGTTCACGTCACCGGATTCCGAGGAGGTCGCACGCCTGGCGGCCGGAGCGGTGCTGACGGGAGTCGACGCGGTCGTCGACGGCGCTGCAGGCACGCGCGCGCTTGCTGTGGTGAGGCCGCCGGGACATCACGCAGAGCCCGACCGGGCGATGGGGTTCTGCCTCTACAACAACATCGCGGTGGGCGCCGCTTACGCGCGATCGCGCGGCGTCGAGCGGGTGGCGATCGTGGACTTCGATGTCCATCACGGCAACGGTACGCAGGCCATGTTCTACGACGACCCGACGGTGCTGTTCGTGTCGTCGCACCAGTTCCCGTACTACCCCGGGACCGGCGCCGCCAGCGAGCGGGGACGAGGTGCCGGGGCGGGCTTCACGCTCAACCTTCCGATTGACGCCGGCGCCATGGATCGCGACGTTGTCCCCCGCTACGAGCGGGAAGTGCTGCCCGTGCTGGAGCGCTTCGAACCTCAGCTCCTGATGGTCTCGGCCGGTTTCGACGCGCACGAACGCGATCCGCTGGCCGGCTGCCGCATGACGACCGCCGGGTTTGGCGCGCTCGCGACGCTGCTGGCCGGCGCCGCCGACCGGCTGTGCGACGGACGAATGGTCATGGTCACCGAAGGCGGCTACGACCTCCAGGCGCTCGGCGAGTGCCTCGAAGCGGTCGTCGACGTCTGCCGCTGAAGAAGAGACCACGAAGAGTCGAAGCGTCACGACGGTCACGAAGAATTCGTTGGGCAAACCCAAGCCGCTTCGTGCCCTTCGCCTTCTTCGGATCTTCGTGGTTTCTTTGACGTGAGATATCCTTAAAGGATTACCTGAGAAGGATTTACCTTGTCCGATTACCATCCGCAGGAACTCGATCGCAAGTGGCAGGCCCACTGGGCCGCCGCCCGCACGTTCGAGGTGACCGAAGATCCGGCCAGGCCCAAGTTCTACTGCCTGGAGATGTTCGCCTACCCGTCGGGTCACGCCCACGTCGGCCACGTCCGCAACTACATCATCGGCGACGTGGTCGCGCGGCTGAAGCGCCTGCAGGGGTTCAACGTCCTGCACCCGTTCGGCTGGGATGCCTTCGGTCTGCCGGCGGAGAATGCGGCGATCAAGTCGGGCATCCACCCCGAGACCTCCACGCTGGACAACATCGCCCACATGAAGGGGCAGTTGCAGCGCCTTTGCATCAGCTACGCGTGGAGCCGCGAGCTCGCGACCTGTCTGCCCGACTACTACCGCTGGAACCAGTGGCTGTTCATCCGCATGTTCGAGCGCGGCCTGGCCTACCGCCGGCGGTCGACCGTCAACTGGTGCCCGGTGGACAGGACCGTGCTGGCCAACGAGCAGGTGGTGGAAGGCGCCTGCTGGCGGTGCGGCACGCTCGTCGAACAGCAGGACCTGGAACAGTGGTTCTTCCGCATCACGGCGTATGCCGACGACCTGCTGAAGGGCGCCGACACCCTGTCGCAGTGGCCCGAGAGGGTGCTCACGATGCAGCGGAACTGGATCGGGCGATCCGACGGCGCGCGCGTACGGTTCGCGCTCGACGGGGGCCGCGGTGGGATTGACGTCTTCACGACGCGCATCGACACCATCTATGGCTCGACGTTCGTGCTGCTCGGGCCCGAGCATCCGCTTGTCCCGGCCTTCGCCGATCAGGCGGCCGACCCCGACGGGTTCCGCGCGCAGGCGGCGCGATTCCGCGGACAGGATCGGGCAGCGCGTGTCAGCGGCGAGGCGGAGAAGGAAGGATTCTTCACGGGGCAGTACGCCGTCAACCCGTTTACAGGTGAGCGCGTGCCGGTGTGGGTCGCCAACTTCGTCCTCGGCGAGTACGGCACCGGCGCCGTCATGGCCGTGCCGGCGCACGACGATCGCGACTTCGCCTTCGCACGCAAGTACGGTCTGCCGATCCGCCCGGTGGTGCGCCCCGTCGAGGGCGCGATGCCGGTGGCGGAGGAGATGACCGAACCAGCCTCGAACGATGGCGTGTTGTTCAACTCGGGATCCTATGACGGTCTGCCATCCGACGAAGCACGGCGCACGATGACGGCCGATGCTGCGGCTCGCGGCATCGGCGAGGGGACGATCCAGTACCGGCTCAAGGACTGGGGCATATCCCGGCAGCGGTACTGGGGCACGCCGATCCCCATGATTCACTGCCCGCAGTGCGGCGTCGTGCCGGTCCCCGACGATCAACTGCCCGTCGTCCTGCCGAAGGTGGCCGAGTTCAGCGGACGCGGCGACTCGCCGCTCGCACAGGTGCCGGAGTTCGTCAACGTGACCTGTTCTCGCTGCGGCGGCAGCGCCAGGCGCGAAACGGACACGATGGACACCTTCGTCGATTCGTCCTGGTACTTCTATCGATTCGCCGACGCGCACAACGACGAGCGCCCCTTCGATCCGAAGAAGGTCGCGTACTGGTGTCCGGTCGACTTCTACAGCGGCGGCATCGAGCACGCCATCCTGCACCTCATCTATTCGAGGTTCTTCGCACGGGTGTTCCGGGACCTCGGCATGGTGGACCACGTCGAGCCGTTCACCCACCTGCTGACGCAGGGCATGGTGCTCAAGGACGGCGCGGTCATGTCCAAGTCCAAGGGCAACGTCGTCGATCCTGACACGATGCTGCAGAAGGTGGGCGCGGACGCGCTGCGGCTCTACGTGATGTTCGTCGCGCCGCCGGAGAAGGAAGTCGAGTGGACCGATGCCGGCCTCGACGGCAGCTATCGCTGGCTCGCACGCGTGTGGCGGATTGCCGAGCAGTGGCGGACGGAGGGGACCGGGAGCCGGGAGCCGGGAGCCGGGAACCGGCCCGCCTCCGCTCGCGACTCGGTGCGGGCGAGCTACGGCGAGGTCTCGCCGAAGCCCCGTGACGATGGTCGGGGCGAAGGCGGAGAACCGGGAACCGGGATCGATTACGCGTCGCTCTCGCCGGACGAACGGGCCGTACGCCGCAAGACCCACGAGACCATCCGGCGCGTCACCCAGGACATCGACGTCCGTCAGCAGATGAACACGGCCATCTCGGCCATGATGGAGCTCGTGAACGACCTCTACGCGTTCACCGACAAGGGTGAGCGCACCGCCCAGGCCGCCTCCGTCGCGCGGGAGGCAATCGACACGCTCGTCCTGCTCCTGTCGCCGTTCGCTCCGCACATGGCGGAGGAGTTGTGGGAGCGCTTCGGCCACGCCGGAGGGTTGGCGGCCGCGTCCTGGCCTGTGTACGATGCCAGTGTCGCCAGGGCCGAGGAGATCGTGATCCCGGTCCAGGTGAACGGCAAGCTCCGGGGGCGCATCACGGCTCCGCCCGACGCTGCCGATGCGGACCTCGAACGGCTGGCCCTGGCCGATGCCGGCGTCCAGACGCATGTCGCCGGCAAGACCATCAGGAAGGTCGTCATCGCCAAGGGCCGGCTCGTTTCGATCGTGGCGGCGTAGCAAAGGTCCGGGGAGGTCCGGGAGCGGATGGCACTCATCAGACGACGGGAGTTTCTGGCGCTCATGCCGGCGATTGGCGCGGCCGGATGCGGCTATTCGCTGGCGGGCCGGGGCTCGTTCCTGCCGTCGTACATCCGGGCGATCGGCATTCCGGCGTTCGGCAACACGACGGCCTTCCAGACCGTCGAGCAGATCTTCACCGAGAAGGTCCGCATCGAGTTCCAGAGCCGGGGCCAGTACGTCGTGACCCCCAACGACACCGGCGTGGACGGCGTGGTCCGCGGGACCATCGTCGGACTCGGCGCCGTCCCGGTCGGCTTCACCGACCAGCAGCTGGCGCGCCGCTATCGCTTCACCGTCATCGTCGCCGTGGTCTTCGAGGACGTGAAACAGCAGAAGCGATTGTGGGAGAACCCGGCGATCAACTTCACCGACGAGTACGAGTTGGCGAGCCCGAGCAGTATCGGCGCGGATGCCTCGGTGTTTCTCGGCCAGGAGCGCGCCGCGGTCGACCGTATCTCGACCGACTTCGCCCGCACGGTCGTGAGCGCCATCCTCGAGGCGTTCTGATCCGATGAAGCCCGTCGAGGTACGTGCCCAGATCGCAGCGGCCGCGACCGGTCCGCTGTACCTGCTCACTGGCGACGACCTCCAGTCGCGCCATGACCTGGCGCTCGAGTTCGCCGCCGTCGTGGACGAGGGCCTTCAGGCATTCAACGTCGAGAGCTTCTACGCCAACGAGGCGGGCACGGCCGGCGCGCGGGATTCGATGATGGGCGCCATCCTCGCCACGTCGCGGACACTTCCCATGATGGCGCCGCGGCGCGTGGTCCTCGTGCACGATGCCGAGCGACTGCTCTCCCCGCGCAAGGCGTCCGACGATGAGGTGGATCTCCTGCCGGAGGTGCGGGCTGGCGCCCGCAGGAAGCGTGGCAGCACGCCATCCGAGGAGCTGGAGGCGTACTTCGATGCGCCGGAGCCGATGACGACGCTCGTCTTCGTGGCCGGATCGCTCGACGCGAACCGGCGTCTGGTCAAGTCGCTGCGGCGGCGCGCCGCCGTCGTCGATTGCGGAACCATCCAGTCGGAGCAGGAGGCCGCGGCCTGGATCCGGAAGCGCCTCGAGAGAGATGAGCTCGCGATCGATCCCGGGACCATCCGTCTGCTGCTGGCGACGACCGGGCTCAGCCTGGGGCGCATTCGCGCAGAGGTGGAGAAGGTGGTGCTCTACGCGGCGGGCGAATCCGCCGTGACCGAGCAGCACATTCGCGATCTCGTGACTCCCGAGACCGAGCCGGACAAGGGCCCGGCGGTGGGCATGGCGATTCGCGACGGGGACACGCGAAAGGCGCTGCACGAGCTTGGTGCGCTGCTCGATGCGGGTGTCGTGCCGCAGCCCATCCTGGGCCAGATCCGGTGGGGCGCCGGCCAGCTGCGCCCGGCCGGGCGCGTCAGGCGAGCGCTCGAACTGGTTCTCGACATGGACCTCAAGATGAAGAGCTCGGCGGGCAATCCCAGGCATCTCCTCGAGCGCCTCGTCATCGATCTCTGCGGCCGATGACAGCCCGTGGCGAACGCCACGGGCCGCGAGACGTCCGTCACTCGACCCGCAACACGTCCACCGGATTACCGAGTGCCGCGCGCCGTGCGGGCACGTAGCAGGCCGCGGCGGCGACGGCCAGCATCAGCATTGCCGCCCCGCCGATCGCGAGGGGATCCGTTGGTGCAACGGCAAAGAGGAACGCGCGGAGGAGTCGCGAGAGCCCCAGCACGCCTGCCAGCCCTGCGGCGATGCCGGCGATCGCCACCGCCAGCCCGCGTCCGATCACCAGCCGGACGATGTCCAGCCACTGCGCGCCAAGGGCCATCCGGACGCCAATCTCGCGGCGATACTGCGAGACGACCGTGCTGAGCACGCCGTAGAGCCCCGCCGCGGCCAGGAGTAGCGCCACGCCGGCAAAGCCGCTCAGGATCAGGAGGGAGAAGCGGCGCGTGACGAGCGTTCGATCCACCAGCTCGTCCAGTGTTGCCGTCCGATAGAACGTCTGCAGCGGATCGATGTCCCAGACGGCCGCCTTGGCCGGCTCGATCAGGGCACGCGGGTCGAGCGAGGTTCTGGCGACGATCGTCAGGGATCCGGTCGGCGACTGGGCGTGGGGCACGAAGAGCTCCATGCGCGGTGGTTCGTCCAGCCGCTCGTGCCGCGTGGCGCCGACAATGCCCACGATCTCCGCGTGGATGATCTCGCCGCTCGCGCGGAAGGTGATCCGGTCGCCAATCGGCTCGCGATCCGGCCAGTATCGTCGCGCCAGTGTCTCGCTGATCACGACCACTCGTGGCGCATCCGGACCGTCGGTCGGGCTCAGGTGTCGGCCCCGCACGAGCGGGATTCGCATGGCGGCGAAGTAGCCGGGCGTGGCGACGTTGAACGAGCTGCGCGGCTCTTCGCCAGCCGCCGGCTCGGGCACATCGGCAATCCTGAACGTGCCACGCACGTCGATGTTCGACTCGATGAACGGCATCGCGGTGACGGCCCCCACGGCTTCGACGCCCGGCAGGCTGGCGATGCGGTCGATGACTCGCTCGAAGTAGCCCCGGCGGGCCGGTGCCTCGGTGTATCGATCCCAGGCGAACACCTGGAGCGCGGCGACGCCGCGGCTGCCAAAGCCGGTGTCGACGCTCAGCAGATTGACGAAGCTCCGGAGCAGGAGACTCGTCCCCGCAACGAGCATGAGCGCCAGCGCAACCTGAGCGGCGACGAGCGCCGAGCGCAGGCGGCGCTGCGATCGATCTCCGGCGACCGTCCTGTGGCCCTGCGCCTGCAGGCCGCCTGCCGAGAGGCGGACCGCCGGGACGAGGCCTGCCATGAGCGCCACGATTGCCGCCAGTGCCACGGCAAAGGCCAGCGCCCACCCGTCGACGTGGAGCGTCTCGATCCAGACGACCTCGCGTGGTCCAACCAGGGCCAGCACGCCCACCGCCGCCACCGCAAGGGCCGTCCCCGTGATCGTTGCGACCGACGACAGCAGGAGGCTCTCGACGAAGAGTTGCGCCACGAGCCGCCGGCGGCTGGCGCCGAGCGCCGTCCGGATGGCCAGCTCCTGCTGCCTCGATACGCCCCGTGCGAGCAGAAGGTTGGCGACGTTGACGCACGCGATGATCAGCACGGCAACGACGGCCGCCGCAAAGAGCAGCAGGGCCGGGCCCACGTCGCCGACCAGGTGCTCGCGGAGCGACAGGATCTCGGCGCGCGCCCCTCTGTTGGTGGCGGGATACTCGCGCTCGAGCTCCGCGGAGATGATCGTCATCTCGGCGCGGGCCTCCTCGAGTATCCGGCCCGGGGCGAGCCGGCCGACGACCTGCCAGTAGCCGCTGGCACGGACGCGCGGTTCATAGGCCTCGATGACCTTTGGCGCCCACAGGCCTCGCTCTCCAGGCATTTCGAGCAGGAGCGGCTCGAACGCGTCCGGCATCACGCCGACAACGGTGTACGGCTGCTCATCGAGCGTGATGGCGCGTCCCACGATCCCGGCGTCCGCTCCGAAGTGGCTGCGCCACAGTGCGGCGCTCAGGATCACCACCTGATGCGCGCCCTTCCGGTGCTCGGCCGGCATGAAGAACCGGCCATGAAGCGGCGGCATGCCGAAGGCCTCGAAGAAGCCTTCGGTGACGAGCGTGCTGCGCAGCACCTCCGGGCGCTCGCCGCCCGTGTAGTCGTAGGCGAACGGCTCGGCGCCGGCCAGTTGGCTGAAGCTTTGCGCCCGTTCCCTCCAGTCCAGGAAGTTGCCTGGTGCGACGTCCGCAACGCCCGCACCGTCCGCGCGGCGCTCCCATACCGTAACGATACGCTCGGGCTGCGGATAGGGAAGCGGCCGCAGCAGGATCTGGGTGACGACGCTGAACGCGGTCACGGAGGCCGCGATGCCGATGGCGAGGATGCCGACGGCCGTTGTCGCGAATCCCAGGTGCGCGGCGAGTTGCCGCGTGCCGTGGCGGAGGTCGTCGATCCATGGCAGATCCGCCGTCGCCCGTTGGCGCATCCAGAAGGCATCGATTGGCGCGCCAAGGGCGTGTGCCAGGACCGAACGGCGCCGGGAGGGATCGCCGCCTCGTCCTCCGAGCGTGTCGGCATGCGCGGCCAGCTCGGCCAGCCACTCCGCGCGCCAGTCGGCCCGAACGCCGCGTGGGACGAGCGGCGACGCGACCGCCACGAGGCCCCGGATCCACCAGGCGAGGGGCAGGGCGGACATCATCCCTCCACCAGTCGCGGCCGGAGCCGTGCGACGCGCCCGTCGGCTGCCGAGCGGTAGCGGGCGATGGCTTCGCGGGCCATCGCGCCTCCGCCGGCGGAGAGCTCGTAGTACCGCCGGGGAGGCCGCTGTTCCTGCCGCGCGATTGTGTCCCGCTCCCACCGCGACTGGACGAGGCCTTCGGCGTCCAATCGCCTGAGGATTGGGTAGACGGTGCCGCTTGCGAGTTCGGTCGCCTCCATGATGTCGAAGCCGTGGTGATGGCCCTCGAGCAGGGCCTGGAGCACCAGGGCCGTGGGATGGGTCAGCCGCATATCCGCTCCCGCGTAAGTCTACCTATGTAGACTTAGACGGGACCGGTGCCGGAAAGGTTGTGGCGAACGTAGGGCGGGCCTTTCAGGCCCGGCGTCGGCGGAAGTGTGCGCTTACTTGGAGACGCGCGCGACCAGGCGCGACTTGTAGCGGGACGCGGTGTTCTTGTGGATGATGCCCTTCGAGGCCATCTTGTCCACGAGCGATTGCGTGGCGCCGAGCATCTTCTTCGCTTCCTCGATCTCGCCGGCGTCCAGGGCCTTCCTGATGGCCTTCAAGCCCGTCCGGAGCTTGGACCGGAGCGAGCGATTGTGCTCGCGGCGCTTGACGTTCTGCCGGTTGGCCTTGATAGCCGACTTCGTTCTCTTTGCCACGTGTACAGGTCCTCGCTCTCAGTCAGGTCAAAAACACTTCAGGGTAGCAGAGTCGGAGGGGAAGTGGCAACCTGTCCGGAGCACAAGCGCTGCCGGAGCACAAGCGGGAGCGAGCGACGACGGTGGGGCGACCCTTCAGGGCCGCCCGCGTTACTTCCGCCCGATCGTCTCGTATGCGATGCCGACAGGAGGGGTGTTCGAATAGCGGGTCACGGGCCGCCCGTCGACCAGGTCCATCCACTTGTAGATGATGGTCGGCGGCGGGGCGGCGGG
>CAZJBN010000113.1:0-5462 GCA_964543955.1 uncultured Bifidobacteriaceae bacterium
GGCCAGCGTGCCGATGGCGGCAACCTTGACGAACCCCGGTACCCATGCGCTCTTCCCCGCCCTCGCGCAGAGCGCCTGCACGAGCTTGAGCGCCACGCCAACGCCGGCGAGATTCTTGTCGGGATAGGTGCAGTCGTGCCGCTTGGGGTTCACGACCGCAGTGGCCGACGGCAGCTCCGTGTCCGGTTCGTGGTGATCCGTGATGATGAGGTCGATGCCGATCTCCCGCGCGCGCCGGGCGGCCTCGGCGCCGCGGATGCCGCAATCGACCGAGACGACCACGTGCGCTCCGTCGGCCTTGAACCGATCGAACGTGGCAGGCTGCAGGCCGTAGCCGTCCCGCAGCCGCTCGGGCACGAAGTGCACGACGTTCCCGCCGAGGAGCTCCAGCGCGCGGCGCAGGATGACCGTGGAGGTGATACCGTCCACGTCGTAGTCGCCGTGCACGGCAATCTGTTCGCCCCGGGCGATCGCCTGCTCGAGCCGGATGACGGCCGGCTCCATGTCGGCCAGCTGGAATGGATCCAGCAGGTGATCGAGCGACGGCGAGAGGAACCGTTTTGCCGCATCGAGGTCGGCGTGTCCGCGAATGGCGAGCAGCCGGGCGGTGATGGGTGACACGCCCAGCTCGCGGCCCAGCGTCTCGACGGTTGCCGGATCGCAGGCGTGGGTCTCCCAGATGCGGGGGATCATCGGGTCACGGCGCGGTCGTTTCGATGCCGACCTGGCCCATCGCACGGAACTTCTGGTAGCGGGCCTCGAGACGAGCGTCCGTGTCCATCCGCTCCACGCCCTGGAGTGCCCGGTCGAGCGCCACGTCCAGGAGCGCCGCCGCCTGGCCGGGATCCGTGTGCGCGCCGCCGACCGGCTCGGAGACGATCTCGTCGATGATGCCGAGCGACAGCAGGTCCGGTGCCGTGATCTTGAGCGCCTCGGCGGCGTCCATCTTGCGGTTGGCGTCCCGCCAGAGGATGGCGGCACAACCCTCCGGCGGAATTACGCTGTAGATGGCATTCTCGTGCATGAGCACGTAGTCGCCGACCGCGATGCCGAGCGCGCCGCCGCTGCCGCCCTCGCCGTGCACGATGACCACGACCGGCACTTCCAGCATGGCCATCTCGCGGAGATTGAGTGCGATGGCCTCGGCCACGCCCCGCTCCTCGGACTCGATGCCGGGATAGGCCGCCGGCGTGTCGACGAAGCAGATGATCGGCCGGTTGAACTTCTCCGCCAGGCTCATCAGCCTGAGCGCCTTTCGATAGCCCTCGGGACGCGCGTAGCCGAAGTTGCGGAAGATCTTCTGCTTGGTGTCGCTGCCCTTCTGGTGGCCGACGACCAGCACGGGACGTCCCTTGTAGTCGGCCATGCCGGCCACGATCGCGTGATCGTCGGCGAAGCGGCGATCGCCGTGGAGCTCCACGAAGTCCGTGCAGAGGCGCTCGACGTAGTCGAGCGTGGTCGGCCGGGCGGGATGCCGCGCCACCAGAACGCGCTGCCAGGCCGTGAGGTTCTTGTAGAGCTCGACGCGGATCGACGCAATCCGCTGCTCGAGCCGCGCGATCTCCCGGTTGCGATCGTCGGTGGCCGGCAGCATCGACAGCGCCTCGATCTCCTTGAGGAGGAGGCCAATCGGTTCTTCGAATTCGAGAAGGTCAGGCATGGCAGCTACAGGCTAGTGTACGGTGACCGAGCCGGGTCCGCAGAGCTTCTCCACCGCGGCCACGAACTGTTCGGACGGCCGCACGCGAATCGACGGGCTGACGTCCAGCCGGACGATGGTGTGGTCGCCGTGGCCGTTGACGTCCACTTCGATCGCCAGCGGCCGGTCGCCTCGGTACGCGGCCACCAGGTCCCAGAGCTGGCCAATCGTCTCACGCGGCGTGCTGGCCTTCAAACGAATCCGCACGCCGCGGCCGAGCCGCTCCCTGAGCTGTGCGAGCGGCAGGACCTCTGTCGCCTGGAGCCGCGCCGACTCCTCGTCGCGCTCGAACTTGCCGCGGACGAGCAGCAGCGCGCCGTTCTCGCAGGCCGACCGGTACCGGGCGAAGGTCTCGGGGAACACCACGACCTCGACGGAGCCCTGGTGGTCCTCCAGCGTGAAGACACACATCGGGTCGCCCTTGCGTGTCTTGAGCGGCCTCAGCCCCGAGACGATGCCGCCGACGTGTACGTCCTCGATCAGGAGGCGTCCCGGCGATCCATCGGTCGAGGCCGGCAGCTCGCCGAGCATCAGGTCGCCGACGGTTCGTGCGCCGAGTGCCCGCAGGTCGTCCGCATGGCGGTCGATGGGGTGGCCGCTCAGGTAGAGGCCGAGGGCCTCTTTCTCGTAGCCGAGCAGCTCCATTTCCGTCCAGGGCGGGCTGTCTGGCAACCGGATGATGGTCAACCCGCCCTCGTCGGCGTCGCCTCCGAAGAGATCCGCCTGGCCTCGCTCGCGGTCCCGTTGCGTGCGGCCGCCGTGCTCGAGCGCGCCGTCGATGGCGCCGACGAGCGTGGCGCGCCCCTCGGTGAGCGAGACGCCCTGCGGCAGGAGCGTGTCGCACGCGCCTGACTTGACGAGGGCTTCGAAGACGCGCTTGTTGCAGATGCGGAGGTCGACCTCTTCGCACAGCTGATGAAGGGACGTGATCCGGCCGTGGGCTGCGCGCACGTCGAGGATGGCGCGAACGGCGCCGTCGCCGAGCCCCTTGATGGCGGTGAGTCCGAAGCGCACGCCCTCCGGCACGACGGTGAAGCGCAGCTGGCTCTCGTTGATGTCCGGTGGGAGCACGGCGATGCCGCGGTCGCGGCACTCGCCGATATAGAGCGACAGCTTGTCCGTGTTGGCGGCCTCGATCGTCAGGAGCGCGGCGGCGAAGTGCCTCGGGTAGTTCGCCTTCAGGTACGCGGTCTGGTAGGCGAGGTACGCGTACGCGGTCGAGTGCGACTTGTTGAAGCCGTATCCCGCGAAGTACTCCATCAGGTCGAAAATCTTGGCCGCCTTCTTCTCGTTGACCCCCTTCGCGCGCGCGCCCGCCATGAAGGCCTCGCGCTGCTTCGCCATGACGGCAGGGTCCTTCTTCCCCATCGCCTTCCGGAGGACGTCGGACTGTCCCAGTGAGAAGCCGGCCAGGACCGATGCGATGCGCATCACCTGTTCCTGATAGGCGATGACGCCGTAGGTGTCCGCGAGGATCGGCTCGAGCTCGGGCAGCTCGTACTTCACCTCGCTCCGTCCCGCCTTGCGCGCGATGAAGTCGTCGACCATGCCGCTCTTGAGCGGCCCCGGGCGATAGAGCGCGTTCATCGCGATCAGGTCGTCGAGCCGCTGCGGCCTGGCCTTGCGCAGGATCTCGCGCATGCCGCTGCTCTCGAACTGGAAGATGCCGTAGGTCTGGCCGTCGGCGAAGAGCTGGTAGGTCCCGGGGTCGTCGAGCGAGACCGCGTCGATGTCGAGATCGAACCCTTCGGTGCGCTTGATCTCCGCGAGCGCGTCCTGGATGAGCGTCAGCGTGCTGAGGCCGAGGAAGTCCATCTTGAGGAGGCCGACGCGCTCGACCTCCTTCATGGCCCACTGGGTCGTGATTTCGTCGCGGTTGCTCTTGAAGAGCGGGGCGTAGTCGGTGATCGGCCCGGGGGCGATGACGACGCCCGCGGCGTGGACGCCGGCGTTCCGCGACATGCCCTCGAGGCGGTGGCCCATCTCGAGCAGGTCGCGCACGCGCGTGTCCTGATCCCGCATCTGCTTCAGGACCGGATTGTCCGCGAGGGCTTTCTCGAGCGTGACGTCGAGCGCGGCGGGAATCTGCTTGGCGATGCGGTCGACGTCCGCGTAGGGCATGTCCATCACGCGCCCCACGTCGCGCACGACCGCCTTGGCCTTCATCGTGCCGAACGTGATGATCTGCGAGACGTTCTCGCGCCCGTACTTTCGCGTCACGTAGTCGATGACCTCGCCGCGGCGGCGCTCGCAGAAGTCGACGTCGATGTCGGGCAGCGACACGCGCTCCGGGTTGAGGAAGCGCTCGAACAGCAGGTCGTAGTGCAGCGGATCGACATCCGTGATCCTCAGGCACCAGGCCACCAGGCTCCCGGCGGCCGAGCCGCGGCCCGGGCCCACCGGAATCCCCTGCTCGCGCGCGTACCGGATGAAGTCCCAGACGATGAGGAAGTAGCCGGGGTACCCCGTCTTCTCGATCATCGCGATCTCGTACGTGAGGCGCTCGTCGTACTCCGCAATGGTGTGCCGGAGCGTTCCCTCCTGCTCGAGCGCCCGAAGGCGCTCCAGCCGCTGCGCGTACCCGAGCCGGACCTCGTGCTCGAAGTAGCCGTCCAGCGTGAAGCCGTCGGGCACGTCGAACTTCGGCAGGTGATTCTGCCCGGTCGGAATGGTGACATCGCACCGCTCCGCGATGAGCAGCGTGTTGGCCATCGCCTCCGGGTAGTCGCCGAAGACCCGCGCCATCTCCTCGGCCGACTTGAGGAAGAACTGATCGCCGTGATAGCGCAGGCGGTGCTCGTCGTTCACGGACTTGCCCGTGCCGATGCAGAGCAGGATGTCGTGCGGCTTGTGATCGCCGTGCTTCAGGTAGTGCACGTCGTTCGTGCAGACCAGCGGCATGCCGAGATCGGCGGCAATCGGCAGCAGGCCGTTGTTGACGACGCGCTGCTCCTCGATGCCCTGAAACTGCATCTCGAGGAAGAAGTTGCCCTTGCCGAGAATGTCCTGGAACGTCGAGGCGGCGGCAATCGCACGCCTGGGCTGATCGCCGCGAATCTCGGTCGCCACTTCGCCCTTGAGACAGCTGCTCAACCCGATGAGCCCTTCGGCGTGGGCGGCGAGCAGCTCCTTGTCGATGCGAGGCTTGTAGTAGAACCCCTCCGTGTACCCTGCCGAGACCAGCTTGATCAGGTTTCCGAACCCTCGTGCGTTCTCGGCGAGGAGGACCAGATGGTTCGCCGTCTCCCCCGCCGTGCCGTTCTTGTCGAACCGGCTGCCCGGCGCGACGTAGACCTCGCAGCCGAGGATTGGCGTGATGCCGCGCTTGCGCGCGGCGTCGTGAAAGACGACGGCCGAGAACATGTTGCCGTGCTCGGTGACCGCCAGCGACGTCATGCCCAGCGCCTGCGCCTGGTCGAGCAGCTCCTCGATGCGGCATGCGCCGTCGAGCAGCGAGAACTCGGTGTGCAGGTGCAGGTGGACGAATTGCGGCATGACCAGGATTCGATGCTCGAAAGTTCAGAGTTCAGAGGTCAAAGTTCAAGCACGTGTGCGTTTTGCACTGTGAACTTTGCACTTGTGAACTGTGAACGCTCCGACGTTTCGCGTTCCTCATTCCCACTCAATCGTACTCGGTGGCTTCGAGCTGATGTCGTACACCACCCGGTTGATGCCCTTCACCTCGTTCACGATGCGGGACGAGATCGACGCCAGCAGCTCGTGCGGCAGCCGGGCCCAGTGGGCGGTCATGAAGTCGTCGGTG
>CAZJBN010000113.1:5472-15847 GCA_964543955.1 uncultured Bifidobacteriaceae bacterium
GTCATGCCGTCGAGGCTCTCGACCGCACGGATGGCCACGGTGAACTCGTACGTGCGCGCGTCGCCCATCACGCCCACGCTCTGCACCGGCAGCAGCACGGCAAAGCTCTGCCAGAGCCGCTCGTACCACCCCGCCTTGCGCACCTCGTCCGCGACAATGGCATCGGCGCGCTGCAGGAGCGCGATGCGGTCGCGCGTGAGGTCGCCGATGACACGAACCGCCAGGCCCGGCCCCGGGAACGGCTGGCGGACGATGAACTCCTTGTCGATGCCCAGGTCGCGGCCGACGGCGCGGACCTCGTCCTTGAAGAGCTCGCGCAGCGGCTCGACGAGCGAGAACCGCATCCGCTCCGGCAGCCCGCCGACGTTGTGGTGGCTCTTGATGGTGGCCGATGGCCCGCGCACGGACACCGACTCGATGACGTCCGGGTAGAGGGTCCCCTGCGCCAGGAAGTCGAAGCGGCCGAGCTTGGCGGCTTCGGCCTCGAAGACATCGATGAACGTTGCGCCGATGATCTTCCGCTTCTGCTCGGGGTCGGTGACGCCCGCCAGGCGCCCGAGAAAGAGATTCGACGCGTCCACGAAATTCACCGGCAGCTGCAGCTTCTTGTACCGCTCCACGACCTGTTGCGCCTCGTTCAGGCGCAGCAGGCCGTTGTCGACGAAGATGCACTCCAGTTGATCGCCGACGGCCCTGTGGATGAGCGTGGCGGCGACCGTCGAGTCCACGCCGCCCGAGAGCGCGCACACCACGCGTCCCTGCCCCACCTGGGCCTTGATGCGCGCGGTCGACTCATCGATGAACGACTGGATCGTCCAGTCGCCGGTGCACCCGCAGACGCCGAACGCGAAATTGCGGAGGATCTCCGCGCCGCGATCGGTGTGCGCCACTTCGGGATGGAACAAGAGCGCGTAGAACCCGCGCTCGGGCGCCTCCATGGCGGCAATCGGGACGCTGGCGCTCGTCGCCGTCACGGCGAATCCCGGCGGGGCGGCGGCCACGAAGTCTCCATGGCTCGCCCACACCTTCAGATCCGCCGGCACGGATTGCAGCATTCGCGCATCGTCTCGCGAACGGCGGATGACGGCATGGCCGAACTCGCGGTGATTCGGGGCGCCCTCGACCGTTCCGCCCAGCATGTCGGTCATGAGTTGCATGCCGTAGCAGATGCCGAGCGTCGGCAGGCCGAGGTCGAAGACCCGGGCGTCCGGCCGCGGCGCACCTTCGTCGTGGACGCTGCTTGGACCGCCGGAGAGGATCAGGCCGACAGGCTGTCGCCGGCGGATCGTCTCGAGCGGCGTGTTGAACGGCAGAATCTCGGAGTACACGGACAGCTCGCGAAGCCGTCGGGCGATGAGCTGCGTGAACTGCGAGCCGAAGTCGAGGACGAGAATGGTTTGATGTGCCACGGAGTCTTCGAGGTAAGAACGCTATTATAACTGTCGATGCTCGCGAAGCTCGCGGTCGTCGTCGCCGCGCTGCTGCAGGCGGCCATGCCGCTGATGACCCTGGATCCGCGGTGGGCCGTCACGCTCGAGACTCCCGCTGCCGCGCCGGCCGCGTACGACGCGCACCATGCCTATGTGCCGCTGCGCGGCGGCACGCTCATCGCGGTTGATCTCGACCGCGGAGCCATTCGGTGGGAACGCCCGTTTGCCTCCGTCGTCACGCCCGCGACAGGCGACGACATGGTCTTCGTCGTCGTCGAGGACAGGATCGAAGCGATCTCGACGAGCCGCGGCGAAATCGAGTGGCGCACCGTGCTTCCGGGCCATGTGACCGCCGTGGCCTGGGATACGGGCTGGTTGCTCTGCGGCACCGACTCCGGCGAGCTGACCGCGCTGCGGGCCTCGGACGGGACGTTCGTGTGGCGGACGTCGCTCGGCGCTCCGCTCGTCGTGCCGCCGGCGGCGGCCCTCGATCACGTCTATCTCGGCGTGGACGGCGGACGCGTCCTCGCGCTCGACCTCGCCTCGGGCCGGCAGATCTGGGAGAACGCAATCGAGGAACCCATCTCCGCCCTGGCGGCCACTGCCGGACAGCTCATCGTCGGCACGAACCGCGCGGCCGTCAGTCTCGAGCTCGAGACGGGCCGCCGGCGCTGGCGCTGGCGCGTTGGCGGCGCCATGTCGGGGCCGGCGACCAGCGACGATCGCCATATCTATTTCGCCGCGCGGGACAATGTCGTGCGGGCCGTAGACGTCAACAACGGCAGCCTGAAATGGTACGCGGAGATCCCGTCGCGCCCTGTCGGCGGGCCGACGCTCTTCCAGGGGTCGCTCCTGATGCCCGTCTCGACGGCGGTCGAGGTGTTCGACCCTCGCACGGGGAAGCCCGTGGGGACGATCGCCGCGTCCGGCGAGATCAGCTCGACCCCGCACCTGCGCCTCGACGCCAGGCCCACGGCGGCGCGGCTCATCGCGACGACACGCGACGGTCGCATGCAGGGCTTCGGCGTGAGCTACGAGCCCCGGCTGAGGCCCATCGAGACGCTGCCAGGCGCAGCCGTGGTGCCATAGTGCCCCGACCGCGTGACTCGCGATCGATCGGAGCCAGTCCCTCGAGACTACTTGCCCGATGTCGTCGAGGCATCTGGCGGTCTCGTCTACGATGTTCCTTCAGCTGACTTCATGACGGCCGCGGTTCTGTCATTCATTGGCGAGCTGCGCAGCCAGTATCTCATCAGCTACGAAACGCCGCGGCCGCTCGACGGGAAGTACAGGCGTATTCGGGTCGATGCGCGCAACCGCGAGATCGGGGTTCGACACCGAGCGGGCTATCTGGCCTTGCCGGTTCGCGAGTGAAGCCGATGCGCCGCGACGATTTCCGGGATTGCCACCGGCGCGACCGGCCAGCTGTTGACACGAGACGTGTGACGGTCAGACACCCGCAGGCTGCGGCGCCGCGTCCTGCCCCTGGCGGCTCAGGAGATAGAGCCTCAGATACGATGCCGCTCCTGCGAGGCTGATGTACTGGAAGACCATGCCGCGAATGGCCCACGCCACGATCTGCAGCGGGAGCGCCGCCAGGCCGACGAAGGGCACGAACGCGATGAGTCCGAGTGCGGCCGTCGCCAGCACCGATGCCGCCGTTGTCATCACCATCAGCGCGAGGATGGCGCCAAGCACGCCGGCCATCGAGCCGGCCTCTTTCCTCAGCAGGCGGATCACCTCCCGCGACGCGGCCGCGGGCCCGCAATCGTCGGCGGCCATCACGATCTGCATCAACAGGTAGACGAAATTCACCAGTGTGATGACGCCCACGAGGATGAACGACGCCGCCGCGACCAGAAGCGCCCTGTCGCCGGCCTCATCCTGCCCCCCGAACACGAACCAGGCATAGACGCCGACGGCTGCAGTGTAGGCAGCGGCGAGCGCGCTCCCGAGGAGCAGGTACCGGGGAAACAGGTGCCTCGAGCCCTCCACGAACTGCTCGAGGGACCAGCGGTTGGCCGACGCGAGCGCCGACGAGTTGAGGGGGGGCCGCTCGATGGCGCCGGCTCGGTGCTCGCCGGCCACCAGGATCGTCAACGTGCCGGCCTTGACGGCAAACATCATCACCGAGCCGCCGGCCGCGACAATGGCGAGGGCGGCGAGGAACGCCGCGAGAGCAACGGGCTGTGCCCGCAGGCCGTTGACGATCGCGGGCACCGAGGTCCTCAGGTCGGGACCGAGCCACTCCGACGGGTTGCCTTCGACGATGAGCGCGGCGAGCGCAACGCCGCCCACCATCGGGACGACCAGCAGCGTCTTGAAGAGAGCATCGGCCGTGAACTGGACGAGCACGAGCGGCCAGTTGGCCGCAGCGACGAGAGCGCCCCGCTTGAGCAGCAGCTTGAGCGCGCGGGAGTCGTTCATCAATCGGTGAGGCCACCATCTTACCCCGTACAATGAGCCCACCCGATGCGTCCGCCTTCCTTTGTCAGCCGCGCCCTGGGGCGCCTGGCCGTGGCCGGCGTCGCGGCGCTCCTGGCCGTCTCGATCGGTGGCTTCGCGCTCGAGCGCCTCCGGCTGGGCGGCGATGAACAGGCGGCCCGCACGAAGGTCCAGGCGGCCGTGTCGGCGCAGGTGGCCGGCTACGAGTCGCGCCTCGCGCGCACGATCGACGCAATGGGGCCGATCACCGATCTCGTGGGCGATGCCGAGTCCGGCGACGCCCGCGCGCAGCGCCTGCTCTTCGAGCGCATCGCGGCCGCGATACCTCCGGGTCAGCCCGTGGTCTCGGTCACCGTCTACGGCGAGACGCGCGCCCCGGTTGCCTGGACCGGCCGGCCGACCGACGTGCCCGCCGTGCGCATCGATGGTCCGGATGCGACGTTCCTGGCGCCGGGGTCGCAGGGGCTGCGGATCGTCCGTGTCTACCCCGTCGACGACGGCGATCGCCGTGTCGGGACGCTCGTTCTCGAAACCCTGCTGACTGGCGGCGGAACGACCGAGGCGGGCGGCTACCTGCTCAGCACGCGCCTGATCGACGTCGCCGTCCGCCCCCGATTCGAAGGCGGCGTCGAGTCCGGCGCCGACGAGTTCGTGATCCAGTCCGTGGACGGCGGCGCGCTCGGCGTCGTCAGCGTCCCGGCGGGCTCGCTTGCGGTCGCGCGGGCCGGCCTCCGTGCCGGCGCGCGGAGCGCGCTGCTCGTCACATTCTCCGGATTGCTGCTGCTCGCGGCCGGTCCGCTCCTCGACTGGCGCCGAGTGGCACGCGCCTGGCCCGTCGCGATCCTGTCCACCGTGATCGTGGTTCTCCTCATCGGGGTGGCACGCTGGCTCGTGCGATTGGCGATTCGGAGCGCCGGCCTCGACAGCGAACCGCTCCTTGACGAGCCCGGCCCGTCGACCGCGTTCTTCCTGTCGCCGCTGGACTTCCTGGCTTCGAGCCTGTTTGCCGGTGCATTGGCCGGCCTTGCGGCCTCGACACTCGACCTGTGGCGCGTGGCCCGCCGCGGCCGGACCGCCATCCCCGTGGACACGCCCGGCCGCATGACGGCGTTCGTGGCCGGCCATATCGCCGCCGGAGCCGTCGTCACGGCGCTCGTCGTCGGCTACGACGCGTTCCTTCGATTCGGTGTCGCTGCCGTGCCTGCCGACATCCTCCACTTCGGCCTCCGGCCCTGGGACTGGCACCGCCTCGCCATTGTCACCGGCCTCGTGGTCCTGAACGCGGCGATCGTGATCACCGGTACGGTGGTGCTGCGGCTGGCGCGAGGGCCGTGGTCCATCGGGTCGTCGATGTCGCTTCGTGCGGCAATGGGCGCAGCGTGGCTGGCCGTGCCCGTGCTCGTGACGGCGTCGGGACTCGTGCGCACGTGGGCGGCCGGCATGCCCACACTGCTGGCACTGGCGTTCATCGCGGCGATCGCGTGGCGCATCGGGTGGATCCGCACGACGCTTCGCCATTCGTCGCAGGCCGTGCGTCTGCTGGCGGCCGTGGCCATGCTCATGCTGCCATCGATCGCGTTCTATCCGTCGATCGTCGACGCCGCGAATCGCGCGCGACAGCGGCAGTTCGAGGCGTACCACGCGCCGGAAGTGCTCGACCAGCGAGCGAACCTGCAGGCGCAACTCGACGCCGCGCTCGACAGCATCGACCAGCGCGAGGGGATCGACGACCTGGTGCGCGCGGCCGATCCGCCGGTCCAGGGGGCGCCGCCGACCGACGCCGCGTTCCTCGTGTGGTCTCAGACCCCGCTCGCGACCGGGCGGCTCACCTCGAGCGTCGAGCTGTACAACGGCATGGGCGCGCTCGTCAGCCGCTTCGCCCTCAAGCTGCCCGACCTGGCCGCCGCGCTGCCGGCCACCAGCATGGAGTGCGACTGGGACATCTTCGAGGAGGTCTCGCCGTTCTTCGCCGAGGAGCGCCGGCTGCTGCATGCCGGGCGCAGCCTCTGTGCGGAGGGTCCTGACGGCCGCATCCAGCGCCTCGGTTCGGTGGTCGTCCATGTGATGCTCGACTACGGCAACCTGTCGTTCGTATCGGCGCAGGGTCCCTACGTGGCGCTCCTGCGCGCCGGCCTCTCGGACGCGCCGCCGCCACGAAGCCGTGCTCCGGTGAACTTCACCGTGTACGGCTGGAGCCGGCAGGTGCTGTACACGTCGGCGCCCACGGGATGGCCACTCGACGATGCGACGTTCGCGCGTGCCGCGGCGAGCCGGGATCCGTTCTGGACCACCCTGTCGCACGACGGCCGCCAGGCCGAGGCGTACGTCTTCAACGACCGCGGCGGCATTTACGTCCTGAGCACGTGGACCGAGACGGCGATCGGGCATCTCGTGGTCATCGCGGAGCTCGTGACGCTGGCCTTCCTCACCTTCATGGCCGGCGTCGTCGGCGCCATGCTGTACGGCGCCTTTGTCGTCCGCACGCCGACCTCGGGCCGGGCCCTGCTGCGCGAAGTGCGGGCGAGCTTCTATCGAAAGCTGTTCCTGGCGTTTGTCGCGGCGGCCGTGGTGCCGGTGGTGGCCCTGGCCTTCGTGGCGCGAGCCTACTTCGCGACCCTGATGTTCGCGGACATCGAGATGGAAGCGACGAGGACGGCTGGCGTGGCCAGCCGTGTGGTCGAGGACTTCGCCAGCCTTCAAGCGAGGGGCCTGGCCGCGCTTCCGCTGATCGACGACAACGTCGTCGTGTGGCTGAGCCGCGTCGTCGCGCAGGACGTCAACATCTTCACGGGTCCGGTTCTGCTCGCGTCGAGCGAGCGCAACCTCTTCGCGTCGGGCCTCCTGCCCACGCGGACGCCCGGGGACGTCTATCGGGCCATCATGCTGGAGGGCCGCTCGTCGTTCGTGGGTCGTGAGACCGCCGGTGCTGTCGAGTACCTGGTGGCGGCCGCTCCGGTTCGCGTGCAGGGGCGCGATGCCATCCTGATGGTGCCCCTCACGTCCCGCCAGCAGGAGATCGAAGGGCAGATCGAGGAGCTCGACCGGCGCGTGCTGCTCGGGGCGCTCGTCTTCATCATGCTCGGCGCCGGCATCGGCTACTCGATGGCGGAGCGCATTGCCGATCCGGTGAATCGCCTGATGCGCGCCACGCGGCGCATTGCCAAGGGCGATCTCGATGCCCGCGTCGTCGCCACGTCGTCGGACGAGTTGCAGCGCCTCGTCGAGGCGTTCAATACCATGGCGGAGGATCTCCGGCGCCAGCGCGTGGAGCTCGAGCGGACCAACCGGCTCGCCGCGTGGGCCGACATGGCGCGGCAGGTCGCGCACGACATCAAGAACCCGCTGACGCCCATCCAGCTGAACGCCGAGCACCTGCAGCGCGTGCACACCGACCGCGGACGGCCGCTCGGGCCCCTCGTGGACGACTGCGTGGCGAAGATCCTCGGTCAGGTTCGGCTGCTCCGGCAGATCTCGTCGGAGTTCTCGAGCTTTGCCTCCGTGCCCAGGCCGGCGCCGACGTCTGTGGACCTTGCGGCGCTGGTGCACGGCATTGTCGAACCCTATCGGGCGGCGCTCGCCGGCCGCGTGAGTGTGGACGCGGCGATTCCTGACGGGCTGCCTCGCGTCGAGGTGGATCCGCTCCTCATCGGCCGTGCGCTCACCAACGTCATCGAGAATGCTCTTCACGCCATGCCTGGCGGCGGCGCGCTCCGCCTGACCGCCGCGGCCGATCCGCTGAAGCGGCAGGTGATCCTGCACGTGGCCGACACCGGCGTGGGCATGGATGCCGACGCGCTGGCGCGAATCTTCGAGCCGTACTTCTCGACCAAGACCACGGGCACCGGCCTGGGTCTCACGATTGCGAAGCGCAACGTCGAAGCCAATGGCGGGACCGTCAGTGTGACCTCGTCGCCAGGCGTGGGCACGACGGTGTCGATGGCGCTGCCGGCTGTGGGCCCGTGATCGGCCTCACCGCGTTTCGGTGAGCCTCGCCGCCTGGCGGCGCGGGAGCGGTCTCGTGCCTGGCGCGCGGCAGGCGTTCTCAGGTCGCCGCGCGATGTGACCGGACACGCGACAGCGCCAGCTCGACGAAGCCCGAGGCGAGGTAGGCGTAGGCCATGGCCAGGAGCACCTCATGCGGCCGGCTCGCCACGGCGGCCATCAGGACCGCGAGCGCGATGAGGCCGCGGTAGCTGCGCTTGGTGCCGAGGTCGAGCGACTTGAAGCTGCGGAAGCGAATCGTGCTCACCATGAGGAGGGCGGGCACGATGACCACCGCCAGCGCGAAGAGCGCGTGGTCGTACCGCTGCAGCCCGTCCGAGAAGTAGAAGACGGTGGCTGCGGGGATGGCGGCCGCAGCGGGACTCGGCAGGCCGACGAAGTAGCGCTTGTCGGTATGCGTCTGGATGTTGAAGCGCGCCAGCCGCAGTGCCGCGGCGGTGACGAAGATGAACCCGGCGGCCCACCCCGCACGCCCGAGCGGGGCGAGCCCCCACTGGAACGCCAGGATCGCCGGCGCCATCCCGAACGAGATGAGATCCGCGAGCGAGTCGAGCTGCACGCCGAAGTCGCTCGTCGTGCCCGTCATGCGCGCGATGCGCCCGTCGAGCATATCGAGCACGATGGCGATGCCGATGAACGGCGCGGCCGTCGTGAGGTCGCCGCGCATGGCGTAGATCACGCACGCCCAGCCACAGAAGAGGTTGGCAATCGTGAAGAGGCTGGGCAGCAGCGACACGCCGCGGCGCAGCCCACGGCTCTCGTGCGGCCGCGGCACGGGTGTCAGCTTGAGCGGCGTCGGGTGGCGGCTGGGTGGCACGATTCTCTACAGGGTGTCGTCAGTCGCGTCCGGCGGTCACGGCACGATCGCCAGCGTGGTCTCGCCCGCGACGACCCGATCGCCGGCCTTGACGCGCATCGTCGCGTCGGCCGGCACGAAGAGGTCGATGCGCGAACCGAACTTCATGACGCCGAATCGCTGGCCGCGTTCGACCTGGTCGCCCGCCTTCAGACGGCAGACGATCCGCCGCGCCAGGATGCCGACGATCTGCCGGCAGACGATCGGCCGGCCGTCTCGTTCGAACCAGACTTCGGTCCATTCGTTCAGCTGTCCCGCCTCGACCTTGTATGCGGGCAGGAACCGTCCCGGATGATACTCCACGTGCGTGACCGCCCCTTCGACCGGCGTGCGGTTGACGTGGACGTCCATCGGTGAGAGGAAGATGCTGATCTGGCGCCACTCCCCGGCCGGCGCGCCGGGGCCGGGCGGGTCCCCGGCAATCATGACGCGCCCGTCGGCGGGAGAGACCACGAGGCCTGGTCCGGCGGGCGCCGTGCGATTGGGATCGCGAAAGAAGAAGACGAAGAACGCGGCGAGGATGAGGAAGGGCACGGCCCAGGCGCGCCCCGCGCCCCAGCCCGCGACCACCGCCAATCCCAGCGCGATGAGGATGAACGGCAGTCCCGCGCGGTCGATGGGCATCTGAGACCACGATCATAGCCAAGAACAGCGCTCGCGGCACCGGCGCCTGACAAGGTCGACCGCCGTACAAGCCAAGGGCCATCCAGATGGATGGCCCTGTGGCCGAGACGCCCGTCGGCTCAGGCGGTCATCTGGCTCGGCTGCGTGCCGCCGTTCAGATGGTTCCGCAGAATGGCTTCCATCCGATCCTTGATGTGGAGTTTGCGTTTCTTGAGTGTGATTTCTTCGACTTGTTCGGCATCCGACAGGTAGTGCTTGGATTCGAGCTCGATCAGGCGATCGTCCAACTCGTGGTGCTTGGAGGCCAACTGGCGGAATTCGTCGTTGGTCTCGAGGAGCAGGTGTTTGAGATCCTGTGCCTCTGCCATCGGGCATGCCTCCCTTCCGGGTCGGGCGCGGTGGTGCGACCCGCCCACTGACCCGCACTCTACCACCGTCACGCGGGTGGTTCAACCTCCGCACGCACGTCCTCCGCACGCACCAGGTCTGCTGCCAGGATGAGGGCGTCCTCGACCGGCTGCGTGTAGTAGCGTGCGCGGACGCCGGCCTCGGTGAAGCCGGCGGCGGCATACAGGCGGATCGCCGGCAGGTTCGATCGCCGCACTTCGAGCGTGGCACGGCGCGCGCCCAGCCGGCGGGCCTCGTCGAGCGCGCCCTGGAGCAGGAGACGGCCGAGACCCCGCCGCCGGAAATCGGGGTGCACGGCGAGGTTGTTGATGTGAACCTCGTCGAGCACGCGCCAGAACGCCACATAGCCGGCGACGGGACGGCGGTCCACGCGGATCACGCAGATCACGCACACGTCCGGCCGGGTCAACTCGGTCTCGTACCATTCGCGCGATGTGGGGTTGACGAACGAGGCCGCGTCGATCTCCAGGATGCCGTCGAGATCGGCGGTACCCGACAGGCGTTCGACCCGCGGCGTCATGAGTCGGGCCGATCCCTTGCGATTTCGGCGTCCGGGCGCCCGACCTGGCGCCCTGGATCGCGCGACTGGCCGTCCCGCTCGCCAGGCGGG
>CAZJBN010000114.1:0-4600 GCA_964543955.1 uncultured Bifidobacteriaceae bacterium
TGAGCACTCGCGCACCTGAGCACTCGCGCACCTGAGCACTCGCGCACCTGAGCACCCCCGCACCTGAGCACCTGAGCACCCGTGCACCCCGGCACCTGAGCACCCGTGCACCCCGGCACCTGAGCACCCGTGCACCAGTGCACCAGTGCACCAGTGCACCCATGCACCTATGCTTTTTGCACTTCCTCTCCGACCCTAGTACCGTTTCGTTCCATGTCTACGACAATCGGCTTCATCGGCCTCGGCCTCATGGGCCGGCCGATGGCACTCAACCTCCGCACACACGGCTTCGGTCTCGTCGTCCACAACCGCAGCCGCGCCGCGGTCGACGCGCTCGTCGCTGCTGGCGCCACGGCGGCAGACTCTCCGGCCGCAGTGGCTGCCTCGGCGCGCGTCGTCTTCACGATGCTGCCCGACGGCCCCGATGTCGCGCAGGTGCTCGAGGGCGAGCGCGGCGTCTTCGAAACGATGGCGCCCGGCACGGTCATCGTCGATTCGTCGACCATTGCTCCGGCGATCGCGCGGCGGCTCGCCGCCGAGACGGAGCGGCGTGGCGCGGCGTTTCTCGACGCGCCGGTGAGCGGAGGCGAGATTGGTGCCGTGGCGGGCACGCTGACCTTCATGGTCGGCGGGCGCGCCGAGGTCCTCGACCAGGTCAGGCCGGTCCTCGCCGTCATGGGGCCGCCCGAGAAGATTGTGCACGTCGGCGAGTCGGGCGCGGGGCAGATCTGCAAGGCGTGCAACCAGATCGTGCTGGCCGGCACGATGGCGGTGGTCGCCGAGGCGATTGCGCTGGCGAGGAAGAGCGGAGTCGATCCGATGAATGTCCGCGCGGCGCTGCTGGGAGGCTTCGCGCAGAGTCGGGTGCTCGACGTGCACGGCGAGCGGATGATCACCGGCAACTACAAGCCGGGCTTCAAGGGCCGGCTCTTCAGGAAGGACCTGGGTATCGCGCTGGCAGCGCTTGCCGATGCGGGCGTGCCCGCGGCCTCTTCCGCCGTGGCCGCGCAGCTCGTGCACGCGCAGATGGCGGCCGGACGGGGCGACGAGGACTACTCGGCTCTCGGCGACGTCGTCTTCGAACTGGCCAACGCGCGCGGCTGACGAATTCTGGCGCCCGGCCGCGCGGTCGTGATAGACGTAGGCGTCTGTGCGGCTCGAACCTGAACCATTCGGCCGACACTCGTCATGATGTCGCGTACGGAAGTCGAGCCCGCCGCCCACGTGCGTCGAGTGGCCACTGGCCTTGGCTCCCCACCGGATGGCGCCTCTTCGGGCCTATCGGCCGGCCATGGGCGCTCCACGCACGCGAACGATCGAGGCCGTGCGAAAGCGAGGAGCCATGCCAGGACAACAGGACCCGCCCGCGCAGCAGAAATGCGCCCATCCGAGCTGTGAGTGCACTGTCCCATCGGGCACGAAGTACTGCAGCGACTACTGCAAGAAGGCGCCGGAGACCGAGCTGCACTGCAACTGCATGCATCCGGCGTGTCGGCGATAAGGGGATTACAGGTGCCCGGGTGCCCGGGTGCCCAAGTGCCCAGGGTGCTCAGGTGCTCAGGTGCCCAGGGTGCCCAGGGTGCCCGGGTGCCCAGGGTGCCCGGGTGCCCAGGGTGCCCAAGTGCCCGGGTGCCCAAGGTGCCCAAGGTGCTCGGGTGCATCCACAGCATCACGTACATACGCAGCACCATGTAGAGGCAACCCTTCAGGGTTGCCTGAGAGCTGCGCGGGCTGACTGATCCTCTGACTGGTCCGCTGGTCAGCCGTCGGCCAGGCGGCCGGCTTCGACCCGGAGCACGCGGTCGCATTGATCGGCGAGCCGGGGGTTATGTGTCGCGATGATCGCCGTCAAGCCGAACTCGCGATGCATGTCGCGCAGCAGCGCGTGCAGGGCGTCGGCCGTGTTCTCATCGAGATCGCCGGTGGGCTCGTCGGCAAGGAGCAGGGCCGGCTGGGTCACGAGCGCTCGGGCCACGGCGACGCGCTGCTGTTCGCCGCCCGACAACATTCCCGGCCGATGTTCGAGTCGGTCGCCGAGGCCGACACGGCTGAGGAGGGCGGTCGCCCTGGGCCGGGCCTCCGCCACGCTCAGGCGCGCGATCCGCAGAGGCATCTCCGCGTTCTCGACCGCGCTGAACTCCGGCAGCAGGTGATGGAACTGGAAGACGAAGCCGACCTGCCGGTTCCGGAACTCCACGAGATCCCGATCCGGCATGCCGGTGACGCTGTGGTCGCCCACTCGAATCGTGCCGCTGTCGGGACGGTCGAGCCCGCCCAGCAGGTGCAGCAGCGTGCTCTTCCCCACGCCTGACGCGCCCATGATGGCGACCATCTCGCCCTTCTCCACCGAGAGGCTCAGGTCCTTCAGGACCGTCAGCCGCCGATCGGCCACCGGGTACGATTTGGAGAGACCGGCCGCGGTGACGAATGCCATGACAGGTTCGGCGGCTACTCGTAGCGGAGCGCCGAGGCGGGATCCAGCCGCGCGGCCTGACGAGACGGATAGAGCGTCGCGAGGAAACACACGACGATCGCGCCCGCGACGACGACGATGAGATCTCTCGGGAGGAGCTTGAACGGCAGATAGGTCACCTGGTAGACGTCGCTCGGGATGCTGATCACGCGATACGTGTCCATGACGTAGCTGATGAGCGCGCCCGCCGTGGCGCCGACGAGCGTGCCAACCACGCCGATGATCATGCCCTGCAGCAGGAAGATCAGCATCACGCTCCGGGCCGAGGCACCCATGGTCTTCAGGATGGCGATGTCGCGCGTCTTCTCCATGACGAGCAGGACGAGCGACGCCACGATGTTGAGCGCCGCGACCATCACGATGAGGCCGATGCCCAGGCTCATCGCGATCTTCTCCAGCCAGAGCGCCGAGTAGAGCGATCGGTTCATGTCCGACCAGGGCTGCGTGATGTAGGTGGTGCCCAGCTGGTCCTGAATGCGGCTGGCCACCGCCGTCGCCTCGTAGATGTCGTCGACCCGAATCTCGAGGTGATCCGGGGCCCTCTTGCCGGTGAGCTGGTACGCGGTCTCGAGATCGACGAAGCCGTACGCATTGTCGAACTCGAAGAGCCCGAGCTGGAACGTGCCGGCGATCCGCACCCGCCGCCGACGCGGCATCAGGCCCATCGGCGAGAGCGAGGCTTCAGGCGTCACGATCGTGATGACATCTCCGGGAAACGCCGAGAGCGAACCGCTCAGGTCCTTGCCAATGAGAATCCCGGCCAGCGAGTCGTCCGTGGCCGGGCCGAGATCGTCCAGCGAGCCCGCCGTCATCGCACGGCGGATATCCGTGACGTCGCCCTCGAGCGTCGGGTCGATGCCCTTGACCGTGATGAAGCTCTCGCCCGTGTCGCTCGTGACGAGCGCCTTGCCCAGCAGTGCGGGCGCGACGCCCGAGACACCGGGAATGCCGCTCATCCTCTCCACCTCGGCGCGGTAATCGCCGAGGCCGCTCGGGTTCCAGACATAGACGTGCGCCGACGAGCCGAGGATTCGGTCGCGGAGCTCGTCCTGCAGGCCTGTCATCAGCGCCAGCGCAATCACGAGGGCCATCACGCCGACCGTGACGCCAATCGTCGAGACGAGCGAGATCACCGAGATGAAGACCTGGCGGCGCTTCGCCAACAAGTACCGCAATGCGATCTGCAGCTCGAAGGGCATGATCCAGTCTCAGATTTCAGGGCTCGATCCGCTCGAGTGCCTGCTCGAGGCCTGATCGCGGGCGCATGAGCGGAAACAGGATGACATCGCGGATGGACTGGGAGTTGGTGAGAAGCATCACCAGGCGATCGATGCCGATGCCCTCACCGCCGGCCGGCGGCATGCCGTACTCGAGCGCGCGCACGTAGTCCTCGTCCATGGCATGCGCCTCGGCATCTCCCCTCGCGCGGTCGGCGATCTGGGCCTCGAACCGGCGGCGCTGCTCGACCGGATCGTTGAGCTCGCTGAAGGCGTTGGCCACTTCGAAGCCGCCGATGTACAGCTCGAACCGTTCGACGGTGTCGGGATCGTCGGCGCGCTGCTTGGAGAGCGGTGAGACCTCGGTCGGAAAGTCGTAGACGAACGTCGGCTGAACCAGCTGCTCCTCCCAGAGATGTTCGAAGAGGCTTGTGGCCACCCGCCCCGGGCCCGCACCGGGGTCGAGCTCGATCCCCAGGCGCAAGGCAATCGCACGCGCCGAGTCGAGGCTCCTCAGCTCGTCGACCAGCACGTCGACACCGAGCCGCCGCGAGGCCTCTTCGGCCGCCGCATGGCGCAGGGACAGGCGCCGGAAAGGCGCCCGCAGGCTGATGGCCTGCCCGCCGAACTGGATGTCGTCGGTACCCAGAACCGTCCGCGCGACCGATGACAGCATCTCCTCGGTGAACGCCATCAGCGTCTGGTAGTCCACATACGCCCAGTAGAACTCGAGCATCGTGAACTCGGGGTTGTGCTGCGTCGAGATGCCTTCGTTGCGGAAGTTGCGGTTGATCTCGAATACGCGCTCGATGCCGCCCACGGTGAGCCGCTTGAGGTAGAGCTCGGGGGCGATGCGCAGGTAGAGATCCAGGTCGAGCGCGTTGTGGTGGGTGATGAACGGACGCGCGAG
>CAZJBN010000114.1:4610-15833 GCA_964543955.1 uncultured Bifidobacteriaceae bacterium
GGCGTCTCGACCTCGAGGAAGCCGCGCTGCTCCAGGAAGGCCCGAATCACGGAAATCGTACGCGTCCGGATCTCGAACACCCTCCGCACGTCCGGATTGACGATGAGGTCCAGGTAGCGCTGGCGGTAGCGCACCTCGACGTCCTGCAGGCCGTGCCATTTCTCCGGCAACGGGAGGAAGCACTTGGCCAGGAATTCGAGCGACGAGGCCCAGATCGACAGCTCGTTGGTCTTGGTCCTGAAGAGGCGCCCGGCGACGCCCACTTGATCGCCGAAATCGAGCTTCCTCGACAGCTCGTAGTCGCGCGCGCTCAACGAGTCCTGGCGGAGGTACACCTGGATGCGCAGTCGCCCGTCGGAGATCACCAGGAAGCTCGCCTTGCCGAAGCTCCGAATGCCGACGATGCGGCCTGCGGTCGTGGTGGGAACGGGGGTCGCCTCGAGCGCAGCGCCCTCCGTCAGGCCGTAGCCTTCGACGAGCGCGGTCACCGTGTGTGTGGTGTCGAAGCGATTCGGGTACGGACGATACCCGAGCGCCACGATGGCTTCGAGATTGGCGCGCCGCTGCGCGACCTGGGCTTCTTCGTTGCTCGACACCGCTCGGGAATCTCCTTCGAATCCGTCAGTCGACGACCCGGCCCTCGTCCCTGAGCGCGCGGAACACCCCGTCCAGCACGCCGTTCACGAACTTCGCGGCCTCTTCCCCGCTGTAGGCGCGGGCCAGCTCGATCGCCTCGTTGATGACCACGCGCGGCGGCGTCTCCGGGTGCGCCAGCCACTCGTGCACCGCCAGCCGCAGCACGATGCGATCGAGCGTGGCCATCCGTTCGACCCGCCAGTGCCGCGCCGCCTGGGCCAGCCGCTCGTCAATGGCCGGCGCGCCGGCCATGACGCCCTCGGCCAGCGACGAGGCGAAGGCGCGATCGCCCTCGCCGAGCGGGGCGACTTCGGGCAAGCCCACGTTGTCGAGCACGCTCAGCGCCTGTGCGGGGTTCAGCCCGCCGACTTCGCACTCGTACAACACCTGCAGCGCCGCCGCACGCGCGTGGCGGCGGCCCTCCCAGCGTGACGCCGCGGCCGCCGGTTCGCTCACGGCCGGGCCCCGCCGACCGACTGCAGCAGGCGCGCCATCTCGAGGGCGGCTTCGGCCGCTTCCCGGCCCTTGTTGCCTGGACCCTCGACCGTCCGCTCCAGGGCTTCTTCGGCCGAGTTGGTCGTCAGCACGCCAAACGCCATCGGGACCCCGGTCTTCGACGCGGCGGCGGCAATACCGTGCGCGCAGGCCGACGCGATGTACTCGAAGTGGGGCGTCGCCCCCTTGATCAGGCAGCCCAGACAGACGACCGCCGACACGCGGCCCGTCCCCGCAATGGCCTCTGCCGCCATCGGGATCTCGAACGCACCCGGTACCTTCAGCACCTCGACGTCTGCGTCGGCCAGTCCCGCGTCATCGAGCGCGCCGCGAGCGCCCGCAAGCAGGCGCTCGGTCACGAAGTCGTTGAACCGCGAGACGACGATGGCAATGCGCATCTGGGACGCTGGCTCGAGGCTCTGGGTCTTGGCGCTCCAGGCTACTTTCCGGCCCAGTTCGCCTTGCGCTTCTCGAGAAACGCGCGCGTGCCTTCCTTCGTGTCGTCGGTCGACGCGATGGCGCCGAAGAGGGCGGTCTCGAGAAACTGGCCTTGCGCGAGCGGCATGTCGAGACCGTGATTGACCGCCTCGATGATGTAGCGCGTCGCGACGGGCGCCTTGGACGCGAGCGTGGCGGCCAGCTCCTTCGCAGTGGCCATGAGCTCAGCTGCGGGCACGACCTGATTGACCAGGCCAATCTCGTAAGCGCGCCGGGCGGAAATCATGTCGCCCGTGAGAAGGATTTCGAGCGCGCGTCCCTTCCCCACCAGGCGGGGCAGGCGTTGACTTCCCGCGTAGCCCGGAATGATGCCAAGGTTGATCTCCGGCTGGCCCAGCCGGGCGGTCTCGGCGGCCAGGCGCAGCGTGCAGGCCATCGCCAGCTCGCAGCCCCCGCCGAGCGCAAAGCCGTTGATGGCGGCAATGACCGGCTTGCCGAGGTGCTCGATGCGATCGAAGAGCCGCTGGCCGTGGCGCGCGTGTTCCTTTCCCTGCGCCGGTGTCAGCACGGCGAGCTCGTTGATGTCGGCGCCGGCCACGAACGCCTTCTCGCCCGCGCCCGTCAGGATGATGGCGCCCACCGCGGGATCGGCCGCCAGCGCGTCGAGGGCGGACCCGAGGTCCGTCAGCATCGGGCCGTTCAGCGCGTTCAATACCTTGGGACGATTGAACGTGACAATGGCGACGGCGCCATCCTGTTCGAGCAGCAGGTTGTCAAAGGTCATGATGAAGGTCTGATGATACCCCACCACCACGCGCCGCCGAGGGCCAGCGCCGCGCCTGCAGCATCGGCGACCACGTCCCGGAGATCGGCCATTCGGCTCGGCACGAAGGACTGGTGCCACTCGTCGAAGACCCCGTACGCGACGACGATCAACCAGGCCGCCCCCACTGTCCAGAGATTCACCCCCGACCATCGTCCGCCCGAGGTGGCACGCAGGGTGACCAGGGCGAGGCCGCCGTAGGCGAGGCCGTGCTGCGTCCAGTCAGGCGTGAGCGACGAGCCCGGCAGCGTCGGTTGCGAGGAGAGGACGAACAGCAGGGCCATGAAGGCCGCCACGGGAAGCCAGAGATGGACGCGAGACATGGTCCCCGATCGTATCCGGCCTGGGCGAACGCCACGCTCGTCGGCGTCGTGAAGGCCGTCCTGCTCGATCCTGAACCGCACTCGTCAGAACGGAAGCGGATACATCAACCAGCCGAGGAGCAGCCCGGCGCCGACGAACCCGCCAAAGAACTTCGCGCCGAGCATCAGCTGTTCCGTCGGTTCGTCGCGAGCGATCACCGCAAAGACGAGCGAGACGAAGAACGCGAAGAGGACCATCAGGCCGAAGTGGCTGGTCATGACGTCACTTCCTTCCCAGCCTGACATCGTAGGCGTCGAGCACCACGAGCAGGTTGAGGAGACCGGCGACGATCAGGAACGCGTTGCCGTACTCGTAGGTCACGGCGGTCACGACGCCCTGCCCCCAGCCAAGGGCCGACGCGATGAAGTAGGGCGCGCCCATCCCGAGATTCGCGAGCGCGGCCAGGCCGACGAGCGGTTGGGAGAACTCGAACGGGAAGAGCCGGCCTTCGAGCGCCAGGCCGACGGCAAACATCACCGTCAGTGCCGGGAGGAAGATGAAACCCTTCTGCCGGCGTCCGAGCAGGAGGTGGCCGGCCCCGGGCACGAGCCACGAGACCAGGCAGACGACAACGGGCGGCACCGCCGGATCTTACTTCAGGTGCCCCGAGGCGGCCGCGCCCACGGCGACACCTGCCACGACACCAAGCGGCAACGCGAGCGCGGCGCGCCAGATGTTGGGCGGATCGAACACGCCGGCACCGGCGGTCAACACGGTCACGGCCGTCGGCGCCCCGACGATGGCCAGCATCGCGAGCAGAACACCACGATTGAGGTCCGTCCGGCGGCGCCTCGCCACGACCGCCCAGACAAGGGCACCAACGGCGATGCCGAGATACAAGCCGTAGCAGCGCGCGCAGACCGGCAGCTGGGCGCCGGCCACGGAGAACGACCGCTCGGGGCGCTGGTGGCAGATGAGCGAGCCGGTCGCGTAGAGGACGGCCGCGCCGGCGACGGTCTGGGCAGCGAGCATCGGGGCCGTGCCCAGCAGAAGCACCCAGAGGGAGGACACCGCAGCAAGGGCAGAAGACAGAAGTCCTTGCCTACCTATGTGTTGGGAGATTCCTGTGGTTGTCATCGCTCGCCGGTCCCGCGCCTGGAACCGCCAAACTGCGATCGGCGTCTAATAGCGTTAGGTCTTCGAACACTGTTAAATTAGTGAGATGGGCATCAAAGAACGCCAGGACCGTGAGCGCCACGCCGTTCGTGAATCCATTCTCGACGCGGCCCGCGACCTGTTCACCACCGAAGGCTATCGTAACGTCTCCATCCGCAAGATTGCCGACCGGATCGAGTACAGCCCGGCGGCCATCTACAGCTACTTCTCGGGCAAGGACGACATCTACTTCGCGCTGGCCGAAGAGGGCTTCCGCCTGCTGCACGAGCGGGTCGCGCGGGTGCTCGGGAACGACGATCCGATGGTCGACGTGCGTGCGGGATGGTGGGCGTTCTACGAGTTCTCCAAGGAGCAGCCGGCGTTCTTCGAGCTGATGTTCGTCGATCGCTCCGTGCCGCAGATCAACGAGCAGTGGGAGGGCTTCGAAACGGTGAAGCAGCTGCTGCTTCGTGCGGTCGCCAGCCTGCAGCGCGCGATCGAGTCCGGAGCCCTTCCGCCCACGCTCGACGCCGTCGTCGCGATGCACGTGCTCTGGGGCGCGCTGAGCGGACCCGCGATCCTGGGGCTGACCAAGCGGCTCTCCCCGGACGAGGATCCGGATCGCCTGGCCGAGGATGTGTTCAACACCGTGATCGCGGGTTTCCGGGCGGGAACCCCGTTGACCTTCGCCCCCTGTGAGTTTCATGCCGATCACCTGCGCCCTGGCGCGCCCGTCGGAGAGTCGCCACATGAATCGTAGTGCTGTCGTCGCTGTCACGTTGCTGACCCTTGTCGGTCTTTCCGCGGCGGGCTGCCAGTCTCGTGCCGCCGAGGCCACGCCCGAGGAGGCCCCGCCGCCTGCGATCGACGTCGCGGTCGTGACGGCATCGGTCGAGCCGATCGAGTCGGGGCTCGAGGTGTCCGGCACGCTCGCGCCGCGCAGCCGGGTGCCGGTCAAGCCGCGCCTGCCGGGCACGCTCGAGCGCGTGCTGGTGGACATCGGCGATCGCGTGAGGGAGGGACAGGTCATCGCCACGGTCGACCGACGCGAGATCGATGCGCAGGCCGATGCCGCGGCCGCTGCCGTCGCGGTGGCGAAGGCCGGGCTCGAGAACGCGGAGGCCGGGCTCGCCAACGCCGTCCTCGAGTTCGAGCGCGCACAGACCCTCTTCGAGAAGGGCGCGCTTCCCCGCCAGCGGCTGGATGCCGCGGAAACCGCGCGGCGCGCCTCTCAAGCCCAGCGCGACCTCGCGCAGGCCAGCCTCGCGCAGGCCGAGGCGTCGAGCCGGCGCAGCCGCGAGGTGCAGCGCGACGCGACGATCACGGCGCCCGTGACCGGCTTCATCGTCGAACGCAACTACGACGCCGGCGCCACGCCCGGCGACCTGCCAGTGGTGGTCGTCGCGGACCTCCGCCAGATGAAGCTCGAAGCGGGCGTCTCGGAGCTCGAGGCGGGCCGCCTGCGGGTCGGGATGAAGGCACGAGTCTCGGTGCAGGCCAGGCCCGGCGAGACCTTCGAGGGGGAGCTGGTGGCGATCGCGCCGGAGGTGAACGAGCGCAACCGGCACTTCAGGATCGACGTGCGCGTCCCGAACCAGTCGGCCGCACTCCTGTCGGGGATGTACGCATCGGTCGTCATCATCGACGGCGCCGCCACGGACGCGGTTGTCGTTCCGCGCGAGGCCATCGCCACGGCGGACGGCGCCCGGCGGGTCTTCAAGGTGAGCGGCGACACGGTCACGCCGGTGGTCGTGACCGAGGGTCTCTCCAACGGAACGCGGGTGCAGGTCACCAGCGGCCTGTCGGCCGGCGACCAGGTCATCGCCGACGCCCGTCGAGCGCTGCCGGCAGGTACGCGCGTGCGCGCCGTCGTCACGAGGTAAGGGTCAGTCATGTGGATCTCCGATACGTCCATCAAGCGTCCGGTCTTCGCGACGATGGTCATCGCCAGCTTCATGGTGCTGGGCATCGTGTCGATGACGCGCCTGGGCATCGACCTCTTTCCGGAGGTGAACTTTCCGTTCGTGAACGTCTCGGTGGTCTACCCGGGCGCCGCGCCGGAAGAAGTGGAGACGCTGGTCACCAAGCCGATCGAGGATGCGATTGCCGGCATCAACGGCGTCAAGCGTGTCATCTCGACGTCGACCGAAGGCTTCTCGCGGGTGGGCATCGAGCTGCGGCTCGAAGTGGACCCGCAGGCGGCTACCGCTGAAGTCCGGGAGAAGGTCGCCGCCATCCGGTCACGACTGCCCGAGCAGATCGAAGACCCGACCATCGAGCGCTTCGACGTCGCGGCTCTGCCGATCATGGTCTACGCGGTCGGGTCGGCCCAGCCGTCCGACGTGACGCGGCGGCAGGTCGAGGACGATCTGAAACCGCTCCTCGAGCAGATCGACGGCGTCGCCGCGGTCGAGGTCAACGGCGGTGAAGTCCGCGAGATCCAGGTCGACCTCGATCCCCGGCGGCTCGAAGCGCTCAACGTCCCCCTCCAGGAGGTCGCGTCGAGGCTGGCGGCCGAGAACCTCGACGTGCCCGGCGGTCAGGTGAAGCGCGACGGCCGGTCGGTCTCGCTGAGGACCAAAGGCGAGTTCAAGTCGGCTGCCGAGATCGCGCAGGTGATTCTCCGATCGACCGGCGGATCCACCATCCGCGTCCGCGATGTGGGTACGGTCGTCGACGGCTACGAGGATCGCACCTCGACGACCCGTCTCGACGGCGCCGACGCGGTTTCGTTCTCCGTCCGCAAGCAGTCCGGGGCCAACACGGTGGACATCGCGGACAAGGTCGACGCCGCGGTCGCGCGCCTGTCCACGAGCTTCCCCCAGCTCCAGATCCGTCCCGTCCACAGCGACGCCGACGGCATTCGCGAGAACGTCGCGGACGTGCGGGGGCACATCTTCTTCGGCGGACTGATGGCCGTCCTCATCATCTTCGTGTTCATGCGCGACTGGCGCTCGACCCTCATCTCGGCACTCGCCCTTCCGACGTCGGTCATCGCGACGTTCTTCTTCATGTACGTCGTGGGCTTCACCATCAACATGATGACGCTCATGGCGCTGTCGCTCGTCATCGGCATCCTCATCGACGATGCGGTGGTGGTGCGCGAGAACATCTACCGGCACATGGAGATGGGCGACGACCCGATGACGGCCGCCAGGCGCGGCACCTCGGAGATCGGGCTGGCCGTCATGGCCACGACCTTCACCATCCTGGCCGTGTTCCTCCCCGTCGGCTTCATGACGGGCATTGTCGGGCAGTTCTTCAAGTCCTTCGCGCTGACGATTGCCTTCGCCGTGGCGATGTCGCTGCTCGTGGCGTTCACGCTCGACCCGATGCTGTCGTCGCGCTTCGTCAGGTTCGTGCCACCCGAGGAGCGGACGAAGACCCGCGTGGGACGTGTGCTCGAGCGGTGGGGACAGTTCTACGACCGCGTCGACCAGAAGTACCACGTGGTCCTCGGCTGGGCGATCACGCGGCCGTGGAGCGTGGTCGGGATCGCGGCGGCGATCTTCGTCGCCAGCCTGTCGACCCTCGGCGTCATCGGTACGGAGTTCGTGCCGGTCGAAGACCGTGGCGAGTTCGTGGTGAACGTCGAGGCGCCGCCGGGCACGTCGTTCGAGCAGAACGAGGCCTACGTCGCCCAGGTCGAGCAGATGGTGCAGCGCCTCCCGGAGGTGCGACAGATCTTCACGACCATCGGCGTGCAGGGCGAGCCGCTCAAGTCGAACCTGCGGATCAAGACGACGAAGAAGCACGAGCGCGACCGGGGGATGCTGGCGATCAAGACCGACATCCGGAAGCAGCTGACCGCGATTCCGCTGCTGAAGATGACGGTGGCTGACCCGGAGTTCATCCAGGGCGCGCCGTCCGAGGCGCCGCTCAACGTCTATCTCCGCGGAGACGACATGGAGGAGCTGCAGCGGCTGAGCGACGAGGTCGTCGCGAAGATCAGGACCGTCCCCGGCGCCGTGGACGTCGACAGCTCGCTCGAGAGCGGCCAGCCGGAAATGGTGGCCGACGTCAATCGCGACCTCGCGGCGGATCTCGGTTTCGACGTCGGGTCGGTCGCCAGCCAGCTCCGCGGGATGGTGGAGGGTGTCGTTCCGACGCGCCTGCGCGAAGGGGACAAGGAGTACGACATCCGCGTGCGGCTGGCGCCCGAGTTCCGCAACGACTTCCAGGTCATCGCCCGCACGCCGCTCCATTCGCCCGGCGGCGCGGTGGTCCGCACGTCCGACATCGTCCGGCTCGCGCCCGGCGTCGGGCCGACGACCATCGAGCGGGAGGCGCGGCGGCGGCAGGCCAAGATCGGCGTCGAGCTGTCGGACCGTCCGCTGGGCGACGTGACCAACGGCGTCGCGCGCGTCATGGCGGAGATCCCGATGCCGCCCGGCGTCGAGTGGGGATTTGCCGGTGACGTGGAGCTCATGCAGGAGTCGGCGGCGGCCATGGGGCTGGCGCTCATCCTGGCCGTTGCGTTCATCTACATCGTGCTGGCCTCGCAGTTCGAGTCGTTCCTCGAGCCGTTCCTGATCATGCTGTCGCTGCCGCTGGCCGTCGTGGGGGCGCTGCTGGCGATCCTGCTGACCGGCAACAATCTCGGCATGCCAGCCATGATCGGCATGGTGATGCTGATGGGCCTCGTGACGAAGAACGCGATTCTGCTCATCGACCTGACCAACACCTATGCACGCGACGGCCTGTCGGTCGAGAACGCGATCCTGAAGGCGGGCCCCGCCAGGCTGCGTCCGATCCTCATGACGACCATGGCCATGATTCTGGGCATGCTGCCCTCGGCCATGGGCCGCGGCGAGGGCGGTGAGTTCCGCGCGCCGATCTCGATTGCGACCATCGGCGGCCTCATCACCTCCACCGCGCTCACGCTGGTCGTCGTGCCCGTGGCGTACTTGCTCCTCGCCCGGGTCACCGCGCGCGTGGCGGCCTGGCGCGCGCAGCCGTCGCCGTCTCTGCGCCCGGCCACCCGGATCGCCGGCATCGTCATCGTCCTGGCCCTCGTCGGGTGGTTCATCTCGACGGCGAGCGCCTTCGGGCAGACCACATCGACTCCGGCACTGGTTCCGGGCACCGGGGGTTCGATCAGGAGCGCTCAGGACGGCGCGCTCGCGCTGACGTTCGACCAGGCCATGGAGCGCGCGCTCAGCGCGAACGAAGGATTGAAGGTGTCCCAGGAACGGGTTGCCGAGAGCCGCGCTCGCGTCTCGGAGGCCAGGACCGGATACCTGCCGAAGCTGGACTTCAGCTACCTCTACACGCCCTCGCAGAAGTTCCCGGTGATCCGGATTCCTCCCGGCATCTTCGGCCCGGGCGAAACGACGTTCCAGGCCGGCTTCACGCGCGAGAACGTGATGTCGCTGGACATCTCGCAGCCGCTCTACACCGGAGGCCGCATCTCCAACGCGCATGCCGTCCAGGAAGCAGGGCTCGACGCGTCTCGGCTGGAGCTGGATCGCGCGCGCCAGGATCTGCAGTACCGAGTCGTCGAGGCGTTCTACAACGCCGTCCTCAAGCAGCAGGGCCTGGGCGTCGCGGACGAGCAGATCCGCCTCGCGGAGATCCAGCTGCGGCTGGCCGGCGTGCGGTACGACGCCGGCACCGTGGCCCGCCTCGATGTGCTGCAGGCCGAAGTGCAGCTCGCCAACTCGAAGGCGCGGCGCATCCAGGTACAGGCCGAGGTCGACGCGGCGCTGCAGGCGGTCCGGACGGTGCTCTCGCTGCCGCAGAGACAGGCGCTTCGGCTCGTGGGCACGCTCGACGAAGGCCGCGAGATTCCAGGCCGCGAGGTGCTGGACGCGGCCCTCCCGTCGCGCCCGGACCTTCGGGCGTTCAACGCTCGCCGCGATCAGGCGGAGTACTCCGCGAAACTGGCGGACGGCGAGTGGAAGCCGAGCCTCGCCTTCCGCGGGAACCTCCAATACCAGGAGGACGCGTTCAGCCATGTGCTGTCGAGCGACAACCAGAGCTACACGTTCGGACTGGCCGTCCAGGTGCCGCTGATGGCGTCGCCAGGCGCGTCGGCCCGGCGCGCCGTCGCGCAGTCGCAGAAGCGGCAGGCCGAGCACGGGCTCAACGCGTCGACCGATCAGGCCCGGCTGGACCTCGAGACGGCCTGGACGACGCTGCAGGCGGCGGCCGAGGTGGTGACGACCCAGCAGAAGGCGCTGGAGCTGGCGCGCGAGAGCGTGCAGATTGCCCAGGTGTCCTACGAGAGCGGCATCATCACCTCCGCCGAGCTCAACGATGCGCAGGTCCGGCAGCTCGAGACGGAGTGGACGCTCCTCCAGGCGAAGTACGCGCGGATTGTCGCGGCCGCGCGGGCGAAGGTCGCCGCGGGCGTCGACTAGCCGTCCGTCTGCCCTCGACGGGTGCACTCGGCGGCGTCCGGGGCCGGGGAGGCTACAGGCGCCCGAAGTGCTGCTCGTAGCGCGCCGCGAACTCGCTCCACGTGTACGCGTGATACGTGCCGCCGAGGTGTTCCAGCGCGTAGGCGGCGGCGACGCTCCCGAACTGCGCGCACACCGGGTAGCTGGCCCCCATCGCCAGCCCTTTCATGAATCCGCCTCGGTAGGCATCGCCGACGCCTGTGGGATCCTCGATGCGCGTCGGCGTGACGGCGGCGACGTCGACCGTCTCGCCCGCGGTCATCACCGTGCTTCCCTTCTCGCCCTTCGTGATGACCAGGAGCGGCACTTCCTGCAGCACGTCCTGTTCGCTCAGGCCGGTCTTCTGGCGGATCAGTTCGAATTCGTAGTCGTTGCAGATCACCATGAAGGCGCCGACGACGCCGTCCTTCAGCTGGTCGCCGCCCATGCGGGCGCACTGCTGGCCGGGGTCCCAGATGTACTTGATGCCGAGCGTGCTGCACTCCTCCGCGTACTGGACCATCGCGTCGGGGTCGTTCGGCGAGATGATCACCAGCGACCCTTTGTCGATGCCCGACAGGCCGCGGAACGACAGCTCGGCCGCGTTGGCCATGGCCCCGGTGTAGAACGAGGCGATCTGGTTGTTGTGTTCGTCGGTGCTGCAGAAGAACGACGCGCAGAACTTCCCGTCGACGATCTTCACGAGAGAGGTGTCGATGCCGGCCGCCTGCATCCACCGGCCGTAGTCGGCGAAGTCCTGCCCCGCCGTGGCCATGACCTTGGGCTTCTCGCCCAGGAGCGCCAGGGTGTAGGCGATGTTCGGCGCGCACCCGCCGCGCCGCTTGTCCATCGTGTCGACCAGGAAGCTGAGCGAGACGCGGTCCATGTGCTCCGGCAGGAAGTGTTCCGTGAACCGCCCCGGAAAGGACATCAGGTAATCGAACGCAATGGAACCGGTGACGATGGGAGTGGTGTGAGACATTTCTGGGCTCT
>CAZJBN010000115.1:0-15363 GCA_964543955.1 uncultured Bifidobacteriaceae bacterium
TCAAAGCACGGAGGTTCAAAGCACGGAGGTTCAAAGCACGGAGGTTCAAAGCACGAACGTTCAAGGCGCGGGCGTTCGTGGGCTGCGGCCGCTCATTCCACTGGGCCAGTTTCGCGACACCTTCATCATCGCAATAGACGATGAGGGCATTGCCATCATCGATCAGCACGTCGCGCACGAGCGCGTGCTCTTCGAGCGCATCATGCAGCGGCTGACCGAGCGCCCGCTCGAGAGTCAGCGGCTGCTCATGCCGCTCATGCTGGACATGGCGCCGGCGGAGCGGGAGGCCCTGCTGTCCCGGGCCGAGGCGTTGACGCGGTTCGGGTTCGAGGTGGAGGAGTTCGGCGGCGACACGATCAGGATCGATGCGATTCCGGCCGTCCTCCCGCGCGACGAATGCGAAGCGGCGCTTCGCGAGCTGGCGACCGACCTCGAGGGAGTCGACCGCGGCCTCGGGCTGCAGGAAGGCCTGAAGCGCATTGCCGCGCTCACCGCCTGCCATGCGGCGGTCAAGGCCAACTATCCGCTGACGATGGACAAGATGCGGCATATCCTCGAGGAGCTGGCCGCGACCGCCTACTCGACGGTCTGTCCGCACGGCCGGCCCGTCATGCTGCGGATCACGCGACGCGAAGTGGAGAAGAACTTCGATCGGATCTGACATGTCGATTCCCTGGAGACTGCGATGACCCGTGTGAGATGCATACGCCTGCCCGCGATCGTGGTGTGCTGTCTGTGGTCCTTCGCCGCGCCGAGCGCCCAGGCGCCAAAGCTGAAGGTCCACATCTCCGTGGACATGGAAGGCGTCGCCGGCGCCGTCACGGGCGACCAGCTCGGGCCGGCCGGATTCGAGTACGGGCGCTTTCGTGAGTTCATGACCCGCGAGGCGCTGGCGGCCGTGAACGCGGCCAGGGAGGCCGGCGCGACCGAGATTGTCGTCGCCGACTCCCACGGCAACGGGGAGAATCTGCTCATCGAGCAGTTCCCGCCGGAGGTCCGCATCGTGCGGTCCTGGCCGCGCCAGCTGGGGATGATGGCCGGTCTCGATGAGACCGTGGACGCGGCCATCTTCATCGGCTATCACGCCTCCACGAACAACCCGGCAGGCGTGCGCGCCCACACCTTCTCGAGCGCGACGCTCACGCGCGTGGCGCTGAACGGCGTCGAGGTGACCGAAGGCGCGTGGAACGCGGCGATCGCCGGGCATTTCAACGTGCCGGTCGTGATGATCTCCGGCGACGATGAGGCGATTGCCGAGGTGCGGAAGGTGGTGGGAACCCTCGAAGGCGCCGAGACGAAGAAGAGCCTCGGCTTCCACTCCGCGCTCACGTTGACGCCGCCGGCCGCCGCCGAACTGATCGGCCACACCGTCAAGGCGGCACTCGGCCGCCGCTCGTCGTTCAAGCCGTACAAGCCGGCTGGGCCGGTGTCGGTCGACGTGAGCTTCAAGCACTATCGCCCGGTCGAGGTGCTCTCCTACCTCCCGGCCTTCGAGCGAACGGGCTCGCACTCCATCCGCTTCCAGGCGAAGGACATGGTGGAAGCGTCCGCCATCATGTCGTTCATCGGGGAGTACAGGGCGGATCTCACGCCCTAGTCCAGGCGGCTCTAACGCGCCGCCCTACTTTCGACGCGAGCGCCACCAGGCCAGCCGCCTGGCAATTTCCTTCTCGAAGCCGTACTCCGTCGGCGTGTAGAAGGCTCGGCCTCGCAGGTTGTCCGGCAGGCAATCCATGCTGGCGACCCCGTCCGGCTCGTCGTGCGCGTACTGATAGCCCTTGCCGTACTCGAGCTGCTTCATCAGCTTCGTCGGCGCGTTGCGCAGGTGCAGGGGCACCGGCGCGGCGGCGTCCCGTGTCGCCGACTCGGCCGCGGCGCCATAGGCCTTGTAGACGGCGTTGCTCTTGGGCGCCGTCGCCAGGTAGATGGCGGCCTGGGCGAGCGCCGTGTTGGCCTCGGGAAAGCCCAGAAAGTGCGCCGCGTCCTTTGCGGCCATGGCCACGACGAGCGCCTGTGGATCGGCGTTGCCGATGTCCTCCGATGCAAAGCGCACCATCCGGCGCGCCAGGTACATCGGATCCTCCCCGGCTTCGACCATGCGCGCCAGCCAGTACACTGCCGCATCGGGATCGCTGTTGCGCATGGACTTGTGCAGCGCGGAAATGAGGTTGAAGTGCTCCTCGCCGCCCTTGTCGTAGAGCAGGGCCTTGTGCTGCAGCGTGCGCTCGAGCACGGCCTCGTCGACGACCGGATGCCCGGCGGCCTGGGGCGCGGACGCGACGGCGAGCTGCAGGACGTTCAGCGCCGAGCGCGCGTCGCCGTTGGCGTAGCGGGCGATGTGGCGCAGCACGTCGTCTGACGCCTGGGCCTGCTGGCGGCCGAGCCCGCGCTCGTCGTCCTCGAGCGCGCGGCGGAGGATCACGATGGTCGCGTCTTCGTCGAGAGGCTGCAGCACGAAGACCTTGGACCGCGAGAGCAGCGCCGCGTTGACCTCGAAGGAGGGGTTCTCGGTCGTCGCGCCGATGAGAACGATGTCGCCCGCCTCGACGCGCGGCAGGAACGCATCCTGCTGGGCCTTGTTGAAGCGATGGATCTCGTCCACGAAGACAATGGTCCGGGCGCCGAGGCGGCGGCGCAGGTCGGCGGCGGCCATCACCTCCTTCACCTCCTTGATGCCGGCGAGCACGGCGCTGAAGGCGACGAACTCAGCGCGCGTCAGCTCGGCGATGAGCCGCGCGAGCGTCGTCTTGCCCGTGCCCGGCGGGCCCCACAGGATGATCGACTGCAGCAGGTCGCGCTCGATCATCTCCCGCAGCGGGCGCCCGGGACCGATGATCGCCTCCTGCCCGACGATCTCGTCGAGCGTGCGCGGCCGCATCCGCTCGGCGAGCGGCACCGTCCGTGGATCGATCGGCTCGGGATCGGTGGAGAAGAGATCCATCACGCGTCAGTCGCGCTGGTACGCGGCTTCGTAGACCAGGAGCGCGGCCGCCACGGCCACGTTGAGCGACTCCACCGGCGGCTTCATCGGGATCGCGACGCGAAGGCTCGCCATCTCGAGCACGTCGTCGGGCAGCCCCGCGCCTTCGGCGCCGAGCAGCAGCACGGCCGGGACCGACAGGTCGGCGTCCTGAACGGCGACGGCGCCGCGCGGATGCGCCGCAATCACGGAGAGGCCGGCACGACGCCACTCGGCAATGGCGGCGCGCACGTCGGGATCGCGGCGCGTCGGCAGCCGGAAGGCGCTGCCCATCGAGGCGCGAAGGGCCTTCCAGCCCCACGGGTCGGCTGACGCGGTATCGAAGATGGCGCCCGTGGCGCCACCCGCCTCCGCCGCGCGGATGATTGCCCCGACGTTGCCGGGGTCCTGCAGGCCGAAGCCGGCCACGACGAGGGCCGGCGCCGGCTCGATGAGCGATTGTCGCGTGACGACGGGACGTTCGGCCAGCGCCACAACGCCCGTCGCGGTCCGCACGGGCGAGACGGCGTCGAGGACCGGCGCCGACACTCGGGTGATCGCGACGCCTGCCTCCGCGAGATCGTCGACGATCCCGCGGTACTCCTCGGGCGGCGCGCCGTGGATCGCGACGCGCGTGACCGCAAGGCCCGCACGTGTCGCATCGCCCAGCAGATGCCAGCCGTCGAGCAGCACGCGAGCAGCGCTGCCGCGCGTGACCGATCGAAACTCCTTGACGATGGCGTGCTGACGGCTGGTGATCTCGGGCATGGCGGATCGTCCAATTATGCTAAAGTCTGATGTTTGAGCGATGAAAGAAAAGATACTCAAGCGTTTTGAAGAGGAAGTCGCCACCCTCGAACGCGAGCTGAAGATGGAACTCCCGAAGGAGATTCAGCGCGCGCGCGAGCTTGGCGACCTGCGGGAGAACGCGGAGTACCAGGCCGCGAAGGAACGGCAGACCTACGTCCAGGCCCGTCTCGGCATGCTGCGTCGCCGCATGAACGAGATCGCGCTCATGAACATGGAGAAGATTCCGCACGGCAAGGCGGGATTCGGCTCGACGGTGACGCTTCGCGAGTCGACCGGGCAGGAGATCGTCTACCAGCTCGTCATGCCGGAGGACGCCGACGGCGAGAAGGGGCTCATCTCCACCTCGTCGCCCATCGGCCGCGCCATCCTCAACCATGAAGAAGGTGACGAGATCAGCGTCTCGACGCCGGCCGGATCGCGCAGGTTCGAGATCCTGAAGCTCGTGACCATTCACGACGAATAGGGCCGGCCCCGTGCCCCCCCAGCTCACTCGGCTCAGGGATGCCGTCAGTTCGAACGGTTCCAGTTCGTGCCTGTTTCGTGCGAGTCAGCCGGCTGATGGATGCCCAACCCCAGTGAATTGAGGGGCTACTCCCCCGAACGCCGCACGGCACTGGTTCTGACCGGAACCGGCGCCGATGGCGCGTACCACGCGGGCGTACTCCGCGCCCTCCACGAGACCGGCATCAAGATCGACATCGTCGCGGGGCGAGGCATCGGCGCGCTTGGCGCGGTGCTCTATGCCGTCGATGGCGACGGGCCCCTCTGGGACACGGGCGGCGTCTGGCGGCGGGAGGGCAGGACCACCTACTACCGTTGGCGCTGGCCGTTCAGATGGCTGCGGGCGCTCGTCATCGGGCTCATCGTCGTGCTGGCCGCGCCGCTTGCGTTCGTCCTGCTGCTGTCGCTCGCGTATCCCGTTGCGCTGACGCTCGGCATGGCCGGCTTCGATGCCGGCTCGGCGCTGGCGGCCCGCGTCGCGTCGATGCTGGCCGGGCTCTTCTCGCCCGGCGCGCTGCCAACGTGGATCCCGCGGCTGGCCATGCTGCTGTCGCTCGCCGCCGTCTGCGCCCTGGCAGGCGGGGCCGCGCTGGCATGGCTGAAGGCGCCGGTCAGGCGAACGCCCGCGCGCCATGCTTTGTGGCCGCTCCTGGGGGAACCGATGGACCCTGCGCCGGGCATTGCCGCGGCGACGGGCGCCCTCTGGAACATCCTGCGCGGTGGCGCGCAGCTGAGGGCGCCTGATGCGCGCGACCTGAGCCGCCGGTATGCCGATCTCCTGTCGGAGAATCTCGGCCAGCCCGGCTTCCGCGAGCTGCTTCTGGTCGTCCACGATCTCGACGTCGGCCGCGACATGGTCTTCGGTCTCCTGGGCGATCCGTTCAGGAAGCCGCTCTTCGCGGCCACCACCGCCGCGACCACCCGCCGCGCCGAAGCGCACGACCTGGCCGGCGTGGCCCGCGATCACCTCGTCGACGTGCTGGCGGCCGCGCTCACGCTGCCGGGGTTGTGCCATCCGCGCCTCGTGACATTCGCCACCGACGCGTTCTGGCGCGGAGAGACGCATCGGCTGGCCGATCGCGTCTCGGCCGTCGGCCGCGCGCTGGAAGAAGTGGCCGCCGCCGGCGCCGAGCAGGTGATCGTCGTGTCCGCCACGCCGGAGCCGCCTGGACCGCACGAGCTGCGGCCTGTGCGTACGGATGGACTCGGGCGTGTCGGTGAACTGCTGGCCGGCGCCGAAGCAGTCGCTCTCGGCGACGCGCTGCGCCACCTGCGGCACCGGTTCCAGGGCGTTTACGTGATCCGTCCCACGCACAACCCGGTGAGGCCGCTCGATCTGAACGGCGCATACGACGAGCGTTCCGATCGACGGCACACGATCGACGACGTGATGGAGCGTGCCTACGAGGACGCCTACCGGCAGTTCATCGAACCGATGCTGGGCGCCAGCGGGGAACAGTTGAACGCCTAGGCGTCCGAATCCGGACATCCGCGAGACTCGAACTGAACGGAAACGCACACGTTGATCGTGCGTTCCGGAACGTTCACCGGGCACGTGGCTGGCGCGGAGATTGCTCCCGGAACGGGCTCGTGAGCGCATTCCTCGGGGACCTTCGCTTCGGCGCACGGCTGCTGGCTCGCAATCCTGGCATGACGGCGGTCGCCGTGCTCTCCCTTGGCCTGGGCATCGGGGCCAACACCACCATCTTCAGCCTCATCAACGAGGTGTTCCTGCGCCCGATGCCGCTCTCCGAGCCCACCCGTCTGGTCGGAGTGTTCACGAGCGACGAACGCAATCGCGCGGCAGGCCCGGTTGGCGGCGCCGCACCGATGTCGCGGCCCAATTTCGAGGACCATCGAGACCGCAACCAGGTGTTCGACGGCATGGCGGCCGCCGGTTTCACCGGCCTCGGGCTCTCGAGCGGGCAGGGGGAGCCCGAACAGGTCTTCGCACAGATCGTCACGGACAACTACTTCTCGCTGCTGGGTCCGCCAATGGCCGCGGGCCGTGGATTCACCCCGGGAACCGACGACAAGCCGGGCGCCGCTCCCGAGGCGGTGCTGAGCCACGGATTGTGGCAGCGCCGCTTCGGCCTCGACCCCGGCATCATCGGGCGTTCCATCACGCTCAACGGCCACGCCTACACGGTGGTTGGCGTCACGGGCCCGGCATTCCGCGGCATCGGCGGGCTTGGCGGACCGGCGCTCTGGGTACCGTTCTCGATGCATCGCGAGGCCACCTCGGGATTCCTGCGTGAGACATGGGATTCGAGGCGGGCGCTGACCATGCAGGTCGTCGGGCGTCTCGCGCCAGGCGCCACGATCGAAGGCGCGAAGGCCAACCTCGAGACGATTGCCGCGGGTCTTGCCGCCGACTATCCGGACGACAATCGCGGACGCGGCGTCACGCTGCAGCCGCTCATCGAAGCCGCGCTCTCTCCCAATCCCGCCCAGCGGCGCCAGTTCAACCTGGCGGGCAGCCTCCTGATGGTCATCGTCGGACTGGTGCTCGTCGTCGCCTGCGCCAACGTGGCCAACCTGCTGCTCGCCCGCGGATCGGCACGGCGGCAGGAGATTGCCGTTCGGGCGTCGCTTGGGGCCGGGCGCGGCCGGCTCGTCAGGCAGCTCCTCGCCGAGAGCGTGCTCCTCGGGCTCATCGGCGGCGTCGTGGGGCTGCTCGCCGCCGCGTGGTCGCGGTCCGCGCTCCTCGCCTTGCGGCCGCCGTTCCTCCCCGACGACGCGTTGAGCCTGCCGATGGACTGGCGGGTGTTGGCCTTCACGACGGCCGTGGCACTCGGGACCGGGCTCCTCTTCGGCCTGCTCCCCGCCCTCCAGAGCTCACGACCCGACCTGGCCGTGGAACTCACCGACCGCTCCAATCCGTCAGGCGCCGGCCGGCGCGTGAGCGGACGCAACGTGCTCGTCGTCGGGCAGATTGCGATGTCGACGGTCGCGCTCATCTCGGCCGGCCTGTTCCTGAGAAGCCTCGGCAACGCCCGTCAGATCGATCCCGGCTTCGATGCGCCCAGGCTGTCCGTACTGTCGTTCAACCTCTCGTCGCTCGGGATGCCCATCGATGCCGCCGTCGAACGGCAGCGGGAGATTGTCGAGCGCGCGCGATCGTTCCCGATCGTCGAACGTGCCAGCCTGGCCAACACGACACCGCTCTTCGGCGGCGGCTTTGCCCGGACGGTGTTCCAGGAAGGGCAGGACGCCAGCGACCCGAGGGCGGGGCGTTTCGTGCAGATCACGCTGGCCGGTGATGACTACTTCGACACCGTGGGCGTTCCCCTCGTGGCCGGTCGGGGCTTCGACCCGTCCGATACCCCCGAGTCGCCCCAGGTCGTCGTCATCAACGAGACGATGGCCGACCGGTTCTGGCCGGGCGAGGAGGCGATCGGCAAGCGGTTCCGCTTCTCGGGACAAAAGCAGCTGACCGAGGTCGTCGGCATAGCGAGAGACAGCAAGTACAACGCGATCGGCGAGGAGCCGCAGCCGTATCTGTACCAGCCGCTCAGGCAGGCGCCGCAGGCTGCCGTGACGCTTCTGGTGCGGTCCGACAACCCCGAGGCCGCGCTCGGCACGGTTCGCTCCGCCGTGCAGCAGATGGAACCGACCATGCCGCTCACCGGCGTCCTGACGATGGGGGCGATCCTCGATCAGGGGCTGTGGGCCGCGCGCCTGGGCGCAATCCTTCTGGGGATCTTCGGCCTGCTGGCGCTCGTGCTTGCTGCGGTCGGAGTCTACGGCGTGATGGCATACGCCGTGGGCCAGCGCTCGCGCGAGATCGCCGTGCGGCTGGCGCTCGGCGCAAACGCGGGTACCGTGAGGCGTCAGGTCCTTGCACAGGGCCTGGCGCTTGCCGGCCTGGGCGTCGTTCTGGGCATCGTGGCCGGAATCGCGTTCTCGCGCCTGATGGTCGGGCTGATGTACGAGGTCAGTCCCTACGACCCCGTGACGCTGGTGACGATCCCGGCACTCCTCATGGCAGTCGCGGCGCTGGCGATCTACGTCCCCGCCCGCCGCGCCAGCCGGGTGGATCCGGTCGTCGCCCTCCGCATGAACTGACCGGCAGCCCCTACCGCGAACGACGTGAGCGGCCCACCCCGCGCGAAGCGCGGGGCCTACGCCACGAAGTGACGCCCACCGAGCCGCGAAAGCGGCGAGCCTACTGACTGAGTGCCTGGTCGAGATCCTCGATCAGGTCGTCGACGTCTTCGAGTCCGATCGAGATCCGGATCATGCCGCGCGTGACACCGGCGCGTGCCAGTACCTCGTCGGACAGGCCGGTATGAGAGGTGAGGATGGGCAGGCTGCAGATGCTCTCCACTCCTCCGAGGCTCGCCGCCCGCTTGATGAGCCGCAGTCGATCGAAGACGCGGAACGCCGCTTCCTGCCCGCCGGCGACATCGACAGTCACCATGCCGCCGAAGCCCGACATCTGGCGCGCGGCGATCTCGTGATCGGGATGCGAGGCGAGGCCGGGATAGTACACGCGGGCGACCGCCTCGTGCGATTCGAGGAACGTGGCGACGGCGAGCGCGTTGGCGTTGTGCTGCGCCACGCGCAGCGGCAGCGTCTTGAGGCCGCGGCCGAGCTCGTAGGCGGGCTGCGGGTCCAGCACGCCGCCCAGGAGGCGCCGGGTTCGGCCGATGGGCTCCAGCCGATCGCGCGGCCCCGACAGCACGCCGCCCGTGACATCGCTGTGCCCGTTGAGGTACTTCGTCGCGCTCTGCATCGAGATGTCGACGCCCATCGACAGGACCGGCTGGTTGAGCGGGCAGGCGAAAGTGTTGTCCACGACCGACAGCACGCCCGCGTCCCGGCAGGCCTCGGCGATACGGCGGACGTCCACGCAGCGAAGGGTCGGGTTGATCGGCGACTCGAACCAGGCCAGTCGCGTGGAGCGGCTGAACATCGTGGCGGGATCGGCCAGCTGGTCGAGCGAGACGAAGCGGGTGGCGATGCCGAACTTCGGCAGGAGATCGGCCAGCAGATGATACGTCCCGCCATACACGGCAGCGCTGCACACGACCTCGTCGCCCTGCCGCAGCAGGGTGATCAACGCATGCGCGGTGGCCGCCATGCCGGAGCCGAAGAGCAACGACATCTCCGCGCCGTCCACGGCGGCCAGACGCTGCTCGACGGACACGACCGTGGGATTCTCGTAGCGGGAATACAGGTACCCGTCGATCTTCTGCGACTGGTAGTCCTGTACCGCGGCGGCCGAGTCGAAGACGAACGTGCTCGTCTGGTAGACAGGCACGGTCAGCGACGGCGTCTGCCCGGTCCCGACGTTCTCGCCCGCGTGAATCAACTCGGTCGCCTTCCTCATGCCATCCCCCGTGCCTGAGAGGCCGCGGCCTCGACGCGTCGTGCCTACTTGACCGGCTTGGCCTCGTGCAGGAACTCCAGCACGAGCTCCAGCATGCGCTGGTTGATGCGGCTCCCTTCGTAGGTGCCGAACTTGCGCTGAAACGCCTCGAGCGGCACGACGGCCTTGGCCATGGTCCGGTGGCCGCCGGCGCTGCCGATGTCGTTGAACCAGCGCCGCACGAAGTCGCCGGCGTTCCGCGAATAGCCGAGGTTCCGGACCGACACGACAAACGTGTCGTTCACCACGCCGCAGACGATCGTCCACTGCACGTTCTCGAGCTGCAGGTAGAAGTCGGCGACGTAGGGGATGAAGTCCTCGCGCGGCGGCTCGCCGAGAAACGCGCAGAAGACGTGCTCGACCATGCGGCCGGTCTGCCACGCCTTGATCACGTAGTCCAGCCGTTCGCCCGTGATCTCGGCGCCCTCCATCTTGCGGATCATCGTCGCGTCGGAGAGCGGGTAGAGATAGGAGAAGGCGTCGAGGTCCGCACGATTAGCCTGACGGTTGAAGAAGAGCGTGTCCGACTTGATGGCGTACAGCATGGCTGTCGCGGTCCGCTCCGAGATGTCGATGTCGACCGCGCGCAGATGCTCGGTGAGGATGGTCGATGTCGAGCCGTACTCCGGCCGGATGTCCTTGTAGACGGCGCTGTACCCGGTCTGCTCGGGATGGTGGTCGATGACCAGATCCGCGTGCGGGAGCAGGCCGGGGAAATAGTGCGGCTGAACGTCCACCAGCGCAATCTTGTCGAAGGCCGCGCACTGTTCCGGTGCCAGGACTTCGTAGCTCAGATCGAGGAGCTTGAGCATCCGCAGGTTCTCGGGCCGCGAGACGCCCTGGAGGCAGCCGATGATGGCCGTCTGCCGTGTCCGGCGGAGCAGGCTGCGGAGGGCGAGGCCGCTGGCGAGAGCGTCCGGGTCCGGATCGTTGTGCGTGAGGATGAGGACGCGGTCGGCGTCGCGGAAGTAGTGCTGGTACTGCTGCACCTTCTGCCGCGTGACCGATCGGCCGAACTCCGCGATGAGCGGCGGGCCGACGAGTTCGGCCAGCGTGAGCGTGCTGACGTCGGGGAAGTCGGTCCGGAGCGCCTCGGCCTTGCGGATGTCGCCCGGGCTCGTCCCGAGGACGTACACGAGGGTACCGCCGGCGCCGATGACCGCATCGAGCACCTTTCGCAGGCCTCGGCGCCCGTTGTCCTCGACGATGACGAGCGTGGCGGGCGTCAGGTCCGCCTTGACGAAGCTGTCGAGCCGCTGGGGATCGGCAATCGTCACCGGCAGCCCGGAGTCTTCCACGCGGCGGGCGAACGCCGCGCTTTCGACCATCAGCTCGACATCGGCGTGGGGTACCAGGACTGCCTCCAGGAGCCGGACGACCAGCTCCGAGTGACAGACCGCAAGGCAACGCACAGATGCCCATTATAGGGCGAAGCGCGGGCGGGCTTCCGGTGTTACCATGCGCCCCATGCCTCGTCCCTGGGCATTCACGGTCGCGCTGGCGCTCGCCGCCGCTGCCGCGCCGACGGCGGATCAGATGGTGTTCCGCGCGGGCGTCGATCTGGTCACGTTCGGCGTGACGATCACGGACCGGAAGGGCACGCTCGTCACCACCCTCACGAAGGACGACTTCGAGGTCATCGAGAACGGCGTGCCCCAGGCGGTCGAGTACTTCTCGCCCGGGGCGGGCGAGTCCGAGATGGAGCGCATCCGCCCGGGCCTGATGCTCGACACGAGCGCCAGCATGGAGCGGGACCTCGCCATGGCCCGGAGCGCGGCGATCAAGTTCCTGAACCTGCTGCCCCAGACCGCCGACATCACGCTCGTCGACTTCGACACCGAAGTGCGCGTCATGCGATACCCGCAGCGCGACTTTCCACGGCTGGTGGAGCGCATCCGCATGCGCAAACCCGACGGATGGACCGCGCTCTACGATGCGCTCGCCGTGTACCTGGACGGCGCGAGCGATCTGCAGGGGCGTCCGATCCTCGTGATGTACACCGATGGCGCCGACTCGCGGTCGAGGACCTCCTACAGGGACGTCATGGACCTCCTCAAGGCGTCGCCGGTCACGGTCTACGCGGTGGGCCTCATCCAGAACGCCGGCGGCGTCCGCATGGAATCGCGCATGCGGCTGCAGCAGATGACGGAGCTCACCGGAGGCCAGGCCTTCTTCCCCTCGAAGCTCGAGGACCTCGATGCGACCTACGAGAAGGTGCTCGACGAGATCCGGGCGCAGTACCAGCTCGGGTATGCGTCGACGAACACCGCGGCCGACGGCCAGTGGCGCACGGTCGAGATCAAGGTCAAGCGCGACGACCTCCGCATCCGCACCCGCAAAGGCTACTTCGCCCCCTACAAGCCGTCCCACTGAAGGCCATCGGCCGGGCGGAGGGGGAAGGGCGGTGTGGTACCATGAATGATTCCCCCGCAGCCGCCCATGCAATCCGTCCACGATCGCTTCGCGTTGACCTCGGAGTTCGAGCTCCGCGGGGACCAGGTGCATGCCGTGCCGGAGCTCGTCGACGGCCTGGACCGCGGGGACCAGCACCAGGTGCTGCTCGGCGTGACCGGCTCGGGCAAGACGTACTCCATGGCGCAGGTCATCGCGCGCGTCAACCGCCCGACGCTCGTCATGGCGCACAACAAGACGCTGGCGGCCCAGCTCTTCCAGGAGTTCCGGCGCTTCTTCCCGCAGAACGCCGTCGAGTACTTCGTCAGCTACTACGACTACTACCAGCCCGAGGCCTACGTCCCGCAGACGGATACGTTCATCGAGAAGGACTCGTCGATCAATGAGGAGGTGGAGCGGCTGCGGTACTCCGCCACCAACTCATTGCTCACGCGGCGCGACGTGGTGGTGGTGTCCTCGGTGTCGTGCATCTACGGACTCGGCACGCCGGAGGAGTACATCCAGGGAATGGTCACCCTGCGCATTGGCGACACGATCTCCCGCGATCACCTCTTGCGGACCTTCGTGCAGAACCAGTATTCGCGCAATGACCTGGCCTTTACGCGGGGGACCTTCCGCGTGCGCGGCGACACGGTGGAGATCATCCCGGTCTACGAGGAGCTCGCCATACGCATCGAGATGTTCGGCGACGAGGTGGAGGCGCTGTACTCCCTGCATCCACTCACGGGAGAGGTGGTCGAGAAGCGCGAGCAGGTTCACATCTTCCCCGCGTCGCACTACGTCGCTAGTCAGGACCGCATGAATCGGGCCATCTCGACGATCGAGCAGGAGCTGGGCGAGCGCCTCGAGGACATGGAACGTCAGAACAAGCTGCTGGAGGCACAACGGCTTAAGATGCGCACCACGTTCGATCTGGAAATGATGCGCTCGGTGGGCACGTGCAGCGGGATCGAGAATTATTCGCGCCACATCGAGCAGCGCGAGGCGGGGACGCCGCCGCACACATTGCTCGACTACTTCCCGGACGACTTCCTCCTGGTCCTCGACGAGTCACACGTGACCGTGCCGCAGATCGGCGCGATGTTCGAGGGGGACATGTCGCGAAAGCGAACTCTGGTGGAGCACGGCTTCAGGCTTCCGTCCGCGATGGATAACCGTCCCCTCAAGTGGACCGAGTTTCAGGAACGAGTGGGGCAGACGGTGTACCTGTCCGCAACGCCGGGCAAGTACGAGCTCGAGCGGGCCGATGGCGTGGTCGAGCAGATCATTAGGCCCACGGGCCTCGTGGATCCCCAGATTGTGGTCAAGCCAACTGAGGGGCAGATTGACGATCTGCTGGAGCAGATTCGGCTGCGCGTCGAGCGCGACGAGCGCGTGCTGGTGACGACGCTGACAAAGAAGATGGCCGAGGACCTGACCGAGTTCCTGAGCGACCGCGACATTCGCGTCGAGTACCTTCACTCGGATGTCGACACACTGAGGCGCGTCGAGCTGCTCCGGGAACTGCGGATGGGGCGCTTCGACGTGCTCGTGGGAATTAACCTGCTCCGCGAGGGACTCGACCTGCCGGAGGTGTCGCTCGTCAGCATCTTGGACGCCGACAAGGAGGGGTTCCTCCGGTCCGGCACCTCGCTGATTCAGACCATTGGGCGCGCTGCCCGAAACGTCTCCGGCGAGGTGCACATGTACGCCGACAGGATCACCGACTCCATGGCGAAGGCAATCGATGAGACCACCCGGCGGCGCGAGAAGCAGGTGCAATACAACGCGGACAACGGCATCGACCCCACCCCGCTGCGCAAACGCATCGGCGACATCACCGAGATGCTCGCGAGGGAGGACGCGGACACCGCCGACGCATTGCAGTTGGCGGCCAAGGCAAAGTCAGGCGGCGGCAAGGGCGGCAAGGGGGAGAGCGTCGAGGTTTCGCACGCGCAACGGCCGGCTGCCGAGCTGTCGGCGCTGATCGAGGAACTCTCCGCGCAGATGCACGAGTCCGCCGCCAACCTGCAGTTCGAGATCGCGGCACGGCTAAGGGATGAGATCGGCGAACTCAAGAAGGAACTGCGCCATATGCTCGATGCCGTCTGATCAAGCGCGCGCGCCCAGGCAGTTAGGATAGCCGGGTGAATGACAATCTAATTTGGGCAGTGACAATCGGGTTTGTCGTCCTGCTCTTCGCCTTCGATTTCTTCGTTGTCGTTCGACGGCCGCACGTGCCATCGTTCCGCGAATCCGTGCTCTGGTCGCTGTTCTACATCGGGCTCGCGATCGTATTCGGCTTCACTATGCACTTCTGGTGGAGTGACTTCAATTCGGGCGAATACTTCGCGGGGTACATCACCGAAAAGGCGCTCTCGGTCGACAACCTCTTCGTGTTCCTCATCATCATGACGCGGTTCGCGGTGCCGCCCAAGTATCGGCCCAAGGTCTTGCTGATCGGCATCGCGATCGCACTGGTCCTGCGTGGCTTGTTCATCTGGGCGGGTGCGGCCGCAATCGAGCACTTCTCGTGGACGTTCTACATCTTCGGGGCGTTCCTGGTCTACACGGCGATCACCCTGATTCGAGATACCAGCAACCACTCGGACGAGGAAGAGTACAAAGAGAACGCGTTGATTCGCGGAGTCCGCAAGATTGTTCCCGTCACCGATGACTACCGCGGCAGCCGCATGACGGTCCGCGAAGCGGGCAGGCGCATGGTGACGCCCATGTTGATCGTGGTGATCGCTATCGGCACCACCGACATCCTCTTCGCGCTTGACTCGATTCCCGCGATCTACGGGCTCACGCAGGACCCCTACATCGTATTCACCGCGAACGCGTTCGCGCTGCTTGGACTGCGCCAACTGTTCTTCCTGGTGGACGGGCTGCTCAAGCGCCTGGTCTACCTCGGCTACGGACTTGCGGTGATTCTGGCGTTCATTGGCGTCAAGTTGGTGTTGCACGCGCTTCACACCAACTCGGTGTCGTGGATCAACAACGGTCAGCCCATCCACTGGGGGCCTGAGATTTCCACGGCCACGTCTCTGATCTTCTTGGTGGTGACCCTCACGGTCACGACCGTAGCGAGCCTCATCGCGACGCGCAGAAATCGCGTGGTGCCCGCCGTTGCGGCGGAGTCAGGAACGCACTCCAAGCTGGACTAGCGCATCCACTCGGGCGCGCGCTATCGCGGCACGGCGCCCCAGGTGCCGATCCACTCGCGCACGCGGTGAGACTCGACTAGGCCCTCGCGCATGAAGGGGTCCTGGGCGAGGAGCGACTCGACCTCGGCGGCCGACGCAGCGGCGACGATCAGCAGCGC
>CAZJBN010000116.1:0-14838 GCA_964543955.1 uncultured Bifidobacteriaceae bacterium
AGGTGCTCGAGGTGCTCGGGTGCCCAGGTGCCCGGGGTGCACAGGTGCCCGGGTGCACAGGTGCCCGGGGTGCACAGGTGCCCGGGGTGCACAGGGTGCACTCGAGCACCTTGAGCACCCGAGCACCTGAGCACCCGAGCACCTCGAGCACCTGAGCACCCGAGCACCTGAGCACCCGAGCACCTGAGCACCCGAGCACCCTTGAACTTCTGAATGTCCCAAGTTCTCGAATCCATCCGCCTGGCGCTCTCGTCCATCTGGGCGAACAAGCTGCGCTCGTTGCTGACCCTGCTCGGCAACATCGTGGCGGTGTCGTCCATCATCACGGTCGTCGCGCTCATCACGGGCGTCAACGGCGCGGTGACCGACGCGATCGTGTCGGACCTGGGCGCGGATTCGTTCGTCATTCAGCGGACCGGCATCACGCAGAACGAGGACGACTTCGAGCGCCAGCGCAACAACCCCAACATCACACTGGACGATGCCGATGCGGTCCGGCGGTTCAGCGATGCCATTGCCACGGTCATGGCACAGGCGCAACAGCGGACGAGCGTCGCGTACCGGAACGAGGAGCTCGAGTCGCTCCAGGTGCAGGGCGTGACGGAGGAATACCTCGACTTCACGACCTTCGACGCCGAGCGGGGCCGCATGATCAGCCCCGTCGAGATCCGCCGCAAGCGGCAGGTCGCCCTGCTCGGCTGGCAGGTCGCGGATCGGCTGTTCGGCGCGGCCGATCCCATCGACAAGACGATTCGCATCGCGGGCGTCAACTTCCGGGTCGTGGGCGTGAGCGCCAAGAAGGGCTCGGCGCTCGGCAACTCGCTCGACGAGTTCGTGGTCATCCCGCTCGGGGCCTACCAGAAGCTCTTCGGGTCCCGGCAGTCGCTCCAGTTGATGGTCCGGCCGCGTGATGCCACGCTCGTGGATCGCGCCAAGAACGACGCCCGCGTCGCCATGCGCGTGGAGCGCAGGCTGAAGCCGGCCGAGCCGGACAACTTCGGCCTCATCGCGTCCGACTCGGTGCTCGGCATCTTCCAGCAGGCCACTGCCGGCATTGCCGTCGTGCTGGTCGGCATCGTCGGGCTGTCGCTCGTGGTCGGCGGCATCGTCATCATGAACATCATGCTCATGGTCGTGAGCGAGCGGACGCGCGAGATCGGGCTCCGCAAGGCGCTCGGCGCGAAGCGGCGCGACATCATGTCGCAGGTGCTGACCGAGTCCATCACCTTGTCGCTCATGGGCGGCATCATCGGCGTGGCCAGCGGGGCGCTCTTCGCGACGATCATCAGCACCCTCACGCCGGTTCCGGCCTCCGTCGAAGCGTGGTCGGTCGGACTCGGCGTGATCATCACGGCGCTGGTCGGGTTGTTCTTCGGGTGGTACCCGGCACGCCGCGCGGCGCGGCTCGACCCGATCGAAGCGCTGAGGCGCGAGTAAAGATGGCCACCTTCACCAGGTCGTTCGGACTGTTTGCCGAGACCGCCGCGATGGCCTTCGACACGCTGCGCACCAACAAGATGCGCTCGGCGCTCACCGTGCTGGGCGTCGTCATCGGCGTGACGTCGATCGTCGGCATGACGTCGCTCATCCGCGGGTTCGACACGTCGCTTCGCGATTCCATCGCAGCGCTCGGCCCGAAGACGATCTACGTGCAGCGGTTCGGCGCCGTGAGCTTCTCGTCCGGCACGTCGTTCCGCGAGCTCATCCGGCGGCCGGCCCTCACCGTGGACGACGGCGAGGCCATTCGCCGGCTGGCGCCATCGGTCGCGGTCGTCGACACGTGGCTTGGCGCGGGACCGCCGCAGCCGACGATGGAACGCATCTTCTATCGGGGTGAGCGTACGCGTCCGGCGGCGGTCATGGGGACGAGCGAGCGCTTCGTCGACGTCAACTTCGCGTCGATCTATGCAGGCCGCACCTTCACGGAGCAGGAGGTCCGCCGGCGGCGTCAGGTCGTCGTGCTGGGCTACGGTCCGTACGAGGCGCTCTTCGGCGCGCGCGGCATCGATCCGATCGGCAAGTCCGTGCGTGTCGGCGCCATCGCGTACACCGTCATCGGCGTCATCGGTCCGAGGCCGGCGGCCGGCGGCTTCAGCCTCGGCCAGGACGACTTCGTCATCATCCCGTACACCGCGTTTCGCCGGCAGTTCGGCAACGAGCGCGTGCGGCGCGGTCCGATGGGCGGCCTCGCGGTGATGATTGCCGTCGTCCCGCACGAGTGGGCCTCGCGCGACGATGCGATGCGCGAGGTGGAGGCGATCATGCGCATCCGCCGCGGCCTGACGCTCGACAAGCCGAACGATTTCGACCTCGTCACGCAGGATGCCGTGCTGAGGGTGTGGGAGCAGATCTCGCAGGCCATCCTCCTGTCGCTGGTCGTCATCTCGTCGATTGCGCTGATGGTGGGCGGCATCGGCGTGATGGCGATCATGACGATCTCCGTCACCGAGCGCACGCGCGAGATTGGCGTTCGGAAGGCCATCGGCGCGCGGCGGTGGGAGATCCTGACGCAGTTCCTCATCGAGGCCGTCGTGCTGACGAGCGTGGGCGGCATCATCGGCGTGCTGATGGGGAGCGCGATCGGCCTGCTCGTGAATGTCGTGTCGGGGTTCCCGGTCTCGCTGCCCTGGTGGTCCTTCGCCCTCGGGCTCGGGTTCTCGGCCGGGGTGGGCGTGTTCTTCGGGATGCTCCCGGCCTGGCGGGCCGCGAGGATGGATCCGATCGAAGCGCTCAGATACGAGTAGGGCTTTTCAAGGTGCCCGGGTGCCCGAGCACCTGTGCACCTGTGCACCTGTGCACCCGCGCGAGGCGGGTCTAGAAGACCCGCCCTACGAGCGCCCTTGGGCACCAGCCTTTCCGTCTTGAGTATGATTCGCCTATGAAGGTCTACGACGCTGCCAGCATCCGCAACGTGGCTGTCGCCGGTCACGGCGGGTCCGGCAAGACACAGCTCGTGTCCGCCCTGCTCTACTCGGCCGGCATGGTCAACCGGCTCGGCATGGTGGACGATGGGACGACCACGACGGACTACGACGAGGAGGAGGTCGCCCGCAAGCACACGCTGACCGCGAGCCTTGCCTTCGCCGAGTGGAACAAGTCCAAAATCAACCTCATCGATACGCCGGGCTTCGGCAACTTCTTCACCGACACCCGTGCCGCATTCCGCGTCGTCGAAGCCGCGCTCATCGTCGTCGATGCGGTGGCCGGCGTCGAAGTGCAGACCGAGAAGGCGTGGGAGGCCGCCGCCGAGCTCGACCTGCCGCGGATCATCTGCGTGAACCGGCTGGACCGCGAACGTGCCTCGCTCGAGCGAACGCTGGAGAACCTCCGCGAGCGGCTCGGCCGCACCGTCGTCCCGATCCAGCTGCCAATCGGCGAAGAGAAGCGCTTTTCCGGCGTCGTGGACCTCGTCGCGATGAAGGCCTTCACCTTTGCCGCGGACGGCTCGAGCCGGATGACCGAAGGGCCGGTCCCCGCCGACATGGAGGCCGCCGCGACGTCCGCCCGTGAAGCGCTGGTCGAGATGGTGGCAGAGGCCGACGAGCACCTGATGGAGACGTTCTTCGAGGCGGGCACGCTCACGCAGCCGGAGCTCGAGGCCGGCCTCAAGTCCGCGACGGCAGCCGGCAAGGTGTTCCCCCTGACGTGTACGTCCGGCCTCCAGAACATCGGGGCGCAGCCCCTGCTCGACGCGATCCTGGCGTATGCGCCGTCGCCGGCCGAGCGGCCTTTCACCGCGCTGGCCGGAGGCGAGACCACGACGCGCGCGGCCGACGACCGTGTGCCGTGCGCCGCCTTCGTCTGGAAGACCGTGGCCGATCAGTTCGCCGGCCGCATCACGATGTTCCGCGTCTGCCAGGGCACGCTCAAGGCCGATTCCACGGTGCAGAACCTCACGCAGGGCACATCCGAACGGCTCGGCAGCCTCGTCGTCCTGCAGGGCAAGACCCAGACGCCGGTCCCCGAAATCAAGGCGGGAGATCTCGGCGCGGTCGCCAAGCTCAAGGACACGCGCACCAACGACACGATTGCCGACAAGGCCGCGGGCCTCACCTTTGCGCCGATCACGTTTCCAGAACCGGTGCTCTCCTACGCCATCGAGCCGAAGAGCCGCGGCGACGAGGACAAGATCAGCACGTCGATGCACCGGCTCGAAGAGGAGGACGGCACCATCCGTTACGCGCGCGATCCGCAGACGCACGAGCTGCTGCTGTCGGGACAGGGCCAGCTGCACATCGAGGTGACCGTCGCCAAGCTCAAGCGCCGCTTCGGCGTCGAGGTGCTGCTCAAGCCGCCGCGCATCCCGTATCGCGAGACGATCACGGCCCGTGTCGAGGCGCACGGCCGCCACAAGAAGCAGACCGGCGGCCACGGGCAGTTCGGCGACTGCAAGATCCGCATGGAGCCGCTGCCCCGCGGGAGCGACTTCGAGTTCGTGGACGAGATCTTCGGCGGCTCCATTCCGCGACAGTTCATCCCGGCCGTCGAGAAAGGCATCCAGGAGTCGCGCCTCCGCGGCTACCTGGCCGGCTACCCCGTCGTCGACTTCCGCGTGGTCCTGACCGACGGGCAGTACCACGACGTCGATTCGAACGAGCTTTCGTTCAAGACGGCGGGGTGGCTGGCGTTCAAGGACGGGATGTCCAAGGCCAGGCCGACCCTGCTGGAGCCGATCATGAACGTCGAGGTCTACGCGCCCAACGAGTACGCCGGCGACCTGATGGGCGACCTCAACGGACGCCGGGGCCGCATCTCGGGCATGGAGCCGCGCGGGTTGATGACCATCATCAAGGCCCAGGTGCCGATGGCCGAGATGCTGACCTACGAGCAGCACCTGACGTCAGTCACGGGCGGGCGCGGCAGCTACCACATGGACTACTCACACTACGACGAGGTGCCGACCCACCAGCAGCAGAAGATCATCGCCGCGGCGAAGACCGAGCGCGGACACGCGGCCGAGCCCGAGGCGTAGCTACCAGAGCCCGACCTGCCCTTTGACCGACGATACCAGCGCGGCTGGATCGAAGCCGGTGCCTCGACGAAACACGAGGTCCACCTGGCGGACGTCGGCAATGACACGGGACGGATCGCCTCGCACGACCACCAGGTCGGCGTCCTTGCCCGCGGCGATCGTGCCGATCGACGAGTCGCGCCCGAGATACTTCGCGCCGTTCAGCGTCGAAATGGAGATGGCTTCGAGCGGGGTGAACCCCGCTTCCACGAGCAGTTCCAGCGCGTGCTGGTTGGCATAGCCCGGAACGACGCCGCCGCCGGCCGTGGGGTCGGTGCCGACCACGAGCGTGCCGCCCGCGCGCGCGAACGCGCGCTCGAGCGCCATGCCGTTGGCGAAGAGCGTCCGGAACACCGACTTCTCGTTCTTCGCCGTGCGCGCGTGGTTCTGTTCGAACTGGTCGCGAAGCCGCGGCAGCAGGACGTCGAGCCCTGGCGGCATGGGGCGTCCCGGCGTGATGGTCTCGAACACCGTCAGCGTCGAGGTCAGGGCCACGCCCTTGTCGACGAGCTTGCTGACGAGCGCGGCAAACGCCGGCGAGTCCGGGTCGAGCGCGGCAACCGCCTGCTGGCCCGCCTGTGCGGGGCACACGTCCGGCGTCTTGTCGGCGACGAAGTCGGTGGCCGCGAAGAAGCCGTGCTCCAGGTTGTCGATCCCGAGGTCCGCGGCCTCCGCGTAGGTCACCGAGCACAGATGCCCGGTCACCTTCAGCTTTCGCTCGTGCGCTTCGTCGATCACCGCGGCCAGCTCCTCGCGCGTGATCTGCATGTAGGCCTTGAACGACGTCGCGCCCATGTCCGCCCAGTAGGCGACGTGACGCCGCGCCTCGTCGGGCCCGGCGACCGCGTGCATCTGGAGGAAGTTGTTCGGTCCGTTCACGTACGGCGCGGTGGCATCGAGGGCGGGGCCGGCCACGCGCCCCTCGTCGACGGCGCGCCGCAGCTCGAGGTCCATGAAGCCGTTCATGTTGCCGGCGGTGCGCATGGTCGTCACGCCGCCGGCCAGATAGAGGCGCATGAAGCTCTGGCCGAGCTGGCCGTAGACGCCGGGACCGGTGGGATAGTACAGGTGCTCGTGCAGCATCACGAGACCTGGCATCACGCTCCTGCCGGCAAGGTCGATGACGTGGGCGCCTTCGGGCGCGCGGACGCGCGAGCCGTCGCCGACCTCGGCAATGCGGCCGTCGCGGATGACGAGGGTCTGCGCCTCGCGCGCGGGAGCGCCGGTGCCGTCGATGACGCGCGCGTTCGTGAGAGCCACGACGGGCGCGTCGACACTGACGAACGGCTTGATGGAGTCGGTGACAGGCGCTCGCTGCGCCAGCATCACCACGCACGACCCCACCACGACGAGCACCGCACACACCATCGGCCTGCGCACGTTGACGCCTCCATTTCTCCGCTCGCAGGCAACCCTGAAGGGTTGCCTCTACAGGACGCCGGCGTGGGCACCTGCACACCCGCCGCCGCTCGCCGCTCCGGCCTTCCGCGAGCTACGGCGGGCACGCCCCGCGCACGCGCCTCCGCTCAGCGCATCTCCGAGCTACGGCGCGGCAAGCTCTGCCGCCCCCGGGCACCCCGGGCACCTCGGCACCCGGGCACCCGGGCACTTGTGCCCCTGGTCCAAGGCGTCGTTATTGCGAAACGGTAAACGCCACCTGCTGCGACACCTCGTCGTCGCCGGCCCGGGCATCCACGCGGACGACATACGTGCTGGGCGCGAGGCTGGCCAGCGGCAGCACGACACGCGCACGGCCGCCTTCGATCGAGGCCAGCGGCAGCGGCGCGAGCGGTTGCCCGCCCTGGTTGGTGAGTTGGGCCGTCACGTCCGGCTCCCCGCTCACCGCCATCCAGGGCACGTCGATCACCAGGCGATCGGTCCGGCGGAACTGCCGTGACGCCGTCGGCGTCGGCGATGGATCCTTGTCGAAGGCCCGCGTCTCGAGCAGCGTCCGCGTGCGGTACACGATGGGCGTGCCCATCTGCAGGCCGCCGCTCGTGTAGTCCGGAACGACCATCGACTGCGTCCAGCGATCGATGACCGAGCCGCCCGCGGATTTGACCGTGATCTTGAGCGCGGCAGGCCCCGGCGCCAGTGCGAACGAGGCCACCGTGTCATCGCCGGCTGCCGCAGGAGCGGTCGCAATCTCCTGGGCCTCGGCAAGCGGCTCGCCGTCCCCGCGCGTGACGGGCTGCACTTCGACGACGGCCGGCACTTCGTCGGGGTGAGTGTTCCGCGCGGCGGCGTCCCACGTCACCTGCAGGTCGGTTCGACCCTCGGCCGCCGGCTGGCTGCCAATCCAGACGTTCAGCAGCCGATTGGCGGTCGGCACGAGCGCGGTCAGCGCCGCGGTGAGACGGGGATCGGCCGGCGCCACGGGCGCCGGGTTGGTTTCTTCGGGCGTGGGCGCCCAGTACCCGCGTCGAGCCGTCACGCGCACGCCCGGGCGCTTGACCCGTACCTGGATGCGATGGAACTTGCCGTCGGAGAGCTGCCGGGACGGCGTGTAGCCGATCAGGTAGTACGCGCTGGCGTCGCCGATCACCTGCCGCAGCCCCTGCTCTGGATTGTTGGTGTTGACGATCGCGCGTCCGCCGGTCTCGGCCGACAGCCGACGGAGCGCCTCGCCGCCGCCGAAGGGCGCCGAGCCGAGCGGCCGAGGATCGAGGACGTGGACGGTCACGTTGCCGCGATTGGCCGCCTGCAGCGCCGACTCGAGACGCATGTAGTTCGGACTGCCCGGAAGCGCGACCGGCGGGCCCTGCGACACGAAGATGATGGACTTGCGGCCCTCGCGCAGACCGCCCAGGTGCGTGGCAATCGCCTCCAGCGCGGAGAGCGAGACCGCGCCCCTGAGTTCCCAGACGTTTCGCTGCGAGATCTGCGCCTCCTCGACGGCGCTCCGCACGGGGAAGATCTGGCCGCGCCGGCCCTCGAAGGACCGGATCCGATCGAGCAGCCACGCCTTGTCGCGCGTGAAGCGCACGTCGTGGAGCGTGGTGAGCGGATCCATCAGCACGACCAGGTCGGTCGGCTTCAGCTGCTCGATGAAGCCCTCGAGCGCCCGGCGGAGCGGGATGGTGATCGTCGGGTGCTTGTCGATGTGGTAGTCGTCCAGGAAGATCGCAAACAGCCGCACATCGTCTTTGGCGGCCTCGGCGCGTCCGTGGCTCTGCCCGCGAATGGCCAGGCCTTCGCCGGTGTCGTCCAGGCGCTGGCCGTCCAGCCGGATGAACTGCGCGGTCTCGACGGTCTGCGGGAGATCGTCTTCGGTGACGAGGAAGTCGGACGCCTGCAGATCCGCGACAGGCTCGTCGTTTCGCCCCGTGACCGACACATCGACGCTGACGACGTCGACCTTGGCGCGGAAGATGGGCTGGTCGGGTTGCTGCGCCGTGTCGGGCTGCTGCTGCCCCGCGCCCGGCATGCCCATGGCCGCGGCCAGGACAAGAACGGCAAGCGCGCGGGGAACGCGGGGCATGATCCGAGATTACATCAGGATCCGCCCGCCTTCCGCGGCGTGGTGGCCTTCTTCGCGGCGCGGGCCGGACGGCTGGCCTTGGACTTGGCCGTGCCGTCGCCCTTGGGCTTCTTGCCGCCGGTCATCCGCGACGCGGCGTCCCGCAGGCGCTCGCCGACGCTGCGCTGCGTCTTGCCGTCGCCCTGGGTTTCCTCGGCGGCCTTGCGCTCGGCCTCGGCCTTCTTCGGGTCGAACTCGCTGCCGATGAGCTCGATCTGTGCGACCTCCGCCGCGTCGCCGCGACGGTGGCCGAGCTTGAGGATCCGCGTGTAGCCGCCGGGCCGGTCCGCGAACCGCGGCGCCAGCTCGTCGAAGAGCTTCGTGACGACATCCTCGTCGTGGACGTCGCGCATGACGAGCCGCCGGGCCGAGAGGGTCTTGCCCTTCGGCTCGGCCGCCTTGACGCCGCGCTTGGCAATGGTGATGAGCCGTTCGACGAAGGGCCGCAGCTCCTTGGCCTTGGGCACCGTCGTTTCGATCTGCTCGTGCATCAGCAGTGCTGTCGCCTGGTTGCGCAGCAGCGCGATGCGGTGCTCGGTGACCCGGCCGAGCTTCCGGTGTGCATTGCGGTGACGCATGGCTGTCTCTCTCGGCTACTCCGCCACGGTCGGCTGATCGAGCCGCATCCCGAGGCTGAGGCCCATCGTCTGGAGGATCTCCTTGATCTCGTTGAGCGACTTTCTGCCGAAGTTCTTGGTCTTCAGCATGTCGGTCTCGCTCTTCTGCACGAGCTCGCGGATCGTCCGGATGTTGGCATTCTTCAGGCAGTTGTAGGAGCGGACGGAGAGCTCGAGCTCTTCGACGCTCTTGTCGAGGTGTTCGTTGGCGACGCCGACGCGGGCGCCCGGCATGTCGGTCGAGATCTCCACATCGTCATCGTCGTCGTCTTCGAGGTTGATGAAGATGTTGAGGTGATCGCGCACCAGCTTGGCGGCGAGCGAGACGGCGTCGGCGGGCGTCACCGAGCCGTTGGTCCAGACCTCGAGCGTCAGCTTGTCGTAGTCGGTCGTCTGGCCGAGGCGCGCCGCCTCCACGAGATAGTTGACCTTCTTGACCGGCGAGTGGACCGAGTCGATCGGGATCCAGCCGATGCCGAGATCCTCGTCGAAGTTGCGATCCGCGGCCACATAGCCGCGGCCGCGCTTGACGCGCAGCTGCATGTGGAGCTTGCCGTGATCGGCGACCGTGGCAATGTGGGCGTCGGGCTCGAGGATCTCGACGTCCGCGTCGGCCTCGATGTCCTTGGCCCGCACCGGGCCCGGCTTGTCCACGCGGAGCGTCAGCGTCTTCGTGTGGTCGACGTGGCACTTGAGCGGCAGCTGCTTCAGGTTGAGGATGATGTCGGTCGCATCCTCGACCACGCCCTTGATCGGCGAGAACTCGTGGAGCACGCCGTCAATCTGGACGGCGGTAATGGCCGCGCCCTCGATCGACGAGAGCAGGACACGCCTGAGCGCATTGCCGATGGTCGTGCCGAAGCCGCGCTCGAACGGCTGGGCGTAGAAACGGCCGAACCGATCCGACAGCGTCTCCTTCTCGAAATCGAGGCGCTTGGGGCGCTGAAAACCTTTCCAGAGCATCGTGACTGTCCTTTCGCGTAACGGGCCGGCAGCCCGGCCTCCAGACCTGCGTGTTCACCCCGAAGGGTCGAGCCCCCGGCCTCCCGCTGCAGGTCTGAAGAGCTGCGGGCCGAGGGCATACGGGAAGTGAGAAGAGAGAAGTGAGAGGTGAGAGGTGAGAAGCACGAACACGAAAGCCCTTGGCTTCTCACTTCTCACTTCCAACTTCTCACGTCACTTGCTGTACAACTCCACGATGAGCTGTTCCTGCACGGGCAGGTTGATCTGCTCGCGCGTCGGGACGGCCATCACCCTGCCGGCGAGCTCGCCCTGCAGGTTGAGCCATTCCGGGATGCCGCGCCCCTTGACCTCTTCCATCGCGTGGAGGATGGAGGCGTTCTCGCGGCTCGTGTCGCGCACGGTGACGATGTCGCCGGCCTTGAGGGAGTACGACGGGATGTCGACCTTCCGGCCATTGACCAGGAAGTGCCCGTGCCGCACGAGCTGACGGGCCTGGGCGCGCGAGGTCGCGAAGCCGAGGCGGTAGACCGCGTTGTCGAGGCGCCGTTCGAGCAGCTGCAGCAGGGTCTCGCCCGTGATGCCGCGCGTCCGCTCGGCCTGCTCGAAGTAACGGCGGAACTGGTCCTCGAGCACGCCGTAGATGCGCTTGACCTTCTGCTTCTCGCGCAGCTGGATGCCGTAGCCCACGATCTTCGCGCGGCGCGCCCGGCCATGCTGACCCGGCGGCATGTTGCGCTTCTCGATCGCGCACTTCTCGGTGTAGCAGCGCTCGCCCTTGAGAAACAGCTTCATGCCCTCGCGGCGGCAGAGGCGGCAGACGGGTCCGTTATAACGAGCCATTCTTTTCGATCCTTGCCATTCGTTCGATTCTTGTTAGTTCACAGTTACGCGTTCAAAGTTCAAAGCTCAAAGTCCAAGGCTCAAAGTGTTGACTCCCAGTCGCGGCTCATCTTTGGACTTTGAACTGTGAACTCTGAACGTCCACCAGCCCCTCAAACCCTCCGCCTCTTCGGCGGCCGGCAGCCGTTGTGCGGGATCGGCGTGACGTCGCGGATCGACTTCACCTCGAGGCCTGCCGTCGAGAGCGCGCGGATGGCCGACTCGCGGCCGGACCCGGGCCCCTTGACGAGGACCTCGCACGACCGCATGCCGAAGGTCTTGGCGGCGTTGGTGGCGGTCAGCGCGGCCTGGGTCGCGGCGAAGGGCGTGCCCTTGCGCGAGCCCTTGAACCCGATGCCGCCGGCGCTCGACCACGCCACGACCGCGCCCTCGGCGTCGGTAATGGTCACCAGCGTGTTGTTGAACGACGCCTGGATGTGGACGAAGCCGTGGTGCACGATGCGCTTCTCGCCGCGCTTCTTGAACGCCTTCTTCTTGCGCGCCGTTTCCTTGCCCGCGCCGCTCGCTTCTGCTTTTGCCATGGCTTATACCGTCTTCTTCTTGGCGACCGCGCCCTTGCGCGGGCCCTTCCGCGTGCGCGCGTTCGTGCGCGTGCGCTGGCCCCTCACCGGCAGGCTCCGCCGGTGGCGGGCGCCGCGGAACGAGCCGATCTCGATGAGCCGCTTGATGTTGAGCGAGATCTCCTTCCGGAGGTCGCCTTCCACCCTGCCCTGCTCCTCGATGACCCGGCTGATCTTCCGGACGTCGTCGTCGGAGAGGTCCTTGACGCGGATGTCCGGGCTGACGCCCGCCGCCTCGAGGATCCGGTTCGAGCGATAGCGCCCGATCCCGAAAATGTAGGTGAGCCCAATCTCGACGCGCTTGGTCCGCGGCAGATCGACGCCTGAAATACGTGCCATAGGTCCTCGCCCTTATCCTTGCCGCTGCTTGTGCTTCTGGTTCGTGCAGATCACGCGCACGACGCCTGCGCGCCGCACGATCTTGCACTTGTCACACATCTTCTTCACCGATGCTCGAACTTTCATCATGACCTCGAGTCAAGTGCACTCTTCACATCTTCTCGACAATCCGCCCCCGGCCCTTGTCGTTCGGCATGAGCGCCACGCGCACCCGATCGCCCACGACCAGCCGGACATAGTTGCGTCGCACCGGGTCCGCGTGATGCGCGACCACCTGGTGCACGCCGCCGTCGAGGACCACCTTCACGAGCTCGCTCGGCAGCAGCGCCACGACCGCCCCTTCGGCCTCGTTCACACGGCCGCCACGACCTGATCCCTGAGCGTCAGGATCCGGACGCCCGTATCGGTCACGACCACCGTGTGCTCGAAGTGCGCCGACAGGCTCCCGTCCTTCGTCACCGCCGTCCATCCGTCGCCGAGCACCTTCACGCCGGGCTTGCCCGCGTTCACCATCGGCTCGATGGCCAGCACCATGCCCTCGGCGAGCCGCGCCCCGCGTCCCGCGATCCCGTAGTTCGGGATCTGCGGGTCCTCGTGGAGCGACGTGCCTATCCCGTGGCCGACGAACTCGCGGACCACCGAGTAGCCGTGGGACTCGACGTACTGCTGGACCGCCGCGCCGATGTCGTGCACCCGCGCGCCCGGCCTGACGACCGCCACCGCCGCGTCGAGGGCGCTCTTCGTCACCGTGAGCAGCCGCTCGGCTTCCGGCGCAATCGTCCCGATGCCGACCGTCACCGCCGAGTCCCCGTAGAAGCCGTCCATCTTCGCGCCCATGTCGATGGCGATGATGTCCCCTTCCCGGAGCACGCGGTCCGACGGAATCCCGTGGATCACCTGCTCGTTCACCGACGCGCAGATCGTCGCCGGGAACCCGTGATACCCCTTGAACGCCGGTGCCGCACCCGCATCCGACAGCAGGCGCTCGGCCAGCCGGTCCAGGTCGTTGGTCGTCACGCCTGGCGCGGCGGCCGCCATGAGCTCCGAGAGCACCCGGGCGACCAGGCCGTTGACGCGTGCGAGGCGCTCGACTTCGGCCGCCGATCGGCAGGTGATCATGCCGACCCTCCCCGCGCACCTGCCTGGCGCGTCACCGACGACACCGCCTGCTCGATCGCGCTCCGCACGTCCTCGGGCGCCGCGGCGCCGTCGATCGCACGGAACGTGTCACGTCCCCCGTAGTAGGCAATCACCGGCTCGGTATCGCGCCGATACACGCGCAGGCGATCGCGCACCACCGCCTCGGTATCGTCCGACCGGCTCACCAGCTCCCCGCCGCAGCGCTCGCACCTGAGCGCGTTGACCGGATCGGCGCCGAACGCGGACACGTTGGCGCCGCACGAACGGCAGACCCTCCGCGCCCTCACCCGCCGCACCAGCTCCTCGTCCGGCACCTGCATCTCGACGACGACCAGCGGGTCGAGGCCGTCGACGAAGCCGTCGAGCGCTTCGGCCTGCGGCACCGTCCGCGGAAACCCGTCCAGCACGAATCCCGGCGCCGCATCGGGCCGCCCGAGCCGCTCGCGCACGATGCCCGTGATGAGCTCGTCGCCCACCAGCTCGCCGCGGTCCATCACGGCTTTCACCGTGCAGCCGAGCTCGCTCCCGCTCTGCACGGCCTCGCGCAGGATGTCCCCCGTCGAGATCCGCGGGATGCCATGCTCGCGCGCGAACCGCTCGGCCTGCGTGCCCTTGCCGGCTCCCGGGGGCCCCAGCATCACGATCTTCAGCGCCACGGCGTCACCCGCGCCGGCCCCGGATCCGCGTCTTCTTCATGAAGCCATCGTAGTGGCGCATGATGAGCTGCGACTCCACCTGGTTGACCGTGTCCATGGCCACGCCCACGACGATCAGGAGCGATGTGCCGCCGAAATAGAACTGCACGTTCATGCCTTCGGTCACGAACCGCGGCAGGATGGCGTCGAGCCGCTCGCCGATGAACGGAATCGGCGCCACGCGGAATCCGGTCAGCAGGAACTCCGGCAGAATCGCGACGACCGCCAGGTACACCGCGCCGACGAGCGTGATGCGGGCCAGGATCGTGTCGATGTACTCCGCCGTCCGCTTGCCAGGCCGGATGCCCGGAATGAACCCGCCGTACTTCCGCATGTTCTCGGCCACGTCATCCGGATTGAAGATGATGGCCGTGTAGAAGTACGCGAAGAAGATGATGAGCACCACGTACAGCAGGTTGTAGAGCGGCATGCCGAAGGAGAGCTGCCTCACCACCGCCGCCCCCCAACCATCGGCCGGCAGCATTCCTCCGAACGTGCCCGGGAAGGTCAGGATGGAGCTGGCGAAGATCACCGGGATGACGCCGCCCGTGTTGACCTTGAGCGGGATGTGCGTGCTCGACCCGCCGTACTGGCGGCGGCCGACGACGCGTTTGGCGTACTGCACCGTGATGCGCCGGTGCGCCCGTTCCACGTAGATGATCGCCGCAATCACGAGGACCATCATGGCCACGAGCAGGGCCAGCACGAGCAGACTCATCTGCCCGGTCCGCATCTGGTCGAAGGTCGCGATGGCCGCCGAGATCGCGAGGACGTTGAGGACGATCCGCAGGTGAGGCGCGAGCATCAAGCGCGAGGCGTGCGCGAGGCCCTCACCGAAGATGCGCATCGCGCCGCGCCTGAGGAAGAGGTCGAGCAGGGCGGCGAAGAGCGCGAGGCCGGCCAGCGTAGGCATGCGCGACGCGTCTTCTGCCAAAGGGCTCCGAGGCTCTTGCGCCGACGCGCTCACGGGGACCGAAGCTACGGCGAGCGCGTGTACAAATCAACGAGAGGCGCACGCCCCGAGATCATTACGTGTGATCGTGGATGTGATGGCCTTGCGTTCACGGTGCGCTACGCGCTAGAGCCAAGCCAT
>CAZJBN010000117.1:0-14672 GCA_964543955.1 uncultured Bifidobacteriaceae bacterium
GCCCCGTGGGCACCTTGGCCACCTTGGGCACCTTGGGCATCTGGGCACGCGGCCCCCTGGGCACCTGGGCACCTGGGCACACGGGCACCCGGGCACCTGGGCACCCGGGCACCTAGTACAATTCATCCAGTGCTGCAACTTTCCCCGCGCCACGTGACCATTCCCGTCAAGGTCGGTCCGATCACGGTCGGCGGCGGCGCGCCGATCGTCGTGCAGTCCATGACGATGACCGATACGGCGGATGCGGCGGCCACGGCACGGCAGTGCGTGGAGCTGTGGGAAGGCGGCTCGGAGATGGTGCGCGTCACCGTCAATGTGCCTGCGGCGGCAGCTGCGGTCCCCGAGATCAAGCAGCGGATGCTGGACGCCGGATGCACGGCGCCGCTCATCGGCGACTTCCACTACAACGGCCACCTGCTGCTCACGCGCCATCCCGCGTGCGCGCAGGCCCTCGACAAGTACCGCATCAACCCGGGCAACGTCGGCACGGGCAGGCGCCGCGACGAGCAGTTCGCGACCATCTGCGAGGTCGCCAGGGATCGCGGCAAGCCCGTGCGCATCGGCGTCAACGGCGGCTCCCTCAACCAGGAGCTGGTGATGGCGAAGATGCAGGAGAACACCGACCGCGGTCTCGGCAAGGAGTCCGACGACATCATCGACGAGTGCATGGTGCTTTCGGCGATCCAGTCGACGGCGCTCGCCATCGACACGGGACTGCGCGCGGATCAGATCATCATCTCGTGCAAGGTGTCCCGCCCGCGTCATCTCATCGAGGTGTACCGCGCGCTCGCACGGCAGACCGAGCAGCCCCTGCACCTGGGGCTGACCGAGGCCGGCATGGGCACGAAGGGGCTCGTCTGGTCCGCCTCGGCGATCGGCGTGCTCCTGCACGACGGCATCGGTGACACGATCCGCGTGTCGCTCACGCCGCGTCCCGGCGGCGACCGGCGCGAGGAAGTGTACGCGGCATGCGAGATCCTGCAGGCCCTCGGGCTGCGGTCCTTCGCGCCGAGCGTCACGGCATGCCCGGGCTGCGGACGGACGACGAGCAGCACCTTCCAGGAGCTGGCCGAAGCGGTGCAGGGGTATATCCGCGAACGGATGCCGGAGTGGAAACAACGCTACGACGGCGTCGAGACGCTCACCCTGGCCGTGATGGGGTGCGTCGTGAACGGGCCGGGCGAGTCGAAGGCCGCCAACATCGGCATCTCGCTTCCCGGCACGGGCGAGGCCCCCAACTGCCCTGTCTTCGTCGACGGCGAGCATGTCACGACGTTGCGAGGCACGTACGACGAGCTGGCCGCGGCCTTCCAGGCGCTGGTGGACGACTACGTCGAGTCGCACTACGCGAAGAAGACCATGCCGGTCCCGGGCTGAGGGCTGCCGTGTCTCTGGCGATCAGGCCGGCACGGCCGGACGACCGCGCGTTTCTCTCGGACATCGCCGACCGCCTCGCGGACTTCGAGCATCCGCCCGCCTGGCGGCCGGCCGCGACGATTGTCGCCGGCGATCGCCGCGACCTCCTTGCCGCCATCGACACTGTGGTGCCCGGCAGTGCGCTCGTCGTGGCGGAGATCGACGGCGTCCCGGCGGGCTGCCTGCACGTCCTGACGCGCACGGACTTCTTCACCCTGGCGCCTCACGGCCACATCTCCGTCATCGCGGTGACGAAGGCGGCCGAAGGCCGTGGCGTGGGCCGCGCGCTCATGGAGCATGCCGAGCGCTGGGCGCGCGAGCAGGGGTACGACCGGCTGACGCTCAGCGTCTTCCCCGCCAATACGCGCGCGCAGGCGCTGTACCGGCGGCACGGCTATGAGGTGGACATGCTGTCGATGATCAAGACGCTCGGATAGCCGGCCGACAGCCCCGCCCTGCGCACGCCGGAGGAGGTGGCGATGAATCCTCCGCTCGCAGATAATCCCGTCATGCTCAGACTCCTCGTCGTGGTGGCGGCGGCAATCAGCCTGTCGGCCGCACCGTACGCGCACCAGGCGGCGCCTTCCTTCGACATCCTGATCACCAACGCGCGCGTGCTCGACGGCACGGGCAACCCGTGGTATCGCGGCGCCATCGGCATTCGCGGCGACCGCATCGCGGCGGTCGGCAACCTGAGCGGCGCGAAAGCGGCCACGATCATCGACGCGGCCGACCGATACGTGTCGCCCGGCTTCATCGACGTGCACTCGCATGCGGGGCCGGGGCTGCTGACCGAGGAACTCCAGCACGGCCAGCCGGTCCTGGCGCAGGGCATCACCACGGTCCTCGTCAATCCCGATGGCGGCGGGCCGGCGGACCTGGCCGCGCAGAAGGCCACCTATCAGCAGCAGGGCATCGGATTGAACGTCGGGCTCTTCGTTCCGCACGGGTCCATCCGGCAGCAGGTCATGGGGATGTCGGATCGCGATCCCGACGCGGCGCAGCTCTCCAGAATGGTCGAGCTCGCTCGCGCGGGCATGGAGGCCGGCGGCGTCGGGCTGTCGAGCGGGCTCTACTACGCGCCGGGCAGCTACTCGAAGACGGCGGAGGTCGTGGCCATGGCGAGAGCGACGGCGCCGTTCGGCGGCGTGTACTCGAGCCACATCCGCGACGAGTCCGACTACACGATTGGCGTCGTCGCGGCGGTGGACGAGGTGATCGCGATCGCGGAGCAGGCGGGGGTGATCGGCGTCGTCTCGCACATGAAGGCACTGGGACCGGCGAGCTGGGGTCTGTCGAAGACGCTCGTGGAGCACATCGAGACCGCGCGTCGGCGCGGCGTGCAGGTGTTTGCCGACCAGTATCCGTACGAGGCCAGCGGTACCGGCATCGTTGGGGCGCTCATGCCGCGATCGGCGCAGGTCGGCGGCCGCGAGGCGATGATGAAGCGCATCACGGGCGAGCTCCGGGACGAGATCCGCGAAGCCGTCAAGGTGAACATCGCGCGCCGGGGCGGAGCCGAGACGCTGATGGTCAGCCGCTACCGTCCGGATCCGTCGTTCGAGGGACAACGCCTGTCGGCGCTCGCCGCCGCTCATGACGCGACGCCGGAGGAGTTTGCCCTCCAGATGCTCGAGAAGGGCGACGCCGGCCTCGTCTCCTTCAACATGTCCGAAGAGGACATCGAGCTCATCATGCGCCAGCCCTGGACGATGACCTGTACCGACGGAGACCTCGTCCAGCTCGGCGTGGGCAAGCCGCACCCGCGTGCGTACGGCGCCTTCCCCCGGAAGCTCAAGCGCTATGTGCACGAGCGCGGCGCGGTGGACCTCGCCTCCGCGATCCGATCGATGACCACGCTGCCCGCCACGATCTTCGGACTGAAGGATCGCGGGCAGATCCGTGTGGGGGCCTATGCGGATGTCCTGATCTTCGACCTCGCCGGCGTGAGCGATGCCGCGACCTACCAGGATCCCCACCAACTGGCCCAAGGGATGAACGACATCATCGTCAACGGGCGCGTCGTCCGCCGGGATGGGCGGTTCGACGCGGCGTTGCCGGGCCGGGTGCTCGTGCCGGAGCGACGGTAGAGCGGGTCCGGAGGCCGTGCGCGGCCCGGCCGCCCGGTCCGGCGTTGGCGGTAAGCTAGTCCGATGACTCGCCCCGCCGTCGCCCCGCCGGCATCGACCGTTGAAACGGTGTGCCCGCTCGATTGCCCCGACGCGTGCTCGCTGAACGTCACGCTTCGCGGCGGGCGCATCGCCAGGATTGACGGTTCCACCGCGAACGACGTGACCCGCGGCTACATCTGCGCCAAGGTCAGGCGCTACGGCCGGCGCGTCTACGGCGACGACCGCCTGCTCTACCCGGCCGTGCGGCGCGGTCCCAAGGGGAGGGGCGAGTTCCGCCGCGTGTCGTGGGACGATGCGCTCGATCTCGTCGCCGAGCGCCTGCGCGATGCGAGCGACACGCATGGACCGGAGTCGATCCTGCCGCTCTGCTACGGCGGATCGAACGGCATGTTCACCCAGGACTTTGCCGACGCCATCTTCTTCCGCCGCCTGGGCGCATCGCGACTGCTTCGCACCGTGTGCGCCGCGCCGACGGGCGCCGCCAATGCCGGCCTCTACGGCAAGATGGCCTCGACGGTGTACCACGACTACCCGTCGGCCCAACTGATCCTGGTCTGGGGTGTCAATCCCGGCGTCTCCGGCATTCACCTGATGCCGTTTCTCAAGGAGGCACGCGAGCACGGCGCGACCATCGTGACGATCGATCCGCGCGCGACCACCATCGCGCGGCAGTCGCATCTGCACCTGGCGGTCCGTCCCGGTACCGATCTGGCCGTGGCCCTGGCCATTCACCGGCATCTCTTCGAAGAGGGCCTGGCCGACGCGGCATTCCTCGAGGCGCACACAACGGGCGCGGATCGCCTGCGCGAACGCGCGGCCCCGTGGACGTTCGAACGGGCGTCAGAGGTGAGCGGCGTGCCCGCCGGCGACCTCCGGATCGTGGCGGAGCTCTACGCACGCACTTCTCCTGCGCTCGTCAAGTGCGGATGGGGCCTGGAGCGCAACCGCAACGGCGGCAGCGCCGCCGCCGCGGTGCTCGCGCTGCCGGCGGTTGGCGGCAAGTTCGGCGTGCGCGGCGGAGGCTACTCGATGAGCAACTCCGCGTCGTGGAACATCGACCGAAGCTGGCTCCGCGATGCCGAGGCCACGACGCGCGCGGTGAACATGAACCTCGTCGGCCGCGAGCTCCTCGAGCCGAGCGGCCCTCCCATCCACGCGCTCTTCGTCTACAACTGCAACCCGGCGGTCACGCTGCCGGATCAGCACCGCGTGCTCCAGGGTCTCGCGCGCGAGGACCTCTTCACGGTCGTCTTCGACCAGGTGCTCACCGACACGGCCGTCCATGCCGACGTCGTGCTGCCCGCGACGACGTTCCTGGAGCACTACGACCTGGTCCGGTCCTACGGTCCGATGCACATGGAGATGGCGCGTCCGGTCATCGAGCCCCAGGGCGAGTCGCGGTCCAATACCGATGTCTTCATGGATCTGGTCCGCCGCCTCGACGTGGCGAAGGATGGCGATCCGGAAGACGACCTCGACGCCATGCTCTCCGTGCTCGGCCACCTTCCCGATTCGATGGGTGACGAACTACGCGCCAACTGGCGGGCGACCCCGCCCTTCGGCGGCCGTCCCATCCAGTTCGCCGACGTCTTTCCGAACACCGTCGATCGGAAGGTTCATCTGTGTCCAGAGTCGCTGGACCGGCAGGCCCCGCTCGGGCTCTACGGCTTTCAGCCGGACCCGGGAACCGACCGCTACCGGCTGGCGCTGATTTCGCCCGCGAGCGAGCGCACCATCAGCTCGACGCTGGGCGAACTGGAGCGGCCCGACGTCCTGCTGGAGATGAACCCTGCCGATGCGGAAGCCCGCGGCATCGAAGACCGGGACGAGGTGCGGTTGTTCAACGAGATGGGCGAGGTCAGAGTCCGCGTGCACGTGACGGACCTCGTGAGGGCTGGTACCGTGTCGATGCCGAAGGGCGTGTGGCGCCGACACACCGGCAACGGGTGGACCTCCAACGCCTTGGTCCCCGACTCGCTGGCCGATTTGGGTGGCGGCGCGTGCTTCAACGACGCGCGCGTGGACGTGGAGAAATCGAAGTAGCGGGAAGAGCCCCGAGCTATCAACTGTCGCCGCAGGCAGGCCCGGCAACGACAGCCGATAGCGTGGGTGGTTGGGTTGTCGTTCTTACACGATGGTCGGCAGCTTGCCGCGGCCTCCGCGGCTCACCTGCCCGCCCTTGCGGCCGGCCTCACGAGCCTCGTCAGCCGACCACTCATGCGCGGTTCCCTTGGCGTGGGCAGCACGCCCGCCTTTGCTGGCAATCTCGCGCTGCTTTTCAGGAGACATCGAGGCAAAGCCCCGCCGAGCCTTTCGAACACCTTCAAGCACGATTACTCCCCCTTCTGGACCGCTCGCCGTGAACGTCCTGCACATACTGACAGCGAGATGCTTGCCAAACTGCCAATCCGCAGGCAGTTCTGGTAAACCTCAGCAAACAAACGGCTTGCCAGACTGTCACGACTTGTACACACGAGGCGGGTGCATGGAATCACTACAGTCGAGCTGCCAATTCGCCCGGTTTCAATACGGTCGCGGATCGGTCGGCGGCTGTCGGCGCGCGCGAAAGACGTCGCAGCCGTCGCAGTTCCGGATGTCGAATTCGTACCCCATGATCGGGAAGAACATGGGGTGCGCGCAGTACAACAACTGACCGTCGACGATGGTCTGGATGCCCGGATCGGGTGGGATGACACTGGTACGTCGACCGTACCAGCAGAGGCGATGACGGTCTTCGGGTTCCACGTGGCGCCTGCTCCATCATAATGGGGAGACGGAGGCGATGAGCGCATGAGTGTGTGTGGAGGCCCGACGGGCAATCAGGACGTCGCCGGCAACACCAGCGGCCGGACGGTGTTCTGCGTGAAGTTTCAGAAGGAGATGCCTGGCCTCGATTCGCCGCCGTGGCCGGGCGAGCTCGGCCAGCGGATCTTCGAGAACGTCTCGGCCGAGGCCTGGAGGCTCTGGGAGGATCGGCAGAAGATGATCCTCAACGAGTACCGGCTGATGCCGTGGCAAAAGGAAGGACAGGAGCTCATCCGCAAGCACATGGAGGAGTTCTTCTTCGGCGAGAGCGCCGCGCTTCCGCCCGGCTACGTGCCCGAGCAGACCAAGTAGGTGCTGAAGCAGGCGAAGTCAGGCAGGACGGAGCTTCGGCTCCGCCACTCTGCCACTGCCCCGCTCAGCTCACGACCGGCAGCTCCGTGTCGATGACAAATCTCAACGCCGCGTGCGCCTCGCGCAGCGCCTGTTCCGCGTCTTCCGGCGTCGCCCCGTGGGCGAAGATGAATCCCAGATAGGACGCCCCCTCCGGGAGGGGCACCAGCCGCTGCTCCATCTTCGCCGTAATCCTCACATCGTCGATGCCGGGGACGCGGCGCGCCTCGACGATGCCCTCCACCGATCGCAGGATGCCGGCGCGCGGGATGGGAATCATCATCACGCCCGACGCCGCCTCCTCGCGCCTCCACCCGCTGGCGCCGTGGCCCAGTGCGTGCCGCAGCAGGAGCTCCTCGAGCCCGATGGCGTCTCCGCCCGCGTCGCGGAAGCGAAGGGCACGTGCGCAGAGCCCACCGATCGGACGGGCGGCAATCTCCAGCACGTAGACGCACCCGTCACGCACCCGGCATTCGGCGTGCAGCGGACCGTGGCCGAGTCCCAGGGCGACGGCCGCGCGCCCGGTCGCGGCGACGATGGCCTCTTGCCGCCGAGTCGAGGCGCGCGATGGCGTCACATAGAGGGTTTCCTCGAAGCAGGGCCCGGCCAGAGGATCTGGCTTGTCGAAGATCGCGAGAATCTGCAGGGCGTCGCGCTCGATGAGCGCCTCGACTGCGTACTCGGGCCCGTCGATGTACTCCTCGATCTGGACGACGTCAGCCTCCGGGTCGCGCAGCTGCCGGATCTCGGTCGAGTCGAGGAGGCGCCGCAATCGATCGAAGGCGGCGACGAACTCCTCCGGGCCGTTCGCGCGCATGACGCCGCGGCTGCCGGAAAGGATGGTGGGCTTGACGACCACGGGATAGTCGAGCGCGCCGGCGATCGACTCCGGACTCGTGTCGGTGGTCACGGTCCTGGAGTCCGGCACGGGCAGGCCGGCCTGGCGCCAGATCGCGCGCGCCCGCCGCTTGTCGCGCGCCGCCCGAGCCGCCTCCGGCGCGTGCCACGGCAGGCCCAACGCGTGCGCGGCGTCTGCCGCCAGCACCGTCGGCCGGTCGCCCACCGCGAGGATGCCAAGGACCGCACGCTCGGCGGTCGCCTCCCGGATGACGGCGAGAGACGACGGTTCGTCGTGATAGCGGACGGCAATCGCGCCATCCGCCCAGGGGTCGTCAAATCGATCGCAGCGATCGGTGGCGTAGACCAGCTCGACGCCAAGCCGCTCGGCGGCCTCGCCGAACATGCGGGTCTGATACCCAGTGGTGGTCGCAAGAAGCAGGACGCGCTGCACCGTCATCTCCTCCGAGGCGACCTGAAGAGCAGGCGCCCCTGACCAGTCTCCGCCAGGGCTACGGCGGTCCGCCAAGAGCAACTGCGGTTCCCGGTTCCTGGTCCCGGTTCCCGACTCCCGGTTCCTGGTTCCCGTCAAGTATCTATAGCAGAGCCACCTGCTCCGCCGTCGGCTCCGCTCAACAGTACCAGGGCTCGTCCAAGTACGGGATGGTGGCTCTCGCGCGCAATCCCGGCTGGTCGCGCACTGGTTGGTCGCCCACCGGTGGGTCCGCCTTCGCTCGAGGCTTCGGCGGACCGCCATAGCCCTGGCGACGGCGATCAGGGTCGCCTGCCCCTTGGTCGGCCGCCAATCGCCGGACGCGATCGAAGATCTCTCCCCGCGGCCGCGTCGTCCGGACGCCGACCTCGTTCATGATCGCGGCCTGCAGCCGGTCGACGCGGGGATCCGGATGCGTCCATCGGTAGGTCAAGGTCTTCGCGTCGAAGGGCGCGATCAGCGCACGGATGTCCGCGAGCTCCAGCAGGCGTGAGTTCCATGTCACCAGAAGACGGATCCCCCACTGCACGGGCGCCACGTTCGGGACCAGCTCGATCTCGGCGATCGTGTCCAGCAGTTCCGCGTAGCCATCGAGCGTCGTCCAGGGCGTGAAGGCGACGAACGTCGGGGCGAGCGTCAGGCCCGCGTCGCGGCAGAGCGTGACCGCGTGGAGGAAGTCCGCGCGCGTGTGCCCCTTGTCCAGGAGCCGCAGCACGGTGTCGTCCACCGATTCGACGGCGCTCGTCACGAAGAGGCAGCCGGTGGACGCGAGCACGGGCAACAGACTGCGGCGGTTGACCAGGTGCTCGACCTTGATCGTCACGTCATACGTCAGCGATGGCCATTCGGCATGCAGAGCCTCGACAATGCGCCTCGCATGCGTCGGGCCGTTCAGGAAGTCCGGATCGGCGAACGTGATGTGCTGGACGCCGGCCTCCACCTGCGCGCGGATGTCGGCCAGGACTACACCCGCGGGAACCACGCGGAACTGACCGTTGTAGACGGGGACGATCGGACAATGCCGGCAGCGATGCCTGCACCCGCGCGTGGCGTCGGTGGAGCCCACGATACGACGCGCGCCGTCGGGCATCTGGAGGGAGGCATATCGGGACGGCGCAGGCAGGCCGGCACGGTCAGGTTGGATGAAATCGAGACGGGGGAGCCCCCCCGGACCTTCTCGAACCTCAGCCTGTCCGAGAAACTCCGAGGCCAACCTCTCGAGGTCGTGCTCGAACTCCGGGCCGAGGACATGGGCGACGCCGTGTGCGCGGAGGAGTGATTCGTTGAGCGGGGCGTAGAGGCCGTAAGCGCAGATGGCAGCCTCGGGGTTGACCGTCCGGACGCGATCGATCACCGGCATGGCCAGACGGGTCGCCGTGTGCATGGGCAGGTAGACGCCCACAAGCCTGGCGCGGCGCACCAGAGCGGGATCGAGCGTGTCGCGCGACAGATCGACGACGGCGGCCTCGATGCCTGCCCGGCGGAGCCATGCCGCCGGCGACGCCAGGCCGAACGGCTGCCGCCCGAGGTCGTAGCTGGAGAGCAGGAGCACCATGGCTCCTCCAAGGGTATCGCGGCCGGGTCCGGCTTCACCGGTCGCGACTTGCCTTCCCGGTTCCCGGACTGGACGCTATACTGCCCCCGGAGGTGTGCCATGTGGAGCCGACGTTCGTTCCTTCGTCTCAGCGGTGCTGCTGCGGGCGCGGCGTTTGCCGTTCCCCGCTACGGTATCGAGGAGGTCGCGGCCGCCACGGCAGCCCTGGACAGCCGGAGCCCGGAGGTCATCGCGGCCGACGAGGACTACTGGCGCGAGATCCAGTTTGCGTTCACGCTCGATCGGACGCTCATCAACCTGAACAACGGCAACCAGTGTCCGAGTCCGACGGTCGTCCATGAGGCGTGCAAGCGCTACATGGACTGGGCCAACCAGGCGCCCATCTACCACCGCGCGATGATCGACCGGAATATCGAGACTTCGCGCCGGCGTCTGGCGCAGGAGTTCGGCGCGGACCCCGAAGAGATTGCCATCACGAGGAATGCCAGCGAGTCGCTGCAGATCGCGCAGATGGGCCTGGACCTCCAGCCCGGGGACGAGGTCCTGACGACGGTGCAGGACTACGGGCGGATGCTGACGACCTGGGATCAGCGCGCGCGGCGCGACAAAATCAAGGTGACGCGCATCGACTTTCCGTGCCCGACGACGCAGGCCGACCTCCTGCAGCGATTCGAACGTGCCATCACGCCGCAGACGAAGGTGATGCACTTCTGCCACATCACCAACCAGACGGGGCAGCTCTTCCCCGTCAGGGAGTTGAGCCGTCTTGCGCGGTCGAAGGGCATCATTACCATCGTGGACGGCGCGCACGCCATGGGCCACTTCCCGTACAAGCTGCACGACCTGGAGATGGACTACTACGGCGTCAGCCTGCACAAGTGGCTGCTCGCGCCGCTTGGCACGGGCCTGCTCTACGTGCGGCGCGATCGCATTCAGCCCACCTGGCCGCTGCAGGCCGCGCCCACCGTCCGGGACACCGACATCCGCAAGTTCGAGGAGATCGGCACGCATCCGCCGGGACCGCGGGCCGCGATCAACGAGGCGGTCGCCTTCCAGCAGGCGATCGGGATCGAAAGGAAGGCCGCACGCCTGCGGTACCTGACGCTGCGCTGGGCCAACGAACTGAAGAAGGACCCGCGCGTACGCCTGCACTCCAGTCTCGAGCCCGGCCAGACCTGGGGACTTGCCGTCGTCTCGATCGACGGCATCGATACGCAGAAGCTCGTCCCCTACCTCTGGGACAAGCACCGGATCATCGTCACGTCGGTGGGCCACGAGAACGACGAGGAGCCGAGCCTCAGCTATCGCGGGCTCCGGATTACGCCCAATATCTACACGCCGCTGGAGGAAGTCGACTACTTCGTCGAGGCGATGCGGGGAGTGATCAAGAACGGAATCGGGTGAAGAACGTGTCGGGAACCGGGAACCGGGAACTGGAGTCGGGAACCGGAAACCGGGAACGGAGAAACTGTAGAGGCAACCCTTCAGGGTTGCCTGATCCCAGGAGCGAACGATGAAGATGACACCGATGAGCGGGGTGCGATGTGTGTGCGCTTGTATGTTGGCCGTCGCGCTGGTGGCCGCCAGCGCTTCGGCCCAGCCAGCCAGCGCGCCGTCGGCTGACAAGGCCGATCCGGGCGAGCTGCCGAAGTACGTTCGCGATCCCATCCCGCTCATGACAGCCGCCCTGGGCACCTTCACGCGGCCGATTTCCAGCACGAATCCCGAAGCGCAGAAGTTCTTCGACCAGGGCTTCCAGATGATGTACGCCTTTGCCCGGCTGGATGCCGTGCGATCGTTCCGCGAGGCGTGGAAGCGCGATCCCGACTGTGCGATCTGCTATTGGGGCGAGGGCTGGGCCTGGGGCTCGTACCTGAACGGGGCCATGCCCGCCGAGCAGTCGCCGTTTGCCTACGCGGCGGCGCAGAAGGCGCTGGCGCTCAAGGACAAGGCGAGTCCGACCGAGCGCGCCTACATCGAGGCACTTGCCGTCCGCTATGTGAAGGACTTCGATCCGGACAGGCGCCGCGAGCAGGACGAGGCGTATGCCGAAGCGATGCGGAAGGTCGCCGAGCAGTTCCCGGCCGACCTCGATGCCGCCACGCTGTACGCGGATGCGCTGTTCATCCTGGAGCCGCGGCGCGGGCGGCGCGATATCGACGCGCCGAACGTCCAGCGCCTGCACAAGGTGCTCGAGAGCGTGCTGGACCGTGACGCGAAGCATCCGGGTGCCTGCCACCTGTACATCCACGCCACCGAGTCGACCGTGAAGCCGGGCAAGGCGGAGGTCTGCACCGACTTCCTCAGCAAGACGATTCCGGGCGCGAGCCACATCAACCACATGCCCTCGCACACCTACAACGAGGTGGGCCGCTGGGGCGACTCGGTGCGCTCCAATCTCGAAGCGTGGCACTCCGATCTGAAGGCCGATATCGGCGAAGGCTTCGCCATCTATCCGGATCACAACCTGCACATGCTGCTCTATGCCGCATCCATGGACGGCCAGGGCGCCATTGCGATCCAAGCGGGCAAGGACTACGCCAAGCGAACCAGCGACACGATGTACCACGTGTTGACGCTGCTGCGCTTCGGGCGCTTCGACGAGGTCCTCGCGGTGACCGGGCGGCCCGAGCGTGCCATCCCCGCGGCGCTATGGGACTTCTCGCAGGGCTACGCCCATCTCCGCCAGGGCGACGCCGACTTCGCGCGGCTCTATCTCGGACGCGTCCAGAAGGCGGCCGAGACCAGCACGGCGGAGTTCCGCCTGCACAAGGCCAGGACGCTGCTCGGTGTCGCAGCCGGCATCCTCGAAGGCGAGATCCTGCGCGACGCCAGGGATCTGCCCGGCGCCATTACGGCCTTCGAGAAAGCCGTGCAGCTCGACGACGATCTCGACTACGACGAGCCGGAGCCGCTGCCCTTCCCCGCGCGCCACTGGCTGGGCGCGGCGCTGCTCGAAGCCAGCCGCCCCGCGGACGCCGAACGCGAGTACCGGACGGATCTCGAGCAGCACCCGCACAACGGGTGGTCGCTGCTGGGCCTGCAACAGGCACTGAAGGCACAGGGCAAGCCGACGGCGGAGGTCGACGCGGATCTCGCGAAGAGCTGGTCACGATCCGACACGTGGACCAGGTGGTCGCGATTCTGAGGCGCGGCTTCGCCGCGTAGGCGGCTCTTCGCGCCGTAGGCCTCACTGCGTTCGGTCGGCCTGCGGTTGGGACATCGAGGCCTGTGGCGTGCCTTCGGCGCCGCAGGCTCCTGCCGACCGAAGGGAGGCCTCCCGAGCGCGCAGCGCAAGGCCCTGCCGAGCCGCGCAAGCGGCGAGGCCTCTCACACCCGCACGCCGGCGATGCGCTTCAGCGGCCCGACGAGCGCGAAGAGCACCAGGCCCGCGACGATGGCAAAGGCGGCGACGGCGCCAAAGAGCGTCGGCAGCGCCATCGTCTCGTAGAACCCGGCCACGCGGCCGCCGATGAAGTTGCCGACCGAGGTCGCCAGGAACCACACCCCCATCATCAGCCCCGCGATGCGCGCCGGCGCGAGCCTGGTCATTGCGCTCAGGCCCACCGGGCTCAGCGCCAGCTCGCCGATCGTGTGCAGCAGATACGTCATCACCAGCCACATCGGGCTCACCATGATCCCCTGCTCGGCCAGCCGGGCCGCGATCACGAGAATCGCGAAGCCGAGGCCGACGAAGACCAGGCCGAAGGCGAACTTCGCCGGGCTGGTCGGCTCCATCTCCCTCACCGCCAGCTTGATCCAGATCCAGGCGAAGACCGGCGCCAGGATGATCAGGAACAGCGAGTTCAGCGATTGATACCAGGTGCTCGGAAACTCCCTGCCGAACACGCGGTTGTCCGTGCTGCGATCCGCGAACAGGTTGAGCGTCGATCCGGCCTGCTCGAACACCGACCAGAAGAGCGCCGCCGCGAGAAAGAGCACGGTGATGACATAGAGGCGGCGCCGCTCGTCCGCCGTCCATCCGCGGCTGAGGAACAGCCAGGCGAAGAATCCCAGGGTCAGGACGAGCAGGAACACGCCGGCCGCGTCGGCCACCTGCATGGGCGTGATGGGAAGGATGCCCGTGTAGGCACCCGCGCCGATGCCGACGATGGCGACGAGCGACGCGATCCCGAGCCCCGCGGCACGCCGGCGAAGCGAGCGCCCCGCCTCTGGCGACGCGTCGGGCACCGGGTGCAGTCCCGCGTCACCGAGATGGCGGCTGCCGAGCACGTACTGCGTCACGCCGATGAGCATGCCGAACCCCGCGGCGGCAAAGCCCGTGTGCCAGCTCACGCGCTGGCCGAGATACCCGCACACGATGGGCGCGATGAACGCGCCGAGGTTGATGCCCATGTAGAAGATCGAGAATCCCGCGTCACGCCTCTTGTCCTCCTGCGTGTAGAGCTGGCCGACGATCACGCTCACGTTTCCCTTGAGCAGCCCCGTGCCGATGACGATGAGGAAGAGGCCGAGATAGAACGTGGAGAGCGACGGGACGGCCATGGCGAAGTGGCCGGCGGCGATGGTGAGGCCGCCGTAGAGCACCGCGCGGCGCTGCCCGATCAATCGATCCGCCACCCACCCGCCGGGCAGCGTCGTCATGTAGACCATCGACGTGTAGAGGCCGTAGATGGCGCCGCCCTGCGCGGCGTCGAAACCCAGCCCGCCGGCAGCGAGCGGCGCCGTCATGTACAGGAGCAGCAGGGCTCGCATCCCGTAGTAGCTGAAGCGCTCCCACATTTCGGTGAAGAAGAGCGTGCTCAGGCCCCGCGGGTGGCCGAAGAACGCGCGGTCGGACGTGGGGGAATGGGCCATAGACGGGCGGTATTGTATCCCCCGCCCCGAAAAGGCCAACATGAAGGCACCAGCCGTGCCTCTCGACGACTACCGAAAGAAGCGGGACTTCTCGAAGACGCCCGAGCCCTCCGGCGACCAGTCGCGCAAGCGCCGGGCAAAGGACGAGCCGCTCTTCTTCTGCGTGCAGAAGCACCTGGCCTCACACCTGCACTACGACCTTCGCCTCGAATGGAACGGCGTCCTGCTCTCGTGGGCCGTGCCCAAGGGGCCGTCGATCGACCCG
>CAZJBN010000118.1:0-14377 GCA_964543955.1 uncultured Bifidobacteriaceae bacterium
CCCGAGCACCCTGGGCACCCCGAGCACCCCGAGCACCCCGGGCACCCCGAGCACCCCGAGCACCCTGAGCACCCCGAGCACCCCGGGCACCCTGAGCACCCCGAGCACCTTGGGCACCTCGGGCACCCGTGCACCTGTGCACCCTGTTCCTGCGACGTCCGATCGCCCTGCCGTGATCCTCTACACGTCCGGCACGACCGCGGACCCCAAGGGTGTCGTGCTCACCCACGCCAATCTGATCGCAGAGCGCGATGCGGCGTTCTCCGTCGTCCACGTCAGCGAGCAGGACAGCGTGCTCGGTGTCCTCCCGCTCTTCCATTCGCTCGCTCAGCTCGCCAACCTGCTCCTGCCGTTCGCCGCCGGCGCGCGGGTCGTCTACCTGGAGACCCTCAGTTCGCAGGAGCTCATGCGCGCGCTTGCGGAGCGCGAGATCACCGTCTTCGCGTGCGTGCCGCAGTTCTTCTATCTCATTCACGAGCGGATCGCGAAGGACGTGTCGAAGCGTGGCACGCTGGCGCAATGGCTGTTCCGACTCCTGATAGCCGTTGGGTTCCGGCTGCGGCGGATGGGAGTCAACGCCGGCCCCCTGCTCTTCGCACGCGTGCATCGGACGATGGGCCGGCGAATGCGCTTCTTCGTGACCGGCGGTTCGCGATTCGACCCCGCCATCGGCCGGGACTTCTACGCCATGGGCTTCACGATTCTCCAGGCGTACGGCCTGACCGAAACGAGCGGCGCGGCCACCATCAGTGGACCGGACGATGCGTTCGTCGACACCGTTGGACGGCCGTTGCCTGGCGTCGACGTGCGTATCCTCGCGCGGGACGAGCAACGAGAGGCCGGCGATTCAGCCGGGGATACGCAGGACCCTTCAGACATTCCCGACGGCGAGATCGCCATCCGCGGCCCCATTGTCATGCCCGGCTACTTCAACCGGCCGGAGGCGACGGCCGCCGCGCTGAAGGATGGCTGGTTCCTGACGGGCGACCTGGGGCGTATGGACGCGAAGGGACGGTTGACGATCACCGGACGCAAGAAGGAGCTGATCGTCCTCGCGAACGGCAAGAACCTGTACCCGGAAGAGATCGAGGCACACTACCGGCAGTCCGCCTTCGTCAAGGAGATTGCCGTCACCACGGTGCCGGCCGACGACAAGCCCGGAGGCGAGCGGCTCCATGCCGTGGTCGTGCCCGATATGGAGCGCTTGCGCGAACGGAGGATCGTGAACGCCGGCGACCTGCTGCGTTTCGAGCTTGAGGGTCTTGGCGCGAGCCTGCCATCCTACAAGCGCGTCCTCGGCTACGAGATCTGGTTCGAGCCCCTGCCGCGCACCACGACCGGCAAGGTCAAGCGCCACGAGATCCAACGGCGGCTGAGGGACGCGCGCCGAGAGCACGAGCCGCCGCAGCCGACACCGATTGACGAGAGGTGGCTGGACGACCCTCACGTCGCGGCGGCCGCGGCCGTGGTTCGCACGCGCGTCGGCGACGACACGCCCCTCACGCCCGGATCGAACCTGGAGCTCGATCTCGGTCTCGACTCGATGGAACGCGTCGAGCTGCTGACCGATCTCGAGCAGCGCTTCGCGGTCACGGTGCCGGCGGACGAGGCGAGCGGCATCTTCACGCTCCAACAGCTCGTCGAGGCAGTCCGCCCGCGTTCCTCCGATCCCGGCTCCGGCCCCCAATCCGCGGACGACCTCTCGGCGAGACGACCCGCGCCCGAACCGTCCTGGAGCGCGATCCTCAGGGACCTCCCGCCGGAATCGGACCCGGTGCTCGGAGGCCTCCTCGCACGGCGGCCGTTCGTCGAGCCGCTGCTCTTCGCCGTCGGCCGCATTCTTCGCCGTATGCTCGCGCGGGTCGACGTGTCCGGCGTCGAGCACCTGCCGTCAGCTGGCGCGTTCCTGATCTGCCCGAACCACCAGAGCTTTCTCGATCCGATCTTCGTGTGCGGGGTTCTCCCGTACCGCACGCTCGCGAACACGTTCTTCGTCGGCGCCGTGGAGTACTTCGACACCGCCTTCACAGCGTGGGTCGCCCGCAAGCTCAACCTGGTTCCCGTGGACCCCGACTCCAACCTCGTGCCTGCGATGAAGGCCAGCGCGTTCGGCCTGGCGCACGGCAAGGTGCTGGTGCTCTTTCCGGAAGGGGAGCGATCCATCGACGGCACGGTCAAGCGGTTCAAGAAGGGTGCGCCGCTCCTGTCGCAGCACATGCGTGTGCCGATCGTGCGCGTCGCGCTGAAGGGGGTACACGAAATCTGGCCGCGCGGGCGAGCCTTCAACTGGCGCGCGCTGCTGCCCTGGAATCGCGCGCGCGTTCGCGTCGATTTCGGCGTGCCGATGATGATCGGCGAGGGCGAGTCGCCCGGTGCTGCCGCCGAACGCCTTCGCTCAACCGTCGACGCGGCATGGCAGCGGCTGTGAGCCGGCATGCCAGGCCGCCGGCGTCACGTCACTTCCGCGCGGGTCCGAGCGTCTCGGTGAGCCACCTGGCAATGCCCGCCGTCACGGCGGGCGACACCTTGGCGTCCGGTCCCAGCGACCGGTACTCCGTCACCTCGCCGGTCGTGGCCGGCACCAGCAGGTGATTGACGCCCGGAACCTTCAGCACTTCGACGTTGGCCTTGCGTTTCCGTGCGCGTGCGAGCTCGGCCAGCTTGTCGGCGTGATGCGGAGGCACCTGGGTGTCGAGTTCACCCTGCACGATCAGAAGCGGCTGCCTGACGTCCCGCATCACGCGTGCGGGATCGAACGACAACAGGCTGTGGAACCACGGCGTGTCGGCCTGCTTGCGGAGATTCTCCGGGACGTCGTCCCAGCCCGCAGCCCCGAGCATCGCATCGTGGATCTTCTGCTGCATCGCGATCTTCGCGGCGCGTTCGTCGCCATCGACCTTCATCAGGTCGAGCGCGTGACGCTGCTGTTCCAGGATGAGCTCCGCACCGGTCGTGGACGGCCCCGCGATGAGCACCGCCGTCTTGACGCGATCGTCCTCGCGCGTCGCCAGGATCATGGCGACGGCCGCCCCCTCGCTGTGGCCCACGATGGCCAGGCGGCGCCTGTCGATGCCGTCCTGCTTTTCGAGCCAGCGGAGCGCCGCGCGCGCATCCTCGGCGTAGTCGTGGAGCGTGGCCGATTCGGCGCGGCCTCCGCTCTGGCCGACGCCGCGCTTGTCGTACCGAAGCACGGCAAAGCCCGCGTCCACCAGGCCGCCCGCCAGCTGGCCGAAGACCGGAATGCCGAACACGGTCTCGTCGCGATCCGTCGGTCCCGATCCCCCGATGAGCACGACCCCGGGGACCGGTCCGGTGGCGTCGGCCGGCCGCGTCAACGTGCCGGCAAGGTTGAAGCCCGCTGCCGGAATCGACACGGGCGTGTCGCCGGCCAGCGAGAAGGTCGTCGTTCGTGCCGCCGCCGACGCGATGTCCTGGCGCGCGAGCTCCACGCCCTGCGCCGGGATGCTCATGCGGAGCAGGCGGCCGTTCTCGTCCGCCCAGATGGTGAGGTCCAGCTCGCCAGCCGGCGGCGGGTTGACCATCTTCAGCGCATAGCGCGTGGCGGCAATCGACTGCCCTGGCGTCTCGATGCGCTCGTTGGTCACGCCCACAACGCGAATGGGTACTTCGGCCTGCGGTGCGATGTATCCTCGCAGCTCGGCGCCAGTCGTGAGGCCACGCAACCGGTGGGCGACAACGGCGTACGAGCCGAGGAAGGTATTGGGGAGCACGATGGTGTCGGCCGCGACTTCGTCGACCTTCGAGGTGGTCGTGCCCTTGGACAGCACCTCGCTCGACGCCTTCCCTTCGGCGAAGGTCGTCTTCAGCTGCAGGTCCTCTCCGCGAGCGACGCTCTGGACCGAGACCGAACGCGGTTTCCAGTCGGCGTCGTACCGGATCTCGGCGAGTCTGGTGGTGATGTCCACGGGCGGTCCCATCTGGCTCGTGCCTCGCACGGACCAGCCATCCGCGTCGCGCACGATGGAAACGTTCTCGCGGCCGATAGGACGCTGCTGAATGAAGACCAGAAACTCATCGCCCGGCACGCCATTGGGCGCCGCCGGCTTCTCCTGGGCGTGCAGCGTGCCAAGGGAGGCGACAATCAACGCGATGCCGAGAGCTTTGGGGACGTCAATGGTCATTGAAGAAGACTCACCGCACCTGAGCACCTGAGCACCTGAGCACCTGAGCACCAGGGCACCAGTGCACCAGTGCACCATTGCACCCTTGTAAGATCGTAATTCATGTTCTCAATCGACGGTTACCAGGCGCTCCGGTCGGGGCTGGCCTTCGTGCGGCGCACCGATCGCGGCCTGGTTCGCCTCCGGGGCACCGACCGCGCGACGTGGCTGCAGGGCCTTGTCACCAACGACATTGCCGCCGCCGAGCGAGGCGCCCGCTCGTACGGCGCCTATCTGACCCCGCAGGGCCGCATGATCACGGACCTCTGGGCCGTGCCGACCTCCGACGCGCTGCTCCTCGACGTCCCGGCGTCCGTTGCGGCCTCACTCGCTGCCCGGCTCGACGGCCTGATCTTTGCGGAGGATGTTCATGTAGACGATCCGAGCGGCTCGATGGCCGTGCTGGAGGTCTACGGCCCCGATGTCGACGTGGCCTCGTCGTGGGCCGATCCAGACGCGCTCGGCGGGCGACCGTCGGCGGCCGACGCGCCCTTCCAGTGCGTGGCGGATCGCCCGATGGGACTCCGCGCCGTCGTCGCCTATGTCTCGATGGATCTGGCGTCGCAGATGGAACAGCACCTTGGCGCGCTTGGGGCGGTGGACGTGGATCTTGACACGCTGGAAGTCGTCCGCGTCGAGTCCGGCGTGCCACGCTTCGGCGTGGACATGACCGAAGAGACGATTCCGCTCGAAGCCGGCATCGAGGATCGCGCCATCTCCTTCACCAAGGGCTGCTACGTCGGCCAGGAGGTCATCGTCCGGGTGATGCAGCGAGGCGGCGGCCGGGTGGCGAAGAAGCTGGTGGGGTTGACGCTGACCGGCGAGAAGGCGCCTGCTGGCGGCTCACCGATTCGGGCGGGCGACCGCGAGATTGGCCGCGTGACGAGCGTCGTCACATCACCGTTGCTGGACCGCGTCATCGCGCTGGGATATGTTCACCGCGACTTCGTGGATGCCGGCACAGGCGTGCAGGTCGTCGATGGCGAACAATCCATTCCAGCACTCGTTACGGCGCTTCCGTTCGTCACTTCGGTCGGCTAGTCGGGCGATTGCCGCACTGGCGATCCTCCTGGCGGGAGCGGCGCTCGTCGGCCGCGAGCCCGTGTCCGCTGGAATGCCCGTATCCGCCGGAACAGCGGTGCAGGGCACGACGGCCTCCCGCTGGTACAAGGGCAACCTTCACACGCACACGATCAACAGCGACGGCGATTCCACCCCCGAGGAGGTGGTCCGCTGGTACCGCGAGCACGGCTACGACTTCCTGGTGCTCACCGACCACAACTTCCTGACCGGCGTCGAGGGACTCGACCTCGTGCAGGGCGCGCCAGGCAAGTTCCTCGTTGTGAAGGGCGAGGAGGTGACCGGGCGCTCGGGAGACAAGCCCATTCACGTCAACGGCTTCGACGTCGAACGGCTCGTGGAGCCGCCCGCGCAGGGGGCCGTGGTGGAGACGGCACAGCGAATGGTGGACGGCATTCGCGAGGCTCGCGGCGTACCGAGCATCAACCATCCCAACTTCGGCTGGGCGATCACGTCCGACGAGCTTTCCCAGGTGCAGCGCACCAACCTCTTCGAGGTCTACAACGGCCATCCGATGGTCAACAACCTCGGCGGGGGCGGTGTGCCCGGACTCGAGGAGGTCTGGGATCGCCTGCTGTCGAGCGGGCGGCTCATCTACGGCATTGCCGTCGACGATGCGCATCACTTCAAGCGGCCATGGGATCCCACCGCCTCGTCACCCGGGCACGGATGGGTGCACGTGCGGACCGACCGGCTCGAGCCGCGCGCGCTCGTCGAGGCGCTCGACCGTGGGGAGTTCTACTCGTCGACCGGCGTGGTGCTCGACACCGTCGAGTCGTCGTCTGCCGCGGTGCGCGTCGTCGTGCGCCCGACCAGCTTCAGCAAGTACCGCGTGCAGTTCATCGGCAGCCAGGGACGCGTGCTCCACGAGAGTACGGCCACCGACGCGTCGTACCGCCCGAAGGGCGGCGAAGGCTACGTACGAGTGAAGGTGATCGAATCGAACGGCGCCGTCGCCTGGACGCAGCCGGTGATGCTCGGCTCGCGCTGAAGGCCTGCACGCGCGAGTGGCGCACTTCAGGTCGCGGTGAGGATCGCGATGAGATCGGCGTCGGCCTCGGGGAATGACAGCGTGGCAAGCGCCGCACGCGGAACCCACCGCATCTCCTGGCCCATCATCGGCTTCGGCTCGCCCTCGAACCCGCACCGGTAGAAGTGCAGGTCCACCGTCTTCTCGGGATAGGTGTGGCGGACGCGGTGCATGAGCTCCCCGACATCGGCCACGATGTCCAGCTCCTCGAAGAGCTCTCGCCTGAGCGCCTCGCCGTGGGTTTCAGAAATGTGCACCTTGCCGCCAGGGAACTCCCACCGTCCGCCGAGGTGCGTGCCCTCGGGGCGGAGCGTCACCAGGAATTGACCCTCAACTTCGATGACGGCGGCCACGACGACAATGGCGCTCATGCGTCGTGCAGCGGGTAGGAGCGGCACGATCGCCGCATCGGGCAGGTGGCACAGGCCGGCTTGCGCGCCGCGCAGACGACGGCGCCGAAGTCCATGAGGGCCTGGTTGAAGTCGAAGGCGTGCTTGTAGGGGACGAGGCAGGCCGAGATCGCCCAGAGCTGCTTCTTCATCGCATGGCTCTTCGGGTTGCCCCTCGCGATGAACACGCGAAAGAGCACCCGCGCCACGTTCGTATCGAGGATGGCCGCTCGCTGGCGGAAGGCGAAGCTCCTGATGGCCCCGGCCGTGTATTCACCGATGCCCTTGAACGAGATCAACGTCTCGTGGTCCGAGGGAAGCCGGCCGCCGTGGTGCTGCACCGCCTGGCGCGCGATGGACTGCAGGCGTGTCGGCCGGATGTTGTAGCCGAGCGGATACCACGTTTCCCGCACCTGTTCTGCCGGGGCGCCGGCCAGCGCTTCGAACGTCGGGTACTTCGCGAGCCACTCGTGATACTTCGGCAGCACGCGGTCCACCTGCGTCTGCTGGAGCATGATCTCCGAGACGAGAATGTGGTACGGGTCGTCGGTGACGCGCCAGGGGAGATCGCGGCCATGCCGGCGATACCACGTGAGCAGCTGACGCCGGAACGTCCGGCGTCGTTGGGGCGAGGGCAGCGGCCTGGGCCGCGGAGTCTTGGACAAGCCGTATACGGCCGGACCGTCGGGCCCGGCGACCGTATAATTCTCTCACGTGAAGATCTATACGAAGACAGGCGACACCGGTGAGACCAGCCTGTTCGACGGCACGCGCGTGAGCAAGACCGACCCGCGCGTGGACGCTTACGGCGAGGTGGACGAGCTGCAGGCGGCCGTGGGCGTCGCGCGCGCCGCGGGGCTCGATCCGGACCTCGACGACATGTGCGTCACGATACAGCGAGACCTCTTCGCCGTGGGCGCGAGGCTGGCCGACCCGGCCCACAAGATCGCCGGGCGCGTGGAGAAGGCGGTGCTGACCGACGCGCAGGTGTCCCGTCTCGAAGGCTGGATCGATCAGCTGGATCGCGAGATTCCGGCACTGCGGCACTTCATCCTGTCGGGCGGCGGGCCGGCCGGCGCGCAGCTGCACCTGGCGCGCGCGGTGGCGCGGCGCGCCGAGCGCGCTGTCCTGTCGCTCGGCCCCGACGCGGTCGAGCCCGTCATCATCGTCTATCTGAACCGCGCGTCCGACCTGCTGTTCACGATGGCTCGTGCGGTCAATCATCGCGCCGGGCTGCCCGAGACGCAGTGGTGAATGGCGGAGACCGCCGTCACGCTGGCCTCGTCCTACGCCGCCTGTGAGCGGATCGCGCGCGAGCACTACGAGAACTTCCCCGTGGCGTCGGCCCTGATGCCCAGGCGCCTGCGGCCGCACGTGGCGGCCGTCTATGCCTTTGCGAGGACGGCGGACGACATTGCCGACGAGCCCGGACGGGAGCCACTCGAGCGCCTGCAGTTGTTGGAGGAGTGGCGAAGGCGTCTGCACGCGCCAGGCGTTCCCGAGGTCACGCACCCCGAGTCTCTGGACCCTCCCGGTTCCCGGTTCCCGGTTCCCGATACGATCTTCCCTGCTCTCCACGACACCATCGCACGATTCGACCTTCCGGTGGCGCACTTCGACGACCTGTTGAGTGCTTTCACGCAGGATGTGACCACGACACGCTATTCCACGTGGGACGATCTGATCGACTACTGCCGTCGATCGGCCAACCCCGTCGGGCGCATCGTCCTGGGCCTGTCGGGGTACAGGGACGACACGCTCGACCAGCAGTCCGACGCCGTGTGCACGGCGCTGCAGCTCACCAACTTCTGGCAGGACCTGGCGATCGACTGGTCACGAGGACGGCTGTACGTGCCGGAGACGGAGTGGCGCGACGCGGGCGCCTCGCTCGCGGACCTCGATCGCGAGACATGGACAGGCGGGTGGCGCACGGCCCTCGAGAACTCCGCGAAACGGACGCGCGGGTTCTTCGAGGAGGGCCGGCGCGTTTGCGACGGCGTCGGCGGCCGGTTGCGCTACGAGCTGAGGGCCACGTGGCTGGGCGGTACGCGCATCCTCGATCGGCTCGAGGCGGGAGGGTTCGACGTGTTCGCGAGGCGTCCTCGGCTCGGTCGGCGAGACGCGGCAGTGATAGCGTGGAGGACGCTGGTGTGGGCATCTTGACCCGCGAGTACATGTCGATGATGCCAGCGCAAGCCCCCCGCCAATCGCGCGTGTCCATCGAATGGCCACACCGACGGACGCGCCGGACGTGATCGGAGGAACAAAGACACCGTGGGTCGCGACACCTCGTTCTCCTATTCGTTTCTCGTGCTCCCCGCCGACGAGCGGCAGGCCGTCGTCGCCGTGTGGGACTTCTGCCGCGCGGTGGACGACAGCGTGGACGAGGAGCCGGACCGCGCGCGCGCGACGGGGAAGGCGGCAGCCTGGAGGGAGGAGCTCGCCTGTCTCTTCGGCGGCGCACCGCCATCGACGAGCCAGGGACGGAACCTGCAGCCGTTCGTCGCGCGGTTCAACCTGTCCCGCGAGCCGTTCGATGCGCTGGTCGAAGGCGTGGAGATGGATCTCGTCCGCACGCGGTACGCGACCTACGACGAGCTGGTGGAGTACTGCCGCCGCGTGGCGTCGGCAGTGGGACTCATCTGCATCGAGATCTTCGGCTGCCGGAGCGCCCAGGCGCGCGAGTACGCCACCGAACTGGGGCTCGCCCTGCAGGTCACCAACATCGTGCGGGACGTGAAGGGCGATCTGGAGCGGGGGCGCCTCTACCTTCCGCAGGAGGACCTTGCACGCTTCGGCGTGGACGAGGCGGACCTGGCCGCCGGGCGCGTGACCCGGGACGTGCGCCGCCTCCTCGCGTTCGAGTGCGATCGCGCAAGGGCGCACTATGCACGGGCCGCGAGGGCGCTGCCCGCCGGATGCGGGCGCAAGCTGGTTGCCGCGGAGATCATGGGGGGCATCTACTTCGGGATCCTGCAGCGCATCGAGCGGCGCGGCTACGACGTGTTCTCGGAGGTGATTCGTGTCCCGAAGCCGGCGCGCGCCGCGATAGCGCTGACGGTCTGGATGCGCAGCCTGCTCGGCTTCTCGGGCCTGCGGCTCGACGCCGCGTCGAGGACCTGACCGGTTCCCGGCGCCCGGCTCCCGGTTCCCGGTTCCCGACTATGTCCTTCGATGCCATCGTCATCGGTGGAGGCTTTGCAGGGCTGAGCGCCGCCACCGCGCTCGTCGAGCGGGGCGCGCGGGTGCTCGTGCTGGAGTCCCGTCCAGTGCTCGGCGGACGGGCATCCGTCATCCGCGATCCGATGACGGGAGAGCGACTCGACAACGGACAGCACGTGCTGATGGGATGCTACGACGAGACTTTCGCATTCCTTCGGCGCATCGGCACCGGCCATCGCGTGTGGCGCCAGGCCGGCCTGTCCGTGCCGATGATCGAGAAGGGCGGACGCCCGTCGACGCTGACGCTGCCACCGCTTCCGAGCCCGCTGCATCTGCTCGCAGGAGTGCTCGCGTGGGACGCGATCGGCTGGCGCGATCGGTGGAGCGTGATTCGCGTCGGGCGGATTGTGGGGCGACACGTGCCCGGCACCGCCGTGCCCGGCACGGGCCGCATCGACGCTGAAGCTCCGCCCTACACCGACCGGCAAGGCCGTACCGTGCGTGACTGGCTCGTTGCGCACGGCCAGGCGCCGCGACTCATCGAGCTTCTCTGGGAGCCGCTCGCGCTCGCGGCGCTCAACCAGCCGATCGACGAAGCCGCCGCCGAATGCTTCGTCGAATCGCTGGCCCGCATGTTCGGTCCCGACCCGGACGACGCCTCGCTGGTGGTGCCGGCGGCGCCCCTTGACGAGCTCTACGCCGAGCCGGCGCGCGCGTGGCTCGAGGCGCGCGGTTCGGTCGTGCGCACGAATGCGCGTGCGCGCGTCGTCACGGCGGGAGATCGCGTCGGCGGCGTCGAGGTTCGCGGAGAGACCGTTCCATCGTCGGTCGTCGTCGCGGCCGTGCCATGGTTCGCGCTCCCCGATCTCTTCGCGATGCCGTCTCCGGAGCTCGCGCCGCTCCTGGCGGCAGCCGCCGGGACCTCGGCCTCGCCGATCGTGACGGTCAACCTGTGGTTCGACCGCCGGGTCATGGACGGAGTGCTCGTCGGCCTTCCGGGCCGTCGATTCCAATGGGTGTTCGACAAGGCCGTCGTGTTCGGCCGCGCCCGGTCGCACCTGTCGCTCGTGTCGAGCGGGGCGGCGCCGGTGGTGGCGCAGTCGAACGACGAGCTCGTGGAGGCCGCCGTCCGCGAGGTACGGGAGGCGCTGCCGCGCGCGCGCGACGCGGTGCTGACCCACGCCATGGCCGTTCGCGAGCGCCACGCCACCTTCTCGCTGGCGCCAGGCCAGCCGAAGCGGCCCGGGACGACGACCCCGGTCCAGGGACTGTTGATCGCCGGGGACTGGATTGCCACGGGACTCCCGGCTACGATCGAGAGCGCTGTCGTATCCGGGCACTGGGCTGCGGCAGCCGCTCGCCCATGACGTCCTTTCTACTGCGGTACCAGGAGCTCGCGCTCAAGGGCAGGAACCGGCCGTGGTTTCAGCGTCAGCTGATTCGCAACCTGCACCGGGCCCTCGCCGGACTCGGCGTGCGCGAAGTGCGTGTGCCGATGGGTCGCATCGAAGTCGTGATGGCCGACGGCGCCGATGTCGCGGCGGTACGCGAGCGCCTGCGACTCGTGTCGGGCCTCGCCAATTTCTCCACGGTGACGCGTGTCGAGCCGACGCTCGAGGCGATCACCGCCGGCGTCCTGGCCAATCTGCCGGCGACGGATCCGGCGAGCTTTCGTGTGCTCGTCCGCCGAGCCGACAAGCAGTTCGCGGTGCGGTCGCCCGATGTCGAGCGCGTGGTCGGGGCTGCCATCATCGAGCATCGCGGCTGGCGCGTCGACCTGAACGAGCCCGAGCTCGTGGTCGGCATCGAGATCGTGCCGGGCGAGGCCTTCTTCCACTTTGGCAAGGAGCCGGGTGCCGGCGGGCTGCCGACGGGGACTGGCGGGCGCGTCGTCGCGCTGCTCTCCGGCGGCATCGACTCGCCGGTGGCCGCGTGGCGCATGATGCGGCGCGGGTGCCGGGTCGCACTCGTGCACTTTCACAGTTACCCGTTCCTGTCCCGCGCGTCGCAGGACAAGGCGCGGGAGCTCGCCTCGCACCTCGCGCGTCATCAGCTGGGCGCGGATCTCACCCTCGTCCCTTTTGGCGACGTCCAGCGGAGAGTCACGCTCGCGGTGCCCGGTGCATTCCGCACGGTCGTCTATCGTCGATTGATGCTGCGGATCGCGGAGTGCCTGGCGCGCCGATCCGGCGCGCGCGCCCTGGTCACGGGCGACGTGATCGGGCAGGTCGCCTCACAGACGCTGGAGAACCTTGCCGCGACCGAGTCTGCCGTCTCGTTGCCGGTCTTCAGGCCGCTGATCGGGATGGACAAGGAGGAGATCGTGTCCCAGGCCCAGCGGCTCGGCACCTTCTCGATCTCGATCCTGCCGGACGAGGACTGCTGCACGCTCTTCACGCCGCGTCACCCGGTCACCCGCGCGCGGGCGTTCGAGGTCGAGGCGGTGGAGCGCGCGCTGCCGGTCGACGAGCTCGTGCAAGCCGCGCTCGACGCCTCGATGGTGGAGCGCTTCCCATGGCCGGTGGTACAATCACCGGTCGGCGCCGGCGAGCGCGATCTCGTCACGCCTTGACGTGGGGGCGGGGCCGGGGCGGCCGCGGATTCCTTCGATCGAACGATTTGCCCACTCGATCACCTCGACGGGCCAGAGCGCATTCCCATGACTCCAGACCAGATTGACACCCTCGTTCACGCGGCCGTCTTCGGATCGACCCCGGAGGATCGCGGCGTCGCGCGACTGGATCTGCTGCAGGCCGGCGCGGCAGCCGGCGTGCGCTTCGCGTCCATCCACGATCTCTACATGGCCATGGGGCGAGGCGAGGCGGGCGGGTTCACCGTACCGGCCATCAACGTGCGCGCGATGGCCTACGATACGGCCCGCGCGGTGATGCGCGCGGCGAAGCGTCTGGACGCCGGCGCGTTCATCCTGGAGATCGCGCGTTCGGAGATCGGCTACACGGCACAGCGCCCGCACGAGTACGCGGCGGTCATGATGGCCGCGGCGCTCCGCGAGGGATTCAGCGGACCCCTCTTCCTGCAGGGCGATCACGTCCAGACCAACGCGAAGAAGTACAACAGCCCCGAGCGCGACGCGGAACTCGACACACTGCGCGCGCTCATCCGCGAGGAGATGGCGGCGGGCTTCTTCAACATCGACATCGACACCTCCACGCTCGTCGATCTCGACAAGCCGACGCTCGACGAGCAGCAGGCCGTCAACGGGGACCTCGCCGCGGACTTCACCGCGTTCATCCGGAAGCACGAGCCGAAAGGCGTGACCGTATCGGTTGGCGGAGAGATCGGGGAAGTCGGCGGCAAGAACTCGGACGTGCACGAGCTGCATGCGTTCATGCGGGCCTACCAGAAAGCGCTCACGGCGCGAGGCGCGTCGCTCGTCGGCATCAGCAAGATCAGCGTGCAGACGGGCACCGCTCACGGGGGCTTCGTCGGCCCCGACGGCAAGGTCCGCACGGACGTGAAGATCGACCTCGTGGCGCTCGAGGAGCTGTCGCGCGTCGCGCGCGAGAGCTACGGGCTGGCCGGCGCCGTGCAGCACGGCGCGTCCACGCTGCCGGCCGACGCCTTCGACGCATTCCCGCGCGTGGGCGCCTGCGAGATTCACCTCGCGACCAACTTCCAGAACATGGTCTACGACCACGCAGCGTTTCCCGCTTCGCTGCGGGACGAGATGTACGCGTGGGTCCGCGAGCACGCGCAGGAAGAGAAGAAGCCCAAGGACACTGAAGAGCAGTTCATCTACAAGGCCCGCAAGAAGGCCATCGGGCCGTTCAAGAAGCAGGCCTGGTCGCTCCCCGCAGAGATACGGGCCGCGATCGGCGCGTCGCTCGAGGATCAGTTTGCGTTCCTCATGGAGAAGCTCCGCATCGGCGGCACCGCCGCCGTCGTGAGGAAGCACGTGACGGCGTACCAGGGCATGCCGACCAGGGACGAGGCCGTGGCCGCGGCTGCGGGAACGATCACGGCCGCCGAGCGCAAGGCCGAAGGGCTGTCCGATTAGGCCGCGCGTCCTCGCGATGCTGCTGGTGATGGCGTTCGCCGCGGGCGCCAGCACCGAGATCGGCCGCCGCGGCTACTCGACCGACGAGGAGTTCACCGTCTTTGCCGTGGCCGGCATCCGCCAGCACGGCCTGCCGCTGCTTCCGTCGGACCTGCTGTACGACCGGGGCCTCGCGTTCTCCTACGCCAGCTGGCTGGCCGGCGAGGCTGTCGACCACGATCTGCTCGTGTACCGCGCGGTTGCGCTGCTGTCGGCCATTGCCGCGCTCGTCGCCATCGGCGCCCTGGTGCGCGCGGCCGGCGGCAACGCTGCCGCCACGCTCGCCACCGCGTTCGTCGCGGTGTCCCTTCCATTCTGGGCCGCAGCCACGACGGCACGCTTCTACGCGCCGTTCCTCGCTCTCTATGTCATGGCCCTGATCGTCATGGTCCGCCTCGGTACCCCGAGCACCCCGAGTGCGCCGAGCACCCCGGGCACCCTGAGCACCCCGGGCACCCTGAGCACCCCGGGCACCCTG